>JACCVQ010000188.1 GCA_013698095.1 Chloroflexota bacterium
CATCCGAACACAGCGGCAGCGTAGAATACCAGTCAACATCTCAGGCGGCAGGCGGCAGGCGGCAGGCGGCAGGCGGCAGGCGGCAGGCGGCAGGCGGCAGGCGGCAGGCGGCAGGCGCCGTGGGCGGCGCGCACGTCAGCCTCTGCTGCGGGCGATTGACGTCTGTGGTCGGTACCGTCGGAGTGTTGGGTCGCTCGGACCCGATCGCGCAGTGACTCGAGCGCTCCGGCGGAGCCCGTGGGGGTCGAAAACCCGGATTCGATCACGCCGCGCGTCCGTGATACTCGTGGATGAGCCCGCTGAGCTGATCCCGGCGGCGAACGTCTCGGGGACTTACCGGCGTCAGGTCCGTGACGTCGGCGAATGGCGTCGCGAGGGCGAGCGCGCGATGAGGGCGCCCGCGGTTGTCGTGCTCGGCATCCGTCCGACGTGTTCGATCGAGATGGCGCCGACCAAGAATGAGCGTCCAGTCGAGACGCTCGGCCCTGATTGTCTCGATCACGCGCTCGGCGTAGGCATTCGCGTTCGGGGCCCCGATCGGCGTCAGGATCACCCTCGCTCCTTCCGAGCGAACGACTTCGTCGAACGGTCGGCTGAACTTCGTGTCCCGGTCGCGGATGAGGAACCAGATGGCGGTCGAGCGATCATCGAGGTCCATGGCGAGGTTCCAGGCCTGCTGGGTGACCCAGGCCGAGTGGGGATGGGGCAGTGGATGGGCTCAGGAAGATCCGCCGACGCCCGAGCTCGATGAACACGAGGACATAGAGCGTCCGGAGCCAGGCGGTCTCGACGCTGAAGACGTCGCAGGCGACGACCCCATCCGCTTGGGCCCGGAGGAACTCGGTCCAGGTCGGCCCGGTCCGCCGCGGGGCGGGACCGAGTCGCGCCGTCCGGAGCAGGCTCCTGATCGTCGTCGCTCCCACTCGGATCCCGAGCTTGCGGAGCTCGCCCTCGATCCGCACGCAGCCCCAGCGAGGGTTCTCGCGGGCCAGCCGGAGGATCAGCTGCCGGATCTCGGGATCGATCGGCGGCCGTCCGGACCGACCCTGCCTTCCGTACGTCCACTTTCTCCTCACCAGCGCGCGGTGCCACCGGAGGAGGTCGCCGGGGTGACGATGAAGGCGACCCACCGGTCGCGCGGGATCGCTCGGCTGGCCGCCGCGAGTTACACCCGGTCGATGACCCGGAGCTTCGGTGGACCGGCCTTCCGCTGAAGGACCCGGAGCTGGTGGCGGAGGACGAGGATCTCGAGGTCCTTGGAGCCGTCGTCTTTGCCACTGGCGCCGACGAGACGGGCGGCACCCGGACCACGAGGGGGAACAGCATCGGGGCAGCCTACGATGCGGTTTGATCGCGAATCCGGGTTTTCGACCCCCACGGGCGCCCTGGCCGGATCCGTGTCGGTCTACGACGTCGGCCCGGTCGGCTCCCTGAATGCCATCGACGGCTCGCCCTTCGCCGACAACCAGACGGCACCCTGCTGGGTCGCGATCAGCCCGGATGGCTCGGCCCCACTTCGCGGTCAACACAGCGTCCGCCTCTGCTCCCCGTTACGCGGTCGCGGCCGACGGCAGCCTTGACCTCGCCGGCTCGACCGGGCTAAAGCGCGCCGACGGGTCTGCGGCCGTTCGATGCCGCGGTCTCACCCGATGGCGGAGCCCCGTTCGGATGGTCGTCGACTGACGACCTCCCACGTCCACGCCCGGGCGGGGCCGCACCCGCCCGGACATCGAACGATCCCGTCCTCCCATCCGGTGGGCCTGCCGGTTCGCGGCCGCGAAGGGGCATGGTTCGACGAGTTTGGAGTGATTGCTTCCAAAGGCATGCATCCCGAAGGTCACGCGGGACCAGGTAGATGCCGGACCACGGGCAGCCCAAGGCTCTCATCGAGGAGTCGGAGTTCTTCGAGAAACGTACCAAAATCCCTCGTTGGCTCATGGCCCACTCTGTTTGCGCCCTCGCCCGTGTCGACAACAATTGGGCACTTGCCAATGTCCAATCGGTAGTTCTCGAGCAGCTCCCGCGACCCTGGAAAGATCCTGGCGCAGGTTCCGATCGGATCCGCCTCCCAGCCCTCGAGATCCGCTTCAGTGAAGGCGTTCCTCCGGACGGCATTGACAACGAGCGCCTCAGGCTCAGCAGCGCTCTTCTGCCCCAGGTAATCGATGGAGGCCAGGGTGGCATCGACGACATCGTCGCGATCGACTCCGCCGTAGAGCAGCCGAACGCCATAGTCCAGGAAGCTCTGGCTGGGCGTGAAGTCGGCGGGGCGCACGGCAACGTAACTGACGGCATGATTGCGCCTGGAGTATTCGCTCAGTTCCTCCCCGAGGCGCTTGGTGAACCCGTACTTGTCGTAGTGGCGATGCCATGCCTGCGAGGACAGGAACACCACGCGAGTAACGCCCGCCGCGGCAGCTGCCTGGTACATCCAGAAGGTTCCGTCGACGTTCAGACGCCAGAAGTCGGCCTCCGATCGTTGGCCGGTATGGATCCCATGCCAGGCCGGTAGGTGAACGATGAGGTCGCAGCCCGCCGCGGCCCGCTCCAGCCCTACGCCAGTCTGGACGTCGAGTGCGATGAACGGGAGGCCGGCAAACAGGTCGTCCTCGGCTGGATCAATCAGATCCGTGAGCACGAGATCGTGATTGGATGACTTCAATCGGGCGATCAGGGCTCGTCCCAAGTTGCCTGAGGCGCCGCTGATCAGGATCCTCATGTGGTACTCATCCTGCTCGTCTACGGCGCGGCAGAGGGGGACAGCTCCAGCCTTCGCAGGGAGAAGTCGTAGCTACTCGTCCCGGCGGGCGCGCACGGGCATACGTTCGACTGCAACCACATCGACTGTCCGGCCGGGTCGATGAACTTCGAGGGAATACTCAAGCCGTAGCCGCCCTGCTTTTCAGCTGTCCACGGATACGGGCCCCAGTCCTTCGAGAAGAACAGTCGAAATGGACCCCCCGGATGCTCGGCCTCGTAGAACTCAAACGTCAGCTCGGTCCAGGAGGTGTACAGAAACCGCTTCAGTGGTTTGTCGTAGACGACGCCCCCCTGACTGATCACCGTGAGGTTGTGAGCTGTCGCCGGGTCCGCGTCGACGTACAGGTGTCGGTCGTCATGGAGGACGGCCTGTTTTGCCTCGATGTCGCTCGACCATCTCGGGGCCCCATCGGTCAGGCCTGAAAAGAACTGCCACGTTGATCGATCCTGGACAGAAGCCGTCGGCGCGCGAGCCAAGAACAGATCGGCAGGATCGGGAACTGCGTCATTGAATGAATCGCGCCAGTTGCCATCGAGACCGTAGGCATAGATGAAGTCATCGGGCGCATTTGCTCCATCTTTGCCGAAGTCGAGGAACGTGATGGTCGTGAACACCCCGCCCTCGAACATCGGGCGCGATCGATCCCAGGTCCATGTCTTCCCGTGGTCAGCCGATCGCGAGATCGAGGCCGCCGGAGCGGAATTGAAATCCTTCGCCAAGTCCTGGATGGCCAGATATTGAATGCCGTGGACGCAGGCCATCCCGGTTGGCTTCCGGGTGTAGTCAGAGCCGCTCCAGAGCGTACCGAGCGCGTCGCCGGTGGCGAGCGTTTCGCCGTGGAGACTGTCGGGCGAGCCGCTGATCCGCTCCAACCCGATGTCAGAGAACTCGCTCCCGAGGCCCCTGCCGTCACCATGCGCGGCGTATATGTTGTCATCGTCGGCCCAGCAATTGGGCCACAGATCGCCATCGGCGCTGAGTGTCTTGGACGGGCTGTCGTCGAGAGTCGTGACCGCCAACGGACCGCCACGAGCGGAGCTCGAACAGGCTGCCATGCCGATCCCGAGAGCCAGTCCGATGGCCGCCGTGCGGACAAAGGCTGATCGAGTCACGCCGCGTCACCGGTCAGCCTTGCGAACAAAGGCCTATTTCCTCAATCATCGTCTGCATTCTGGGCGCGATGCAAATGACCTGGTCGTCGCTGTCCACGCAGCTCGTCCTCGATGTAGAACGCTCGCAACGGGGATTCGAGGATTTCGAGGACGTCATGCTCGTCGCCCATGCGGGTGCAGACGACGTCGCCAGGGCCAATCACGTATTCCTGACCTTCACTCATGATTCGGGCGCGCCCTTCGAAGACCAGCCAATACTCATCGGCATCATGGAAATGGCGATCGAAGCCGGCGGCGTCAGTCACCACGCCAATCCCTAGCCCGCTCCAGCGGACCCAGCCGGGCTTCGCATCAAGCGATCGGATCACCGGCATGTCGCGCCCTCGTATGGTGCAGAGAACCTCATCCGACGCCCGCCCGGGCGAGCATGTCCGCGACGTCGACCACCGTGCCCGTGCGGGACGCCTCGACGGCGCCGAATGCCAAGGCAGCCGTCCTGATGTTGTCGTGAACCTCGGTCGACGGAACCGGGCCGCCGTCGAGCCAATCAAGAAACTCACTGATGACGAGAAAGTGCTCGTCCCGCTCGATCTCCACCTGTGGGACGTCAGCGACTCGTTCGTGACCTTGCCCAAGATGCCGGATGGTTCGGACGGTGCCGTCAGCGTCGAGCACAACCGAACCCCCTTCGGCCTCGATCCGGACGCCCTCCTGATGCCAGCCATGTTGCTGGCCTCGAGCGATATTGTTCATCTCATAATGGGCGATGACGCCGTTTTCGAGCCCGATCATGAACTCGGCGCAGCAGTCGTTCGCAAATGTGCTCCACGCTCGATTCCAGGACCGGCCGGAGATCCATGCCGCGTCAGCTTCACCGAGATTCCGAAGCTGGTCGAAATGATGCACGGCTCCCTCATAGAGCATCGCATCGGGAATGCCGTGACGAAATGCGCCTCCGGCGGTATCAACTCGAAAGTCGACGGCAAATCGCACGGCAATGGTGTTGAGCTCGCCAAGGGCTCCAGAATGGAGAAGCCACTTGAGCGTCATGATTCGACGGCTATAGCGGTAGTTCTGGACGACCGACAGCTTCAGATCGGCCTGCTCGGCCAGACGGAGAACGGCCAGGCTGTTGTTCCAACTGTCGGCCAGCGGCTTCTCGCACAGGACGGCAAGGTGTCGCTCGGCCGCCAACGCGACCGCGCGGAGTCGCGGTCCCGGCGGGATGGCCAGGATCGCGAAGTCGGCATCGACGGAGCCAAACGCTCGAGCCATGTCGATGAACGTCTGTTCGGGTCGTAGCCCCAGAACGCCCGCTCCACGCCCGAGTGCCAGCGGATCCTGGTCGACGAGCGCGACAACCTCCAGGCGCTCCTCGAAGACCGGCAGGAACTCTCGAATCCAGACACCGGCAAAGCCGCCGGCGCCGACCATGATCGCCCGCTTGCGAACGGCGCCTGAGCGGTCGCTCTCCTGCTTGCGCCCTACCATGCGGTGTACCCGCCGTCGACGACGACGACCGAGCCGGTCACGTAGCTCGACGCGTCCGACGCGAGATAGAGCACGGCTGGCGCGATCTCCGCAGGCTCGGCGACGCGGCCGAGCGGCGTGGCCGCGAGCCATTCGTGCTTCCAACCAGGGTTCGCCATGCCGCGCAGCGTCAGCTCCGTCGCGACATAGCCCGGTGCGACGGCGTTGACCCGGACGCCGCGGCTAGCCCACTCCGCTGCCAGTGAGCGGGTCAGCATGATCACGGCGGCCTTCGAGGCGTTGTAGGCGGCCTGTGGCTGGGGGCGATTGACGACGAGCCCGGACATCGAGGCAACGTTCACGATCACGCCGCGGCCGGCCGCGAGCATGATCCGGCCGACCTCGCGGGAGCAACGGAACACACCCTCGACGTTCACGCCGAAGATCGCCTGCCATTCCTCGTCATTGGTCTCTTCGGCGGGCGTATTGCGAACGATCCCGGCATTGTTGACCAGGATGTCGATGTGGCCGCGGTGTTCGGCGACGTCGGCGACCGCCCGGGATACCGACGCCGTCGTGGTGACATCGGCCTCCGCGAACTGCCCGCCGATCTCGGCCGCGATCGCCGCCCCGGTTGCCTCGTTTCGATCGAGGATCGTGACGAGAGCTCCGGCTCCGGCCAGCGTCCGCGCGATCTCTGCACCGATCCCCTGGCCGCCTCCGGTCACGATCGCCACCCGCTGATCAAGCCGCCACGCGGTGAACGGATCGACGGGATGGCCTGTCGATGACATCAGGCGACCGGACTCGCATCGTGGCGCTCGGCTTGCTCCCGCCGGGCAAGCTCGTGGACCGTGTCGCGAGACTCGACATAGAGGTCTCGAAAGCGCGGGTAGAGCTCGTCATAGATCGAACGGTGGCGCGGATCCGGTTGGATGGCGTTTCCGGGCCTGACCCACCCTTCGATTGCGCTTGGCTCGGAGATCACCCCGCTCGCGAGACCGGCCAGGAAGGCGTCGCCATAGCTAGCGCCCGTCGTCCGTTCCGGGACGATCTGCGTCAGGCCGGTCACATCCGAGACGATCGAGAGCCAGAGGTGGCTCGTAGCCCCGCCGCCGACGGCGAGGACCCGCTCGATCGGCGTAGCGCTGGCACGCATCGTCGTGATGATCTGGCGGAGGCCGAACGCGGTCCCCTCGAGCAGCGCTCGGTAGAGATCGCCGCGAGTGCTGGCAAGCGAGATTCCAGCAACGACGCCGCGCGCGAGGGGGTCATGGAGGGGCGTCCGCTCGCCGCTGAGATAGGGCAGGAAGAGCAGACCGTTGGCGCCCGGACCGGCCGTTTCTGCTTCTTCGACGAGTTCCGCGTACCCACCACTCTCATTCGATCGGAGATCCCGCCCAAGTTGATCGCGGAACCAGGTCGTTGCCGAGCCGGTCGTCGACATGCCCGCGGCCAGGGCGTGCTGCCCGCGAAAGGCGCCTGCGGTTGTCCAAA
>JACCVQ010000209.1 GCA_013698095.1 Chloroflexota bacterium
GTGGCCCCGTGACGGCCGGCGGGGGGTCGCCCGCGGCCGCGCCGGCGCCGTCGGCCCCGCCCGGGAGCGCGATCGACGTCTTCCGCAACCGCCCGTTCCTGCTCCTCTGGCTCGCTCAGGCCGCGACCCAGATCGGCGGCAACATGGTCATCTTCGGGCTGACCGTCATCATCGCGGAGTCGACGGGGACGACGAGCGCGGTCAGCGTCCTGATCCTGACGTTCCTCCTGCCGGCCGTCCTCTTCTCGGCCCTCGCCGGCGTCTTCGTCGACCGCCTCGACCGGCGCCTCGTCCTGATCCTGACGAACATCCTGCGCGGGTTCGCGTTCATCGCCTTGTTCTTCGCCGGAGACCATCTCGGGGCGATCTACCTGCTGAACATCGCGGTCTCGACGATCACAGTCTTCTTCGCCCCGGCCGAGGCGGCGATGATTCCTCTCCTCATCCCGCGCAAGCAGCTCATGGCGGCGAACGGGATCTTCACCCTGACGCTCAACGCCGCGTTCGCCCTGGGCTTCACTCTGATCGGGCCCCTGATCGTGAAGATCGCAGGGGCGCCGGCCCTGATCGTCGTGGTTGCGATCCTGTACTTCGTGGCGGCCGGCTTCTGCTTCACCCTCCCGCCCGGACCGCCTGTCGTGCAGGCGGACGCCGCCCCGGTCGGCGCCCGCGGCCGGGTCCGTGAGGCCGAGAACGCGCTCGGCACCGTGGTCAGCCAGCTGCGGGAGGGCTTGAGCTACATCCAGGCTCACCGCGAGATCCGCTGGTCGCTGACCTATCTCGGGATCGCGGCCTCGCTGGTCGGCGTTTTGGGCGTCCTCGGCCCGAGCTTCGCCGAGGACACGCTCGGCCTGAGCTCGGCGGACTTCGTCGTCGTGGTCCTGCCGCTCGGCGTCGGCATCGTGATGGGGATCCTTCTCCTCAACGCCTACGGCAGGCTCCTGCCCCGACGACGGGTGATCGAAGGCGGCTTGATCGCGCTCGGCGGGTTCCTGCTGGCGATGGCTTTGTCCGGCCGGATCAGCAGCTTCCTCGGCACGTCCGTGACCCGGACCGGGTTGCCCGACATGTCGCTGCTCACCTCGCTCCTGTCGGTGGTCGTGGCGGTCGCATTCTTTGCCGGCGTCGCCTACGCCGCTGTCGCGATCCCGGCACAGACGCAGCTCCAGGAGGACATTCCCGAAGATGTTCGAGGCCGCGTGTTCGGCGTCCTGAACATGCTCGTCTCCGTTGCGAGCTTCCTCCCCATTCTCGTCGTCGGACCGATCGCCGACCTCTTGGGGACGACGCTTGTCATGGTCGTCGTCGCCCTCCTGATCGGCGCGTCGGGTGTGGCCTCGATCTATCTGCGCGGGCCACTCCGGGCAACGGAGCGCGAGCGCCGGGCGAATGTCAGCGCGGACCATGATCCATTCGTCAACGCGCTCGGCGTGGAGCTCCATGCCGAGGACTACCCTGACGAGGACGGCGACGGGATCCCGGACTGGCCCGAGGGCTCCCGACCGGCGACCGTTGCCGAGGCGGCAGAATTCGCGGAGGCGGCGGAATTCGCGGAGGCGGCGGAGCTCGTTGCGGCTTCGATGTCACCGGAGGTGCCGCCGACGACCGATCCGATCTCGGAGGCGGAGGCGGCGGCCGATGCTTCCGCGCGGACGGATGCCCTGCCTGAGGCCCGCCTGCCGCTAGCGGAGACGGCGTCGCTCGACCCCGACGTGGTCACCCGACCGATCCCGGCCGACCAGCTTCCCGGTTCGGCGGGCGCCTGGCCCGCGCCGCGCCGGCTCCCGGCCGAATCCGACGAGGATCCCGACGAAGACGCCGAGGCCGTGTCCGACCGCACCCCGCCGGCCTGACTGGTCCTCCATCGATGGCCCGGATCGCGATCGTGTTCACCGGCGGGACGATCAGCATGCGCCACGACCCGGCCGCGGGCGGAAACGTGCCCGTCCTCGGCGGCGCCGCGCTGCTCCAGACGGTCCCCGGCCTGCGCGACCTCGCGGACCTCGTCCCGATCGACCGCGGCCTGACCCCGGCCAGCCACTTCACGTTCGACGATCTGTTCGGGATCCGGGACGCGGTCGCAGACGCCTTGGCGGCCCACGACATCGACGGGGCCGTCGTCGTGCAGGGCACGGATACGATCGAGGAGACGGCGTTCTTCCTCGACCTCCTGCATCCCGGCCCCAAACCGATCGTCGTGACCGGGGCGATGCGCTCGGCCAGCGCGCCGGACTACGACGGACCGGCCAACCTGACGGCAGCCGTCCGGGTCGCCACGAGCCCGGCCGTGCGTGACGCCGACGTCGGTGCCGTCGTCGTGCTCGATGGCACGATCGAGCCGGCCGACGACGTGACGAAGAGCCATGCATCTGCATTCGACACGTTCCGCAGCCTGAACCGCGGACCCCTGGGCGTCGTGGCCGGATCCTCGGTCGTCCTGCGCGACGAGCGGGGCCCGCGCCGTCACGTGCTCACCGATCGGGCAGCCCGGCGCGTCTTCCTCGTCACGGCGACGGTTGCCACCGATGGCACGCCGATCGCCGCCCTCCACGCCGCGGGTGCCGACGGCTTCGTGGTGGCCGCGACCGGCGCCGGCAACACGTCCCCGAGCCTCCTCGCCGCCGCCGAGGCGGCAATCGCCGACGGGATCCCGGTAGTCCATGCCACGCGCTGTCCCGCCGGCGCGGCCTCAGGCGGGTATGCCTTCCCGGGTGGAGGTGCCACCTGGCTCCGGGCCGGCGCGATGTCGGCCGGCCATCTGACCGGCGAAAAGGCCCGGATCGCGCTGGCCCTCGGGCTCGGGGCGGGACTGAAGCCCGGCGACCTGGCCGCGCTCCTGGCTGACCCAGCCCCGATTCACGCGCCTGATCGGTTCTGGGAGAACGTCTGATGCCTCTCGACGTGCTCATCACCGGCGGCCGGGTCGCGACGTTCGCCGGCGAGCGCGGCTTCGGCTGGGTGGACGCTGTTGGGATCACGGACGGCCGGGTGGCGTTCGCGGGGTCGGCGATCGAGCTGGAGACGCGAGCCGATCCGCACACCCTTCGGATCGAGCTTGACTTCGACGAGGTCGCGATCCCGGGTTTGACCGACGCTCACCTTCATCTCGCCGAGGGCGGGCTGGCGCTCGATCGGATCGACCTGACCTCGATCCAAACCCTGGACGACGGCATGGTCCGGATCGCGGCCGCCAATGCCGCCCTCGACGACGGCGCCGCCTGGCTCGAGGGCCACGGCTGGCACAACGATCGCTGGGGGGTGTGGCCCACCGCCGACGACCTCGAGCTGGTGGCGCCGGGACGGGCAGTCGCTCTGTGGGCCCACGATCATCACGCGCTGCTCGTCAGCCGCCGCGCCCTGGAGATCGCCCGGATCGACGCGGACACCTCGGATCCGGACGGCGGCATCATCCGGCGCGACGAGTCCGGGGCGCCCACCGGCGTCCTGCACGAGGCCGCGGCCCGGCTCGTCACGGACCAAGTTCCGGCGGCCTCGCCCGAGCAGTACGAGGCCTCGATCGAACGGCTGGCGCACGACCTCGTGCGTCTCGGCGTGGTCGCCGTCCATGACCCGGGCGCGCTCTCGCTCCAGGAGGGTCTGGGTAGAGCGATCGCCGCGTATCGGGTGCTCGACGAACGCGACGCCCTGCCGATCCGGGTGCACGCATCCATCCGCTCCGAGCAGCTCGCGGCGGCCATGGAGATGGAGCTCCGGAGCGGCGATCCGCTCGGACCGCCCGGCGGCCGGGCTCGGTTCGGCTGGCTGAAGCTCTTCGCGGACGGAACGCTCGCATCGCGAACCGCCGCGCTGCTCGAGCCGATCGAGGCGGAGGAGGGGAGACCGC
>JACCVQ010000233.1 GCA_013698095.1 Chloroflexota bacterium
CCCCTCGCCCCGACGGCCTGCCGAACCGCGACGCCGTCGCCACGGCCGCCGCCGCTGCGGCCCACGCCCTGCCCGCCGACGAGCGTCCGCCGCTCGACATCGCCCGCCGGATCGTCGAGCTCATCGAGGACAAGAAGGCGGCCGACATCATCCTCCTCGACCTTGCCGGCCTGACGACCCTGGCCGACGCGTTCGTGATCTGTTCGGGCGGCTCGGAGCGCCAGCTCGATGCGATCGCCGACGGCGTCATCGAGGGGATGCGGGTCGAGAAGATCCGGCCGATCGGCCGGGAGGGGACCGCGGCGTCACACTGGGTCCTCGTCGACTTCGGCGCGGTCGTGGTCCACATCTTCACGCCGCCCGAGCGCGAGTACTACTCGCTCGAGAAGCACTGGTCCGAGGCGAAAACCGTCCTCCGCGTCCAATAGGGAGCGCGGATCGCGCGTGTCCGGACCACACGACGTCCGGGCGTGGACACGTTTTGCGCAGTCGTCCCTAGCCCGAGTACCGACCGGCAGACGGTACCGTCGGGTCATGTCGTGGCACCGCACCGCACCGCAGCATCCGGTGTGGTGGTCGATCGCCGATCGACCCGGACCCGAGGCTCAGCAGATCCGCCGATGTCCCGAATTCGCGAGCGTTGCCCAGCCTGCAGCCGCCGCCTGATCACGACCCGGTTCGACACGACGTTCCGGATGTTGGATCGGAGCGAGCGCCTCTGCTTCGGCATCCCCGGCGGGCTGTGCGAGGACTGCCACCAGCTCTACATCGATCCCGAGCTGATCGAGCTGCTCGACCTCCGCGATGGCCGCTGCGTCTTCGCGATCGAGAGCGACCTCGTCGTCCAGGAACAGGCCTGGTCGTCCGCCGACTGACAGTCGGCTCCTATCTCGTCTCCTGGCGTCGCCCGCTCGGACCTGCGCCGACCGGCGCTGCCGGCGGGACGTGATCTCCGATCCAGAGCGCGAACGCCAGCCGATGCTGGGCGTCGCCGCCCGGTCGGCCCGGAGCGCCTTTCACGACGGCATCGAGCTCGAGCAGGCCGTCGATCGCCCGAATCAGCTCGTCAGGCTTCCACTTCCGCGCCTGTTCCGCGAGCCGGCGTGCCCGGAACTCGTTCTTGATTCCCATCGCCAGCGCCGCCGCGGCGAGGGTCTTCGAGGTAGGCATCCGGTCGAGCAGCTCCAGCAGCTCGCGGATCCGACGGTGGAGGACCACGACGATCACTGGCTCGGGCATCGACTCGGCCAGCGTGTCGAGGAGGTGGAGGGCCTTGCCGGAGTCGCGCTCGGCGACGGCATCGGCGAGGGCCCAGGCGCTGCCCGGGACCGCCTCGGCGACGAGCGCCCGGACGTCCTCGACCGAGACCTGGCCGTCGGGCCGGTAGAGGCCGAGCTTGTCGATCTCCATGGACGCCCGGCGGGTCTGGTCGCGCCGGTCGGCGTCGCCCTCGCGGACGAAGCCGCCGATCCGGGTCGCCAGCTGCTTCGCTGCGCCCGGGGCGAGCCGGACGCCGCGCTCGTGGGCCTCGCTATCGATCCAGGCCGCGAGCGCGCCCTCTTTCGGGGACGGGACCGCCTGGACCGTGCCGCCGGCGCCGCGAATCGCCTCGGCGAGCTTCGTCTGGGCGGGATACTTCGCGCCGCTCTGGGCCTGCTCGACGATGACGAGGGCGTTGCCCTCGGCGACGAGGGGGATCAGGGCAAGGAGGGCGTCGCGGTCCTCGGTCCGGACCGACAGGGCGCCAGCGTTGAGCACCACCGCCAGAGTCCCACCGCCGAACAGCACCGGCGTCGCGACCCGGCCGTGGAGCTCGGCGATCTGGGCCGCCGCGCCGTTCCGCGAGCCCCGCAGGAGCCAGCGCTCAAGCGGCTCGCCGCCGGCCGCCACCTGGCTGCCAAAGCGGGCGACGACGCGGTCGATCGTGAGGTCGTCGTCGCCGAAGACGTACGCGGTGTTGGCGGGGGTCATCCGCTCGATGGTATCCCGCAGCCGAACGGGATGGCCGGGATCGCCAGAGGCGGGGGCGGCGGGACGGGCCCGACTCGGACACCGCTGGTCGATGCCAAGCGCGGGCTCAGCGGCAATCGTCCTGCCATCGCCCGCGCGCCGCTCGTGGCGACGCGGATCGTGCCGGTCGGGTCGATCGTCATCGTGACCGAGCCGTCCGCGTCGGTTCGCAGAACCTGGGCGCCTGCCGCCGAGAGGCGGTCGATGGTGGACCTGACGGGGTGGCCGTACGGGTTGTCGGCGCCGGCGGAGATGACCGCGATCCGCGGCCGCACGGCCTCGAGGAAGGCGGCTGTTGTCGCGGTTCCGCTCCCGTGATGGGCGACCTTCAGGATGTCGACCGTGGGCAGCTTGCGACCGGCCAGGAGCGGGTCGACGTCGTCCTCGATGTCGCCGCCGAGCAGGAAACGCCGGCCAGCCACTTCGCCGAGAAGCACGATCGAGACGTCGTTGATCGCCCGGCCGCTGCCCGGCGGCTCTCGCGGCACACGACCGGGATCCGGCCAGAGGACCCGGAGCCGAATGTCGTCGACGCCGATCCGGGCGCCCGTCGCCAATGTTCCGATCGGGGGCGCCTGGTCATTGCCGAGGTCCCGCGCGAACGCCTGGTAGCCCGGGCCTCTGCCACGCATCCCGCTCTCGAAGACGCGCCCGATCCGGTACCGCTCGAGGAGGAGTGGCATGCCCGCCACGTGATCCTCGTGGGGGTGGGTGAGGACGAGGACGTCGATCCGGCGGTCCCACGGTGGCAGCCGCCGGTCGAGCTCGACGATCAGCCGATCCGGGTCGGGTCCGCCGTCGACGAGCATCCGGCCGCCGCGGCCGCCCTCCACGAGGATCGCATCGCCCTGCCCGACATCGAGCACGGTGATCCGGGCCAGCCCGTCGGCGCGATGGGCAGCGGCGAGTCCGAGCGCGCCGACGGCAATCGCCTGGACGAGAACTGCCAGTCGGGCCGGCTGACGCGAGACCGATGAACGCCCCGGGACCGCGGCACCGACCGCCGCCCCGCCAGCGACGCCCGGTGTCGTCTGGCTGGCCCGACTCGACCGCCGCTTCCGTAACCGCCGTCCGCCGACCACGACAGCGAACGGCAGCCCGGTCATCACGATGGCCGAGACGAACGTCCACGGCGGCTCGATCGTGACGCTCGCGAACGGCAGCGCCGCCCCGGCCCGAACGATCGTGCTGATCAGGGTGAGGAGCGCCCACGCCGGCAGGCCCGCGATTACAGCCACGAGGCCCGGACCGCCCGCCAGCGTCACCGCCCCGGCAACCAGAGCAACGAGGGCGGCGGCCATCGCCGGCGCGACGAACGGCACGATCGCGAGGTTGATCGCCGGCGAGATGATGGCGAGCCGCCCGAACGTGGCGAGCACGATCGGCAGCGTCGCCGCCTGGGCCGCGAGCGACACCGCGAGTGACTCCGCGAGCCAGCCGGGGAGCCGCCCGCCCGCCACCGCGCGCAACCGTCGATCCAGCGGGTCCGCCCAGGCGAGGATCCCCGCCGTCGCGAGGGTCGACAGCTGGAACCCGGCATCGAGGACGAGCGACGGCTCGACGATCAGCAGGATCGCCGCCGCCCAACCGAGGGCCGCCTCCGCGCCCCGCCCGGCCGGTCTCCCGGGCGAGGAGCACGACGCCGGCCATCGCGGCGGCCCGGACCACCGACGGCGACGCACCCGCGAAGAGGACGTAGACGAGGATCGCCGGCACCAGGACGAGTGACCGCCGGCGCCGTCCGAACCGACCCGCGAGCGCTGCCACGGTCGCCGCGACGATCGCGATGTTCCAGCCCGAGATCGCCACGACATGGCTCGCGCCGACGGTCGTGAAGTCCGCGGCGAGGTCGCGGTCGACCCGGTCGCGCAGGCCGATCAGGATCCCGGCCGCCAGGCCCGCCTCGGGCTCGGGGAGCGCCGCCGCGAGCGCATCGCCGGCACCACGTCGCAGCCGCTCGAGCGTTGCCGCCGGACCATCCAGCGCTCCGTCGACGCTCAGCGTCCTCGACCGGAGGGTCGCCACGACACCGATCCGCCGGAGGTAGTCGCCGTAGGGCCCGTCCGGTGGGGCCTCGAACGAACCATCGA
>JACCVQ010000261.1 GCA_013698095.1 Chloroflexota bacterium
CCCTGGGCCTGGCCCGCGCCCGACCCGCCGACGGGCGGCGACCCCGTCCCGACGACGAGGGCAAGCGCGTCGGCCGCGGCCGGCAGCCAGGCAGCGTCCCCGTCGAATCGGACATGCACCTCGTGGATGCCGGGACCCAGATCGATCGGGTCCGTGGCGAGCTGGGCGAGTCCATCGGGGCCTGTCGTGGCGCGGCAGGCGCCGCCCGGGCAGGGGGCCGTACCATCGTCGAAGGTGAACGTCGCGGCCCGGCCAGCGATCGGCGCGCCGTCCGCGGAGGTGAGCCGGGCCGCCAGGCGGCCCGCAGTGCCCTGGCGGAACACGTGGTCGCCTTCGTAGGCCAGCGCGCTGGCGGCAGGCGGGCCGCTTGCGGCGATCTCGTCGAGGGTCAGCCGGAACGAGCCCATGTCGCCGATCGGGCCGAACGGTCCCCGGCCGATCCGGGCCCGGTTGACCGCGACGTAGTGGCGTCCGGCGGCCGGCGATGGCAGGACGACGCTCGTCGGGTCCGCACCGGTCGACGGCCCGCGTTGGCCCTGGGCGGCGGCATCGCTGACGCCCGGTGCGGCGAACGGATGGCTGCTCGCGAGCAGGTCGAAGCGGGCGTCGTAGACATAGATGTCGTACGTCTCGTCGCCGGCCGCCGTGTCGGCGACGGCGAAGCGTGCCTCACGGAGGCCCGTCCCGAGCTCGACCGGGTAGACCCGCCAGTCGGCGGTGGCCCCAGCGGCCGCACCGGCGGCGGACGGCCACAGGGTGTCGTCCTTGGCGAAGACGTCGTGTTCGGACGCGATCGCTGCCTGGGGGGCAGGGGCGTTGGCGGGTGCCGCGTCCGGATCGTGCAGGGCGACCGCGGCGAAGACCGGGATCCGGAGGGTCGCGCCGGTGCTCGTCCGGGCGAGGACGGTTCCTGTGTAGAGCCCGGCCGCAGCCGAAGTTGGGACGTCGAGGCCGAACGTGACGGTCGCGTCGCCGCCCTGGGCAATCGACGTCGCGGTGGGGAGCCTGACGGCCCAATCGGAAGGAATTGCCCGGCTGCCGTCGGATGGAGCGCCCGGCGTGAAGGAGAAGGTCACGGTCGTCGCCGCGGCCCCGGGCGCGGCATGGACGATGAACTGCTGGTTGGCGGAGGCGCCCGCGCCGATCGAGCCCACCTGCCAGCTGCCCTGCAGGTCGCGTGGGCCGGTGCCGGCGTCCACGCCCGTGCCCGACGCCGCGCTGTAGATCACCCAGCCGTCGCGGACCGCCGAGATGGCCCGCCCGACGTTCAGCTTGCCCGCGCCCTCGGCCAATGGCCCGACCGCCGGGTCGGCCGCACCGTTGCGGACCTCGTACAGGGTCACCGAGCCGAGGCTTTCGGCAACGGCGGCGCCGATCAGGTCGGCGAAGAAGCAGTAGGTCGGATCGATCGCGTCGAGGATGTCGCGCGGGCATGCGACACGCGTCCCGGCGTCGGTCGTAAGGATCCAGCGCGACTCCTCGAGGCCGCTGGTCGCCGTGTTCATCAGGGCCGCCCGGAGCAGGGCGTGAGCCGGCGCCCGAAGGCCACCGATCCCGGATGAGCCGGACGGATCCGCCCCGCCGTGGGCGTCGCGATAGGCCTCGAGGACGAGGGCGGCGCTGCCGGCCGTCGTCGGAGCGGCCATCGAGGTCCCCGACGCCGTGGCGTAGAGCGGGTCGGCCCGGGTTCCGCGGTTCAGGTCGTTGCCGGCGAGGGCGCCGCCCGTCGTGGATTGGGCAGACACGATCGCGTAGCCCGGTGCGACCAGGTCCGGCCGGAGCCAGAGGTCGCCAGACGGCCCGCGTGACGAGAAGGAGGCCACCGACGCGCCCTGGGTTCCGACACCGCCGCGGCAGTCGTTATCGGCCGCGGACGGCGAACGCGGGTGGCGATAGCCGGCGCACGTGTCGCCGGACTGCGTGTCGTCGTGGTTCAGGTCCCAGTCCTTGGCCGACGCCCCGACCGACAGCGCCTGGGCCGCCGAGCCGGGCGTCTCGAGGACGCTGCCGATGTACGGCCCGCTGTTGCCCGCCGCGGCGACGATCAGGGTCCCGTAGCGAACCGCGAGGCGATTGACGACGAGCGAGACGAGATCCGCGTCCTGGCCTGAGTTCAGGCGGGTCGGGCGCGCCTCCGAGCCGAGGCTGAGGTTGACGATGTCCGCCCCGATCGCGCAGCCGGTCGGCCCGCTCTCGGCCGGCAGCGCCGCCCACTCGAGGGCTGCGATCAGGTCGCTGTTCACGCCGGCTCCGGCGTCGGTCAGGACTTTACCGACCGCCAGCTCGGCGTCAGGAGCGATGCCGGCGTAGCGGCCATTGTCGGCTGTCGTCGGGCCGCCCTCGGCGGTGCCCGTGGCGATTGCAGCGACGTGCGTCCCGTGGCCGTGGCCATCACCGGCGAACGGGGCGCAGCCACCGCCGTTGAAGTTGCGGGCGTCGACGACCTTGGCCCCGGCCGGTGGCAGGACCGCCGACCAGCGCCGGAAGTCGAGGTCGTCGAGGTCCGGATGGACGGGATCATGGCCGGTGTCGAGGACCGCGATCCGGACGCCGGCGCCAGTGCGGCCGACGGCCCACTGATCGAGCGCTCCGACGTCGGCCGGACCGCCGCGGGTCTGATCGGGCAGGGGCTCGGCACCGGGCGGGTCGGCGAGCGCGACGACGACCTCGACTGGCGCGAGCCACTGGACCCACGGCAGGGCCGCGACGCGAAGAACAGCCACCGGCAACCCGGCGAGGGCGACCGCGTCGACGGTCCGGTAGGTTCGCAGGAGTCGCCCGCCTGCCGCCTCGAGGGCGGCCCGGCGCGTGGCGTCGAGCGGCCCGCTGAGAACGGCGAAGAAGGCGACCTCGTTCGCTCCCAGGCCCGGGACCAGGCCGCGCAGCCGGGGATCGGCGGAGACATCGCCCGCGACGAGCGCGGCGAGGTCCGAGCGGAGCTTGGGCGTCGGGTCGGTCGGCGCTGCCGCCGCCGGCGGGGCAGCGGAGGACTGGGCGGTCAGAGATGCATCACTCGAGCGGCCAAGGGCGGCCGCCGGAAACGCGACCCCGGTTCCGACGAGCGCGACGGTGACGAGAGCCGCGGCGCCGCGGATCCGCCGCGGCCTGGGGCGCCGCGCCATCAGGTGTCCGTCCCCGCGATGTCTCGGTTCATGTGCGTCGGAGCTCCTCGGAGGTCCCGGCGCCCTCTCCCGTGGGCGGTCAGGCGGTCTGCGTGCGACGGTTGACGCGGAGGTCGTAGGCCTGCTCGAAGGTCAGGCCGTGATCCCAGACGGACTGGAAGGAGATCTTCAGGGTCCGGGCCAGCGCCGGATGCTCGACGACCATGATCGTCAGCTCGGACGGTCCGGCCACCGGATCCTGCATCCCGAACATGACGATCGACTCATCGATGATCACGAGCTTGAGCGGAACCTCCTCGGCGAAGCGGGCCTCCTCGCCGGCCTCGACGAAGCGCCGGACGCCCTCGGTCGTGGCTGGATCGTCGAGGATGGACAGCTCGTACACGCTCCGCGCCACGTGGGTCCGGCTGACCTGGATGCCCTCGTCGTTCTCCTGGGGTGGCGTCGCGTACGGCGGCTTGGTGAAGACGAGGATCTCCCGCTTCACGCCTGCCTGAAGCTCGGCGAAGCGCTCGTTGATCGCCCCGCGGTCGCGCAGGATCTCGATGTAGTCGAGTGGGTCGCTGTGGGTCTGGCCGGCCGTGAACTCTGGTCCGAGCGTCGTCGCGACCTCGGCAGCGTCGCGCTCCAGGTCCACGAGGCCGCGGCGATGCGTGGCGACCAATCGCTCGATCGCGAGCTCCGGGGCGATCGCCGCGTACTTGACGACGTTGCCCGGCCGGGTCGAGGCGAGGCCCTTCTCCACGAGCGTGCCGAGGACGTCATAGATCCGCTGGCGCGGGACGCCCGACTGGCGCGCCACCTGGGCGGCCGTGTAGGCGTCGCGTCGGACGAGGGCGAGGTAGGCGCGGGCCTCGTAGGTCGTCAGCCCGAGACGGACCAGCCTGTCAACGAGAGCAGCGGCATCCACCCTCGGAGCGTATGTACCACGGGTGGTGGTGTCAACGGTCGGATTGGCGGGCGGACTCCGGCCGTCCCGGCGCCTTTGGTGCAGCCAATGCACGAACGGACGTTCGGACGCCCGGCCCCGTCCTACGAAGGCTGCGATCCGCCCTGCCGCCCGTTATCCCGTGCAGACAACGGGTCAGACCTCGCCCGAGCGACAGCCCAGCCGTCGGTTGACCCAGTCGGTGCATGATCGATCCGCGAGACGACAAGGCCGTCGGGGCTCGCCAACTCGAACGTTTACGTTAACGGCAAGGTTCTGTTAGGCTTCGCCGGTGAGCCAATCCGCCCAATCGACCCCCCCGGACCTGGAAGCGCCACTGCGCAAGATCCAGGAAGTCGCG
Source organism: Chloroflexota bacterium (assembly GCA_013698095.1). Lineage (GTDB taxonomy): Bacteria > Chloroflexota > Limnocylindria > Limnocylindrales > CSP1-4 > CF-46. The sequence continues at coordinate 4,412 of JACCVQ010000261.1, forward strand.
GCCGAGCTCGGCCTGACCGCCCGCGCCATCCGCTACTACGAAGAGGTCGGGTTGCTCGCGCCCGCGGCCCGCTCCGGCGGTGCCTACCGTCTCTACGACCCCGACGACGTCGAGCGCCTGCGGTTCATCAAGGGACTCCGCGACGACGCCGGGTTCAGCTTGACCGAGATCGGCCAGCTGCTCGAGGACGAGGCGATGCGGGCGCGTAACCGCGACCGCTTCCGGACGACCGACGACGCGACCGAGCGGCGCGCGATCATCGACGACACGCTCGTCAGGGTCGAGCGCCAGATCGACACGCTGCGCGACAAGATGACCCGGCTTGCCGGCATGATCGAGGAGGCCGAGGGCCGGCGCGACCATCTCCGGGTCCACCTCGCCGAACTCGACGCGGGACGCGAGCCGGAGCCCCACGTCCACACGCGATCGGGTTCCCGGCCGCTCGCCGGTTCATCCGGCCGGACTGCCCCATGACGATCACGTTCAGCGGCGCGCGCGCCTTCCGCCACCGCAACTACCGCCTGTTCTTCGCCGGCCAGGCGATCTCGCTCGTCGGGACGTGGATGCAGCAGGTCGCGCAGGGCTGGCTCGTCCTCCAGCTGACCCACGACCCGCTCTGGCTCGGCCTCGTCGCTGTGGCCCAGTTCGGGCCGGTGATCCTGTTCGGGCTGTTCGGCGGGGTCATCGCCGATCAGCTCCCGAAACGGCAGACCCTGATGGCGACCCAGACCGCGGCGATGCTCCTTGCCTTCATCCTGTTCGGGCTCACCGCGACGGGCATCGTTCAGGTCTGGCACGTCATGATCCTCGGCGCCCTGCTCGGGATCGCCAACGCGGTCGACATGCCCGTCCGTCAGGCGTTCGCGGTCGAGATGGTCGGGCGCGACGACATGGCCAACGCCGTCGGACTCAATGCCGCGCTCTTCAATGCGTCGCGGATCCTCGGCCCGGCGGCGGCAGGGCTCCTGATCGGCGCGTTCGACATCTCGATCGCGTTCCTGATCAACGGACTCAGCTTCCTCGCCGTCCTGGCCAGCTACTTCGCCATGCGCGATCGCGAGATGCGTCCGGTGGCGGCGAGCCCGCGGCCGACGAGCTGGGCGGAGGTCCTCGCGAACCTGGCCGAGGGCGCTCGGTATGTCCGACAGACGCCGCGAGCGTTGCTCAGCGTCGTGATCGTCGGGCTGGCCGCGACCTTCGGGATGAACTTCCAGGTGCTCGTGCCGCCGCTGGCCGACACCGTCCTCAATGTCGGTGCGTCCGGCTTCGGATTCCTCATGGCCGCCTCCGGCGTCGGTTCGACGGTCGCCGCCCTGTGGGTCGCGTTCAAGAGGCGACCAGGCCCGCGCCCGATCGCGCTCGGGGCAATCGCTCTGGGCCTTGGTTTGACCGTGCTTTCTCTCTCGACGTCCTTTCCGCTCTCGCTCGCCGCGATGACGATTTCCGGCGCGGGTGCGATCGCGATGGCGGTGTCGGCCAACGCCACGATCCAGCTCGCCGTCCCGGATCAGCTCCGGGGCCGCGTGATGAGTGTCTATACGACCGCATTCGCGGGCTCCGTGCCAGCGGGAGGGTTGCTGATGGGGGCGATCGCGTCCGCCTGGAGCGTACAGCTGGCGCTCCTGATCGGTGCCCTCGTCACGACCGCCATCGGCGTCGGCGGCTGGTTCTGGCTGCGCAGGATAGAGGCGCGCACGCCGCGCGGCGTGCCGGCGCCGAGACCCCAGCGCGTCCAGACGGCGGTCGCGACCGCCGATATTGGCGCGATCGACCCGGAAGGTTCCTCGGCGGGCGTGGTCTCGAGCGCGCGGCCGCGGTAGCCGTCAGCCGGCGGCGACCTTCGCGTCCTGGAAGAATCCGGCCGGCATCGGTCGTTCGAGTTGCCAGGTCACGCGCATTGGCCGACTTGACTCGTGGCTGACATACGCCGCGAATCCCAGACACGTGTACGGGATTGTTTCGCCGCGCGAGTCGCGCTTGCGTTCACGAACGAATAGGACGATCTCGTCGCCGGTTTCCCGATGATGGATGTAGCGCTGACCTGACTTCGACTCGGGGCTCGTTGTGCTCTGGGACTCCCAATGGAAGAGGGTCGGGGAGATCGGATAGTCCTCGTATCTGGTTGTGGGCGAGTAATCGCCGTCGCCCTTCTCGAGCGTGACGAAGAACAGATCTGCCTTCTCCCCCTCAACGCGGACAACTCCCTCTCGGATGTCCCGGAGCATGCCGTTGGAACCCGTCAGCCCGAACCCAGCCACGATCTCGTACAGGTTGTAGGTGGCATGACTGTGTAGCGGACGCGGAGACCGCACGTCGAGGGGCCGGGTGTCCGCCCGAGCCTGATCTCGACGCAACGAGAGCAGATCGAATAGTTCGACGCGCCGCGAACGATCGGCCCACAACGAAGCGAAGCGCGGCTCCAATTGGGACAAGGGGACAGACCGTCCGCCGAGAGCCGCGAACAGCATGGCTTGCAGTCGGCCACCCCTCGAGTAGAGGGGTTGAAGCGACGGCGGTCGGTCTGAAGACAGCCAGCCGATCCACGCGTCAAACCGCTCGTTGTCGTCGACGTGAAGGAGCCGTCCAAACGCCCGATCAAGGTCGATCGCTTCGGATTGGGCGACAACGCCCGGGAATGCCAGCGCTCGGAGAGTGGTGAAGGAGTGGCCCGCCGAAGGGCGAGCGTAGATGTCGACGATGTCCCGTCCGGTTGCCTGGAGGTATTCCGGCAGTCGGGTGTTCGCCGATAACTGACGAAGATCCTGAGCGAGGGCCTTACGGTTTGTCCACGTGGCGGACTTGAGGTTCTCGAGGACGATCTCTTGCGACAGTCGATCAAGCCGAATTGCGCAACCGGGCGGCGTGATCGGGAATGCTTCTTCGACGGCCCGGGCAATTTGTCGGCGCGTCCCACCAATCAAGGCCTGATACCGCACGTCGAAGCGATAGTCGCGGTGCGCCTGACCAATGAAGTCGAGGACAGTCAGGACCGCCTTCCCTTCGGTCCTCCGAAGGCCTCTTCCGAGTTGCTGCAGGAAGATGGTTGCGCTCTCCGTCGGACGAAGTAGGAGGATCGTGTCGATTTCAGGAATGTCGACGCCTTCATTGAACAGGTCCACCGTAAAGATGGCCTGGATGTCGCCCTGCCGCAGTTGCGTCACGGCGGAGATCCTCTCGTCTGAGGGTGATCCCGCGTGAAGCGCGATCGCCTTCAAGCCGGCGGCATTGAAGCGGTCGGCCATGAATCGTGCATGTGCCACGCTGACGCAGAAGCCCAGTGCTCGCATCGACGTGGGAGATCCGACTTGCAGTTCGACTGCCTGGAGGATCCGGGCTGCCCTTTCGCGGTTCGTCAAATACGTCGCTTCCAACTCGCTGACGGCGTATTGGCCGCGCGAGAAGGTCAACCCTCGCAAGTCGGTACCGTCATGTGAGCCGAAGTAGTGGAATGGTGAGAGAAGACCTTGTTCGAGCGCTTGCCACAGGCGCACTTCGCATGCGATTCGATCGTCGAACCAGTGAAGGATGGATTCGCCGTCGGCCCGTTCCGGTGTGGCCGTCAGACCGATCAGATACGCCGGTTGAAGCCGTTCGAGCAAACGCCGATAGGTCGCCGCCTCGGCGTGATGAAACTCATCGATGATCACGACGTCCCAACCGTTCGGATCGAGTTCGTCGGTCACCCGTTGAAGAGATTGGATCGATGCGAAGACCTGATCGAACGACTTGGGCCGCTCGCCGCCGATGTACCGTTCGCCGAAAGAGGCATCCTTTGTGACAAGTTGGAAGACCAGCTGGCTCTGGCGAAGGATTTCGTCGCGGTGCGCGACGAACAGGAGCCGATGGTGCCCTTGTTCGCGGAGGCGCTTGTAGTCGAACGCTGACACCCACGTCTTGCCGGTGCCGGTCGCCGCGACGACAAGGTTCCGTGTATGTCCGCGGCTGCGCTCGGCTGCGAGTTCTTCCAGCATCTGCGTCTGATGCGGCTGTGGTTGTATATCGAGATCGAGTGCGATCAGCCGCTCGACCGAAGACGCCGGGACAGGAGAACGCTGCTGTGCGAGGGCGTCTTCAAGCGCTCCGCCGTTGATTGCCGGGTCGTATGTGACGAACGCGGAATCGTTCCAGTACTGCTCGAAGGTCGCGCGAACGCGATCCACGATCCCCTCGTTGTCCGACGCGCTGATCCTGACATTCCATTCCAGCCCATCGACAAGGGCAGATCGGGTCAGGTTCGAAGATCCGATGTAGGCCGTATGGAACCCTGTGATTCGCTCGAAGAGCCATGCCTTTGCGTGGAGCCTCGTTTGGTCCGTTTCGAATGAGACCTTGACCCGGCCGCCAAGTCGGATGATTTCGTCAAGTGCGCGCTTCTCGGTCGATCCTGTATAGACGCTCGCGATCACTCTGAGATCGCCACCGCGCCGAACAAATGCCTCGAGTTCAGGCTTGATGACGTTGATCCCAGCGAATCTGACAAAGGCGCAGAGAAGGTCCACCCGGTCAGCACTCGCCAGCTCACGAGCGACCTCGGAGCCCACCTGGTAATCGCGATGCCCATTGACGAGAAGTGCACTCTCCCGCAGAGAGATGTGCGGACGGACCATCGGCAATGCCGCGGCAGAAGTCGGGCCGGGTCTATCGAGTTGCCGGAGGACGTCTCCGTCTGACGCTACCGAGTCGTCTTCGCGAACAGCTCCAGCTGCGGATGCGTCACGGAGGGTCTCCATGAGACGATTGACGACGTCGATGCGGGCATGCAATTGGTCGGGCCCTTCGCCGCCGATGGCCGAGATCGATCGACGAGTCGCGATCCGGACGTGATCGGCGAGGACATCGGCGATCAGTGCTTCATCAATCTGGCCCAGATCGGCCGACCAACCCGCGCGCTTGAGCTCCTCGATGGCATCTCGCAAGCCGAGGGTCACGAGGGACTCATAGAGACCCGGCGGGAGCTGCTCTACCACGGGACCAGGATACGTTCCGGTGTCGCGCCGAATCGACCTTACCCAGTCAACTCCGATCTCCGAGGAACGACCGCGCCCAGGCGATCACGTTCGGTCGGCTGCCTGACTTCTCCGCAGCGTCGATATCGGCGGGCTTCAGGTTCCAACAGACCAGCGCGAAGCCGCGGTAATCGCACGCGTGACCGACCCGGAAGCCGGGCTCCTGATCGGACCGGCAGCGATGGCCGTTTGGACAGACGCCCTGATCGAGGTCCTGGAGCGAGAGTGTCGCCAGGTCGCCCGGCGACAGGCCCTCAGCCGTGCGCGATCTCGCGGTCGAACCGTTCAGCATCGGCCAGCATCTGGTCCGCCGTTGCGACATCGAAGTGGAGGGCCAGAAGCTCCACGCCGAGCGCCGACCACTTCGCGATCTCCTCGGCGACATCGGCCGCTGAGCCGCGCATCGCGTAGGGGCGGGACTCGGCGGATCGGACGGGTTCGTCGAACTCGACGCGGACCCGCGCCGACAGGGTCGGCATCGGGCGACCGGCGACCTCGGCGGCTGCCCGGATGACCGGGATCCGAGTCGCGACGGCCTCGGGTGAGGACGCGGAAGCTTGGTACCCGTCGGCGAGACGGCCGGTCCGCTCGAGCGCCGCGTCGACCCGGCCGCCGATCCAGATCGGCAGGTCCGCCCCCTGCGCGGGAACCGGCCGGAACACGAAGTCGGACAGCTCGTTGAAGCGGCCGCGGAACGGCTCGGCCGACCCGCTCCAGAGGTGGCGCCAGAGCCCGATCGTCTCCTCGAGATACGCGCCGCGCACCCCGAACCGGTGGCTCATCCCCAGGTTCGCGAACTCGCGTTCGCTCCAGCCGACCCCGACACCCGCGATCACGCGGCCGCCGCTCAGGGCGTCGAGCGAAGCGAGCTCCTTGGCGAGCACGACCGCGTTGCGTTGGGGAACGACGATCACGGACGTGCCCAGCCGGATGGTCGGGTAACGCGGGGCGACCCAGGCAAGCGTCTGGATCACGTCGAAGTTCGTCTGGTACTCCTCGGCCCGCTCGCTCTTGTCGACGAGGACGTGATCGGTCGTCCAGACCGAGTCCCAGCCGAGCCGCTCAGCGAGGGCCGCCGCCGCGTCGATCGACTCCGGGGAGGCGAGGTTCGTGAAATTTGGAAGACACAGTCCGTAGCGCATCGGTGCAGCGTAGCCGGGCATTGACGCGATCACCTGCCGGGGACCGCGGATCAACGTCGCTGATCCGGTCGACCTTGAACGAGCGCGGCCCAGTGGCGAAATGGGCACTGTCCCGCCCGGATGAACTGCTTGCCGGGCGTGGACGCGTCCGATCCGATCAACCAGGCTGATCGACCGCATGTCGGCTCAGGTCGAAGTGACCTTGATCGGACTTGCCATGACCATGATATCAAGCCATGATACCTACCCATGAGAGTCGTGACGCCCACTGACATGCGCAAGCGCCTTGGCGAGATCCTGGATGCCGCGTCGGCCGGCGAGCGGATTCTGGTCGAGCGCGACCACAAGCCGATCGCCTGGCTCGTGTCGCCCGAGGACGGCCGCCGATTCGACGAGGAGAAGCAGGCCAGGATCGCGCGATCGCTCGCTGCACTCGACCGTCTGCGGGAGTTGAGTCACCGACTGACCGCCGAGTACACGCCGCCCGATGACGGACTCACTGACGTCGAATGGATCCAGCAGGAGCGCGAACGTCGGATGGACCGGATCGATGGCCTGCCGCATCCGCCCGCGGAGGAGGGTCGATGACGTCAGAAACGGTTGTGATAGATGCTTCCGTTGCGATCACATTCGTCCTCCGTCAGCGCGGCGTCGCGGATGTGGATCGGAGGTTCGAGGGCTGGCTCGCTGAAGGGACTGAGTTCGCCGTGCCCACCCACTTCTGGTTGGAGGTCGCGAACTCGCTGCTACGTCGCCATCGCCAGACGGATGATCGCGTTCTGGAGGCGATCCACACGCTTGACGAGCTGGGTCTCGCGACGATTCCGGTGGATCGGCCGTTGCTCGTTCTGGCGCTCGATCGCGCGGAGCGGTTCGGGTTGACAATGTACGACGCGGCCTACCTCGCTCTCGCCGAAACGCTCGATGCAACGCTCTACACCTCGGACCGCGCGCTCCTGGCAGCGGCCGGGTCGCGGGGGCTGGCGGTGGCCGGCGCCGAGGACCATCGCCTCTCGGAGGTGCCCGCCACGTACGGCGCCCAACGACGCCCGACCTGGCCGGACTACTCAGGCGCCGCCGCGTACCTTTCGAACCTCCGCGCGGAGGCAGCTCAACCATGAAGGTAACGGTCGAGGTCGAGGCCGCCTTGTATCGAGCGATCGAGTTCCAGGCGATGAAAAGCGCAGCTCGATTGAACGAGGCAGTGGCGAAGGCGATGAAAGCCTGGCTCGAAGCGATTGAGGACGCCGAGGACATTGCCGACTCAAATGCGGCAATGGCGGAATACGAACGCGATGGCGGCGGCCTGTCGGCGGAGGACGTGTTCGCTTCGCTCGATGCAACGAAGCGGGCGGTGTCACCCTCCTGATCGCCGGCCGCGCCTACCATTGGGCCCATGGCCAATCGACTCGCCGGCGAGACCAGCCCGTACCTTCTCCAGCACGCCCACAACCCGGTCGACTGGTACCCGTGGGGACCGGAGGCGCTTGCCCGCGCGAAGGCGGAGGACAAACCGATCTTCCTGTCGATCGGGTACGCCGCCTGCCACTGGTGCCACGTCATGGAGCGCGAGAGCTTCGAGGACGCGGCCACGGCCGCCGACCTGAACCGGGACTTCGTCGCGATCAAGGTCGATCGCGAGGAACGGCCCGACCTCGACCAGGTGTACATGGGCGCGGTCCAGGCGATGACCGGCCAGGGCGGCTGGCCGATGAGCGTGTTCCTGACACCGGACGGGCAGCCGTTCTACGGCGGCACGTACTTTCCGCCCGAGCCGCACCACGGCCTGCCGTCGTTCCGGCAGGTCCTGGCCGGTGCCGCGCGGGCGTGGCGCGAACAGCGCCTCGAGGTGGTCGCGGCCGGCAAACGGCTGGTCGACTCGCTGGTCGAACAGAACCGGCTTCCGAACGATGGGGCGGCGCTCCCGACCGCCGACGCGCTCGCAGCCACCGTCGACGCGCTTCACTCGCGCTTCGACTCGCTCAATGGCAGCTGGGGCGGCGCGCCGAAGTTCCCCCAGCCGATGACGCTCGACTTCCTGGTCCGCCGGATGGCGGCCGGTGACGCCCGCCCCACCGCGATGGTCCGCTACACGCTCGACCGGATGGCCGACGGCGGCATCCGTGACCAGCTCGGCGGCGGGTTCCATCGCTACGCGACGGACCCGATCTGGCTGGTGCCGCACTTCGAGCAGATGCTCTACGACAACGCCCAGCTCGCCCGGACCTACCTCCGCGCCTGGGCGGTGACCGGCGAGGCGCGCTACCGCGAGGTGGCGGTCGGCGTGCTCGAGTACATGCTCCGCGAGCTCCGCCGCGATGACGGGACGTTCGCCGCCAGCCAGGACGCCGACACGGACGGGGTCGAGGGCTCGACCTTCACGTGGTCGGCAGCGGAGATCCGCGAGGTCCTGGTCGACGATGCGCCGATCTTCACCGCGACATACGGCGTCCGGGACGAGGGCAACTGGGAGGGCCGGGCGATCCTGTCGCGGCTCCAGCCGGCGGCCGACGAGGACGGGACCATCGACGCCGGCCGCGAGGCACGACTCGCGGCAGCGCGCTCGCGTCTCCTTGCCCGGCGGGCCGGTCGGCCGCAGCCCGCTCGCGATGACAAGGCGCTGGCAGCCTGGAACGGGCTTGCCATCGGTGCGCTGGCCGATGCCGGGCGCACGATCCCGGGTCAGGACGGCGGGCGTTACCGCGCGGCCGCGATCGCCACCGCCGAGGCGATCCTGACCGGGCTCCGGCGCGCCGATGGGCGGCTCGGTCGCTCGTGGAAGGACGGACGACCGACGGGCGCCGGCGTGCTCGAGGACTACGCCGATCTCGCCGACGGGCTGCTCGCCCTCTACGAAGCGACCTTCGACGAGCGCTGGTTCGTCACCGCGCTCGAGCTTGCCGACACGATCCTCGCCCATTTCGCTGACCCGGCCGGCGGCTTCTTCGACACGGCCGACGATCACGAAGTGCTCGTCACGCGGCCGAAGGACCCCCAGGACAATGCCACTCCGGCCGGCAGTTCCATGGCGACCCTCGTCCTGCTCCGGCTGGCGGCGCTGACCGGCGACGATCGCTACCGGGCCGCCGCCGAAGGCGCCCTCGCGAGCGTGGCTCCATTCCTCGGGCGCTACCCGACGGGCTTCGCGAATTGGCTCTCGGCCGCGCAGCTCGCGGTCAACGGGATCGTTGAGCTGGCGATCGTCGGCGACCCGGCGGACGCGGCGACGCGAGCCCTGGTCGCCGCCGCCCGGAGCGGCGGTCGAGCGGACCTCGTCGTCGCCATCTCGGCCGACGCGAATCGGTCAGAGATCCCGTTGCTCCGCGACCGGGTCGCGATCGACGGCCGCCCGACGGCCTACGTCTGCCGCGGGTTCACCTGTCGGCTGCCCGTGACCGATCCAACCGCGCTCGCCGCCCAGCTGGCGGCCTCGGGCCTTGGGACGGCCGCCCCGGCCGGCTCTGCCGGGCCGAGCGGAGAATGACGACCGCGAACGCGACGATCCGCCCATGAGCTCCGGCCAGCCGTCGATCCCGCACCTGGCCGCGACAGTCGTGCTCCTGCGGCCCGGGCACGAGCCGGATGGTGAGTCGGAGGTGCTCCTCATCCAACGGCCGTCCACGATGGCCTTCGGCGCGAGCCTCCACGTGTTTCCGGGCGGCAAGGTCGACCCCGACGACCGGTCATCGGCCCTCGTCGCCCGGTCGGCCCGGTCGCGCATCGACGCCGCCGATGTGCTCGGCGGCAACGTCCACCCGGACGACGCGCTGGGTCTGCATGTCGCGGCCCTGCGCGAGATGGCCGAGGAGGTTGGTATCGAGCTGGCGGACGGACCGCTCCTCCGGACCGACCGACTCGCCCCGATCGCCCACTGGGTGACGCCACCGTTCATGCCGCGCCGCTTCTCGACGTTGTTCTTCGTCGCCGACCTGCCGAACGGCGCGACGCCCGTGTTCGAGGCCGCGGAGGTCGCCAGTCACCGCTGGGTGACGCCGTCGGCGGCTCTGGAACTGCGGGCTGCCGGCGAGATCGAGATGTGGGTGCCCACGAGCAGCGTCCTCCAGCGGTTGATCGAGACGGGCGCCCGCTCGGCTGCCGAGGTTGCCCGCCGGCTTGCGTTCGGTCCCGCGCAGCCGCCGCGGGTCATCGAGGAGAACCAGGAGATCGTCCGGCTCGCCGTGGGGGCGGCGGGCGCGCTGCCGGGTCGGGCCGGCATTGTCAACCTGTTCGGCCAACACGACCTTGTCGTCGTCGATCCGGGCGATCCATCCGAGGACGCGATCGACGCGATCCTGGCCGCTGCCGCGCGACGTTCCGGCGCGCTTCGGGCGATCGTCCTGACCGCTCCGGACCCGGACCACGCCGCCGGCGCCGAGGCACTAGCGATCCCCCTCGAGATCCCGATCCTCGTCGCGCCCGGCGCGGGTCGCGACTTGCCGTACACCACTCGCGAAGTCGCCGACGGCGACCGGCTCCCGGCGGACGTCGATCTCCGGGTCCGGCTGGGCCCGCCGGGCTCCGGCACGCTCGCCCTCCTCGCCCAGTCGTCAGCGGGGGAGTGACGCTCCGATATTGCGGAAGAAGTTGAGGGCGACCGCGACCTCGGCGGCCGCTGCGTACGGCCCCGGCATCAGGAAGCACGGTCGGCCGGACAGGGCAACGCCATCGAGGTGGCCCCACGGCTCCTCGAGCCTGCGCGCAGCGACGATCGTCGCCGCCCGCTTCCAGACGAAGACGATCGCCGCGGGACGCCAGATCGAGACTTTCTGCCAGAGCGGCCCGACGCCGGTCCGCAGGACGGCATCGGTCGCCTCGTCGCGCGCGGTCGGCACTTTGAGGAGGTCGGTCACGCCGTGGCCGGCCGCCGCGAGGGCATCGTCGGCCGTCTCGATGTCGGTGTCGGCCGGAAGGATGTCGGCGGTGATCAGCCGGCGCCAGAAGGTGCGCCCGAGCTGACCCTGGAAATAGTGGCCGCTCTCGACGCTGACCGGCGACGGATTCAGGCCAACGAACAGCAGCCGATCGCGCAGCGGCGGAAGGTCGGCCAAAGTTTCGACCTCGACCCCGTTCACGACGATCGTGGTGCGATGGGGACCTGGACCGGGCCGGTCGAGAAGGCTCTCGATGCTATTCGGCAGGGAGTCGTTCACCGGACCAGCGTACCGACTCGGCGCGGCGATGCGCCGCGCCTGAACCGCAGGCACCCCGGCCGTCAGGCCGGCGGATCCCCGTCCGACTTGTCGCCCAGCTTGGCCGCCTCGCTCCGGGCCTCGCGCACTCCGCGCCCGAACGCCTGACCGATCTTCGGCAGGGTTTTCGGGCCGCGCCAGATCAGGACGGCGATCAGGATGATGATGAGGACGATGAGGAGGTCGGTGCCCATTGGCGGATGGTACTCGCCTCACTCGCTCCATCGCAGCTATCGTGCGGGTCATGCCCGATCAGCCGCTCCTCGTCTTCGGCCCGCGCTCGAGCGAGTACGACTTCGGGCCGGCCCATCCGCTGACGCCGCGCCGGTTCGGGCCGGGGATCGACCTGCTCCGGACACTCGGTGCGGAGCCGGGGCTGGCGCCGGAGCCGGCACCGGACAGTGAGCTGCTGTGGAGCCACACCCAGGCCTACCTCGAGGTCGTGAAGCGTTTCTCGACTGACGTGTCCGGCCGGGCGGAGGCCGAGGCGGGGATCGGCCCGGGCGGCGACAACCCGTCGTTCGCCGACATGCACGACGCGGCCGCGGCGGTCGCCGGTGGGTCGATCCGGGCGATGGAGGCGATCCTCCAGGGCGATGTCGAGCACGCGTTCCATCCCGGCGGCGGCCTCCACCACGCGATGCGCGATCGGGCGTCGGGCTTCTGCATCTACGACGACCCGGCGCTCGCGATCGCCAGGGCGCGGCGCGAGGCCAAACGCGTGCTGTATGTCGACCTCGACGTCCACCACGGCGACGGGGTCGAGGCGATCCATGCCGCGGATCCGGGCGTCTTGACCGTGTCTTTCCACGAGAGCGGGCGGTATTTGTTCCCGGGCACCGGCTTCGCCGATGACGTCGGGGAGGGGCCTGCCGCGGGGACCGTCGTCAATGTTCCCCTCCCGCCCGACACCGGCGACGGCGCCTGGCTGGCGGCCGTGACCTCGCTCGTGCCGGAGCTGGCCGCGGAGTTCCACCCGGACGTCGTGGTGTCCCAGCACGGCGCAGACAGCCATCTCTGGGACCCGCTCGCCCATCTCCGGAACACGGTGACTGCGATGGGCGCGGCCGCGCGGCTCGTCCACGACCTGGCCCACGAGCACGCCGGCGGACGCTGGTTGGCCACGGGCGGCGGCGGCTACGACGTGTACCGGGTCGTGCCGCGGAGCTGGTCGCTCGTGTGGCTGGCCGCAGCGCATCGCGAGGTTCCGGCGGGGACGCCGGAAGCGTGGCGCGCCCGGTGGGACGGGGAGGCACGGCGTTACGGCCAGGCGCCGCTCCCGGCCACGTTCGACGATCCGCCGACGGCGACGGAGCCGTCGACCGAGCGGACGATCGAGCGGACGGTGGACGCGGTCAGGTCGAAGGTGCTGCCGCTCCTTCGCGCGGCGGTCGCTCGCAGCTGAGGCCGCGGCCATCCATCACCTGCCCGCCCACCGGCTCTGTCGCGCTCGTGATGACTCAGAGTCAACGTTCCAGCATCGACCGGGTGTGACCGCACCCACCCACGCTGTCGCGCTCGTCGTGACTCAGGGTCGACGATTCCCCGGATCGACCGGGTGGTGACCTTGTCCCGTCCCCGTTTCGTTGACCGTGCGTCACCGATTGGAGCCGCGTCGGGTCGCCTCGTGCGTTCGCAGTCGTGTTCATCGACTGTGCGTCACCACGCGGTCGGCGGGCTCAGCCGACGCCCGGAGGCCGGCGCTGCAGGAGCTCGGCGCGACCACCCTCGACCTTGGCCCAGAGCATGCTCGATCCCGGCCAGGGGCCCGTTCCCATGAGCGCCGCTCGGACCGCCGTGGGATCACCGGGGTAGGCGGTCGCGAACGTCGCGGCGTGCGCTCGAACGATCTCCCGATTCGTGCGCGTCGACCTGATGACGAGCAGGCGATGGACCGGCGGCGTTCTGCCACCCGACAGCATCGGCCACGCTTCCGCCGAGGGGAGCGAATCTGCCTTGTCTCCAGCCCAGCGGATGAGCTGCTCGACCGTTCGGAGCTCCGAATGGACCTCCGTCGCGACGACCACCTCTCGCGCCAGGACCAGGTCGATCACGCCGCGCGCGGGCTGCCGGACCGGAACTTCGACCAGACGGTGCCAGCCCGGGCCGAGGCTCCTGATCAGCATCTCCACGATCGCGGCCTGGTGCCGATCTCGGATCGTTGGTCCGGTCGTCGCGTAGAGGCGAAGGCCGATGTCGAGCCCGAGAACGCCACAGATCGACGCGAGCACGGCGAGGCTCGGCTCTCGCAGCCCGCGCTCGATCATCGACACGTGGGACGGGTCGACGCCCGCCTCCCTCGCCACCGCCCGGATCGAGAGGCCGCCGTCGACGCGGGAGCGACGAAGATCCAGGCCAACCCTTCGCCGGAGCTCGGCCGCGACTCGGCCGGACGACGTGCGCGCGTCCCGTCGATGTCGGCGTGTCGATTGCATCGACACAGGGAACAGCACGGTGCTCACCTGGCGGTTATCGCCGTGTCATCCGGGTCGGACCGTGACCGTGAGTCGACGAATTGGTCGCGAGTCGGTGGAACGTTGGCTTCAGCGGGATCATCCTTGACCGCCGGTCATCGGAACCCGGCCGGAAACCTCGCCGTGTTGACAAACCGCCCGAATCGTTGGCTCTCGGCCGACGCCAGATCTGGACGGGGCAATGGGAGACCTCGCCGCTGACAGCGCGACCAGAACCGGAAATCACGAGGCGAACACGAAAGACCCGGGCGGGGGGGCCCGGGTCTTCGTGCAGGGGTGAACGGAGGTTCGCGCCAGGCAGGCCGGGTCACGGGTCCGGCCCGCCTGGCTCGCCCACGGAAGGCCGCGGATTGGAAGGAAATCGCGGGGTCCGTGGGAATCAAAAGTACGACGCGAATGGCCCCCGGTCATGACGACCCGTAATCCCGAGCACATTTCGAACGGGTGGTCGATTTGGGTGGGGACGCCTATACTTCGACGTCCCGTGGCTACTGTGTCGATCCCGCCCGCGACGTCGCCCGCTGCCGCTCCGTCGAGCGATCCGCTCGCTCCCTTCTCGGCGGCGGTCCGGGCCTGGTTCGAGAGCTCGTTCGCGGCGCCGACCCAGGCCCAGGCTGAGGGCTGGGCGGCCATCGCCGACGGCCATCACACCCTGATCCACGCCCCGACCGGCAGCGGCAAGACCCTCGCTGCGTTCCTCTGGACGCTGGACCGGCTCGCGGCCTCGCCGCCTCGCCCGGCGCCGACCAAGGCCAACCCGGGCAGCATCCGGGTCCTCTACATCAGCCCGCTCAAGGCCCTGACCTACGACGTCGAGCGAAACCTCCGCGCCCCGCTGGCGGGGATCGCCCTCGCGGCCGCCCGGCTCGGCGTGCCGGCTCCGGATATCACGGTCGCGAGCCGGACCGGCGACACCCCGGCGGACGAGCGCAGGAATCTCGCCCGCCGCCCGCCGGACATCCTGATCACCACGCCCGAGTCGTTCTACCTGATGCTGACGAGCCAAGCCCGCGAGGTCCTCCGGGGCGTCGAGCACGTGATCGTGGACGAGGTCCACGCCATCGCCGGCTCCAAGCGCGGCGCCCACCTCGCCCTGAGCCTCGAGCGTCTCGAGCGCCTGATCGCCGAGCGGGAAGGCGCCCGGCCGCCGCAGCGGATCGGCCTGTCCGCCACCCAACGACCGCTCGAGCTGATCGCCCGATTCCTCGGCGGCGTGGGGCCGGACCGGGCGGTGACCGTCGTCGACGCCGGTGCCCGCAAGGTGCTCGACCTCCAGGTCATCGTCCCGATCGAGGACATGACGAAGCCCGGCGAGCTGCTCCCGCTCGATCAGCAGCCGGGCGGACCCGCCGCAGGACCGGAGGCCCGCGTCAGCATCTGGCCGGCGATCCATCCCCGGATCCTCGAGCTGATCCGGAGCCACCGCAGCACGATCGTCTTCACGAACTCGCGACGCCTCAGCGAGCGGTTGGCGCAGCGGTTGAACGAGCTGGCGGGCGAGGAGCTCGTGCGGGCCCACCACGGCAGCGTCGCCCGCGAGCAGCGGATCCAGATCGAGGAGGACCTGAAGGCCGGCCGCTCACCGGCGATCGTGGCGACCAGCTCCCTGGAGCTGGGGATCGACATGGGCGCCGTCGACCTCGTCATCCAGGTCGAGTCGCCGACATCGGTCGCCCGAGGGTTGCAGCGGGTCGGGCGGGCCGGTCATCAGGTCGGCGCGCCGAGCAAGGGCGTGATCTTCCCGAAGTACCGCGGCGACCTGCTCGAGGCCGCAGTCGTGGCCCGCCGGATGCACGAGGGCGCGATCGAGGCGACCGCGATCCCGCGCAATCCGCTCGATGTCCTCGCCCAGCAGATCGTCGCAATGACCGTGATGGACTCGTGGACTGTCGACGAGCTGTTGGCTGCCATCAACCGGGCGACGCCGTACGAGACGCTCAGCCGCGAGGTCCTCGAGGGCGTCCTCGGGATGCTGAGCGGCGCCTACCCGAGCGACGAGTTCGCCGAGCTCAAGCCGCGCGTGACGTGGGACCGCACGACCGACGTGATCGCCGGCCGGCGCGACGCCCGGGTCGTGGCGGTGACGAGCGGCGGGACGATCCCGGACCGCGGGCTGTTCGGCGTGTTCATGGTCGGTGAGGCGGGAACCCCAGGCCGGCGCGTCGGCGAGCTCGACGAGGAGATGGTCTACGAGAGCCGGACCGGTGAGGTGATCACCCTCGGAGCGAGCAGCTGGCGGATCGAGGAGATCTCGCACGACCGGGTGATCGTGTCGCCAGCGCCCGGCGTGCCCGGCAAGCTGCCGTTCTGGCACGGCGACTCGGTGGGGCGGCCGATCGAGCTCGGGCGGGCGCTGGGCGCCTTCGTCGGCGAAGCCGAGGCTGACCTCGGCCGAGGCGCGCGCGGCCGTCGCGACGTCATCGGCCGCCTGCGGGAGCACCACGACCTCGACGCCTGGGCGGCCGAGAACCTCGTCGCCTATCTCGAGGACGAACGCGACGCCGCCGGCGCCCTGCCCACCGACAAGCGAATCGTCATCCAGCGCTTCCGCGACGAGCTCGGCGACTGGCGCCTGGTGATCCTGACCCCGTTCGGCGGCCGGGTCCACGCTCCGTGGTCCCTGGCCCTGGAGGCCCGGCTCGGGGAGCAACTCTCGAGCGAGGTCCGGACGATCTGGTCCGACGACGGGATCGCGATCCGGCTGCCCGACGGCGACGACGTCGCCGCAATCGCGGAGGAGCTGCTCTTCCCGGATGCAGAGGAGGTCGAGGACATCGTCGTCGGCCAGGTCTCGTCGTCGGCGTTGTTCGCCTCGCGCTTCCGGGAGAACGCGGCCCGGGCGCTGCTCCTGCCACGCCGCCGGCCGGGCACCCGGACGCCACTCTGGCAGCAGCGCCAGCGGGCGGCCGACCTGCTGGCTGTGGCGTCGCGCTATGGCAGCTTCCCGATCCTCGTGGAGACGTACCGTGAGGTGCTCTCGGACGTCTTCGACCTGCCGGCCCTGCGCGACGTCCTCGGTGGGATCGCCCGGCGCGAGATCACGATCCACAGCGTCGAGACCCCGAAGGCCAGCCCGTTCGCCAGCTCGCTCCTGTTCGACTACGTCGCGGCGTACATGTACGACGGCGACGCGCCGCTGGCCGAGCGCCGGGCCGGCGCCCTGACGCTCGACCGCGACCTCCTCCGCGAGCTCCTCGGCCAGGAGGAGCTGCGCGAGCTGCTCGATCCGGACGCGCTGGCCGATCTGGAGCTGAACCTCCAGCTCCTGACCGAGGACCGCCAGGCGTCGACTGCCGACCAGCTCCACGACGTGCTCCGCCGGCTCGGCGACCTGACGGCCGACGAGATCGCCGCCCGGTCGGAGGGCGGAGCGGCCGCCAGTGACCCGTGGCTGACCGAACTGATCGCGTCGCGCCGGGCCGTCGCCGCACGGATTGCCGGCGACGAGCGCTGGATCGCGATCGAGGATGTCGCACGCTACCGCGATGGGGTCGGGGTGTCGCCACCGAGCGGAGTGCCGGATGCCTTCCTGGGTCCGGCCGCCGGCGCGCTCGATGGGTTGCTCGCCCGCTACGCCCGGACCCACGGGCCGTTCCTGACGCCGGATCCCGCCCGGCGCTGGCGTTTGCCGGCCGGGATCGTGGAGGACGCCCTCGAGCGGCTGCTCAGCGCCGGCACGATCCTGCGCGGGGAGTTCCGGCCGGGCGGCGCGGAGCGCGAATGGATCGATCCCGACGTGCTCCGGCTCCTCCGCCGGCGCTCGCTGGCGCGGCTGCGGAAGGAGGTCGAGCCGGTCGATCCGGCGGCGTTCGCCCGGTTCCTGCCGGCATGGCAGGGGGTCACCGAGGTTGGCGAGACGCCCGCTCCGCTCCGCCCGACCGCCGCCCTCGAGCGGCTCGCCGAGGTCGTCGACCAGCTGGCCGGCGTCGCGCTGCCGGCGTCGGTTCTCGAGCGCGACATCCTGCCGGCCCGCGTCCCGGGCTACCAGCCGCGGCTTCTCGACGAGCTCGGCGCGCTCGGCGAGGTCGCGTGGGTGGGGCGGGGGAGCCTCGGCCGGGACGACGGTCGGGTCGTGCTGGTCCGGCCGGGTCGTGAGCTCGTCCGGCCTGTCGGAACCGTCGATGCGGGCGAGCGACCGGCCGATCCACGCCACGAGAGCATCCGGGAGCATCTCCAGCGGCGCGGGGCGTCGTTCTACCGCGAGCTGTTCGCAGCGGCGGGCGGCGGATCGGATCGCGACGTGCTCGACGCGCTGTGGGACCTGGTCTGGGCCGGCGAGGTGACGAACGACACGTTCGCTCCGCTCCGGGCGCTGCGCTGGAAACGAACCGCGCGCGACACCCGCCGCCGGCCGGGCCGGTTGACGTCGCTCGGGCCGCCCGAGGCCGCGGGCCGCTGGTCGCTGGTCGAGCCGCCGCCCGGAACGCCGACCGAACGCCTTCACGCGACCTCCCTCGCCCTCCTCGACCGCCACGGGATCGTGACCCGCGAGGCGGTCGCCAGCGAACAGATCGACGGCGGCTTCAGCGCGGTCTATCCGATCCTGCGCGCTCTGGAGGAGGCGGGCCGGATCCGGCGGGGCTACTTCGTCGACGGCCTCGGCGCGGCGCAGTTCGCGCTGGCCGGGGCGATCGAGCGGTTGCGCTCCGTCCGCGAACCCGGCCGCGACGCGGCGGAGCGAACCGTCCATCTGCTGGCTGCGGCGGATCCTGCCAATCCGTACGGCGCCGCGATCGCCTGGCCGCGTCGCGGCGAGGACGACCGCCGGCCGCTCCAGCGGGCAGCCGGGGCATACGTCGTCTCGGTCGATGGGGTCGCGGCGCTGTACGTCGATCGGGGCGGGGGCTCGCTCCAGGTCCTGCCCGCAGGCGACGACGCCGACGTCGGCGAGACCGCAGCCCGGGCCCTCGGCACCTTGGTCGAGGATGGGCGGGTCCGCGAGCTCGTCATCACGAAGGTCGACGGCGGGCCGGTTGGCGAGTCACCGTTCCGCGACCGGCTCGTCGCCGCCGGGTTCCTGCCGGCCTACCGCGGCCTGGTTCTGCGTCGGGCGACGGCCTCCGGCAGCGACGGTCGCCGTCCACCGTCCGGTCCCATCGCCCGGATCACCGCCCGCCGCGCCGGGCAGAGCTGACGCGCCGGCCGTGCCCGAGGGCGACACGCTCCACCGGACCGCCAACGGCCTCGCGCCTAATCTCGTCGGAAGAGCGGTCAGCGCGGCGCGGGCCCGGGCGGGCGGGCCGCAGGTCCAGCGCGTCGTCGGCGCGACGATCACGAGCGTCGAAGCGATCGGCAAGAACCTCCTGATCCGGTTCGATAACGGGCTCGAGCTGCGGACACACCTCCGGATGAACGGCTCCTGGCATCGCTACCGGCCGGGCGAGCGCTGGCGCCGGCCGCCGTCCGCGGCCCGACTCGTGCTCGAGGTTCCGGGCGCCGTCGCGGTCTGCTTCGACGCCCCCGTCGTCGAGCTGTTCGAGACGCGGGCCGAGGCGATCCACCCGACGATCGCCCGGCTGGGACCGGATCTGCTCGACGACGGTTGGGGCGCCGAGCATGAGGCCGAGGCGCGCCGCCGCCTGCGCGATCCTGCCCGTGACGGCGTGACCATCTCCGAGGCGCTCCTGGACCAGCGGGCGCTCGCCGGGATCGGCAACATCTGGCGCAACGAGACGCTGTTCCACGAGCGGGTCGAGCCGTGGACCCGGGTCGCGGATCTCGACGCCGCGACGCTGGATCGGCTCATCGCGCGGGCCCGGCTGCTCCTCCGCGCGAGCGTCGGCGAGGCTCCCGGTCGTGCGCCGATGTGGGTCTACCGCCGGACCGGCCGGCCATGCCGGCGCTGCGGGACGCTCATTCGATCCGCGCTGCTCACGACAACCGTGCCGCGGACGACGTTCTGGTGCCCGTCCTGCCAGCGGCAGCCGGAGCCCGCGCCATGATCGACATCGAGGTCCGCTGTGAGGCGACAGCCAACGGCTCGTCATGCACGGTCCGGTTGCGCGACGGCGAGCGCAAGGTGTCCTCCCACGTCGTTCGAGTCAGGGCGGAGGCCCTCCGCCGCCTCGACCCGGCCAGCGCGGACCCGACGGAACTGGTCCGGCGCTCGTTTGCGTTCCTCCTCGAGCGCGAGCCGCCGTCGAGCATCCTCCGGACGTTCGACTTGCTCGAGATCGGGCGCTACTTCCCCGAGTACGAGGCCACGATTCGCCAGCGCGTCGGCGGATCCTGACGACCTGGGCGCTCACGGGCACGGCATTCGGCTCGGGACGTGGATCGATTCCACGAACCTGATGGTCTGGGTGTGGGTGATCGTGAGCTGCTCGTACACCAGGGGCACCTCCCGGATCTCGTACGACGCGTCGTTCGACGGGGGACGAGTCGCGACGGCACACGTACCGGCGAGTCCACGGAGCGCGAGATGGACCTCGGCGCCGGGATCCAGCGCACGCGGGTGGAACGGAAGAATCGTCGCGAGGTTCAACTCCATGCCAGGGAAGAAGCCGACGCCCGCGAAGCGCGGAAGGGTTGCCATCGCTCCCGGTCCGGATCCGACCTCGATTGTCCCGCCATCGGCGATCCCGAGGATCGTGAGGGGGAGTCGCGAGGTGTTACGGAGGCTCACCAAGACCGTGAAGGCGTCGTCGCCGGTCACGCTCAGGACGGCGCCGGTTTCGCCCTCGCCTGGCTCCCGGGTCGGCGTGACACCGAACATGCCGGCGTCACCGAGCGCGTCCGATGTCCCGATCGTCACGCAGACCACGAGGATGAGAAGGGCCGCGAGCGACGCCCCAATCCGAGTGCGCCGGCGTGACGCCTGGAGGGCCGTCAGGAACAGGACGGCGCATGCGATGAGAGCGGTCACGGCCTGAGTGATCGGTTGGGGGACGTCCGTGACGACGCCGTCGCCCGGAGCGATCTGATGGGGCAAAGTCGACGGACCTGGCGCTGACCCTGGTCCGACCTCTATCGGCCGGCTGACGACAATCGCGATGATCACGGCTGCCGCCACGAGCGCGATGCTCGCCAGCGGGGTCGCCACGATCTGGAGTCGGCGCGGGCGCGGGTCAGTCGCCAGGCGCTGTCGGACGACCGCCTCGAGGTGCGCCGGCGCCGGGCCGGGGTCACGCATCGCGAGCGCTGCCCGCAGGTCGCGCTCGAATGTCTCCTCGCTCACCGGCGGACCTCCCTGACCGTCAAGGACGTCCGAAGTCGGCCGGTCGCGTGATGGAGCCGTGACTTCACAGTCCCGCTCGGAATCCCAAGCCGCTCGGCGATCGTGTCGACCGACAGGTCCTGCCAGAACCGGAGGACAAGGACGATCCGCTCGTCGGGCTCGAGGGTCTCGAACGCCCGACTCATCGCATCACGGGCGTGGACGCCGTCGCGGAAGTCAGGCTCGCCGTCGGGCGACCCTGAGCGGACGTCGACGGCCGGCATCTCGACGACCGGCCGCCGCCGGCGCGCCCGAAGTCGATCGCGGCAGACGTTCACGACGATCCGGCTGAACCACGCCTCGAAGCGATCCGTCGCGCGAAGCTTCCCGCGGCCGCGCCAGGCCGCAAACGCCGCGTCCGCGACCGCATCCTCGGCCTCCATCGCGCTGCCGAGAATCACCGTCGCCAGGCGGTAGGAGCGATCGAGCTGGCCGGCCACGAGGTCGGCGAAGTCGTCGGCTGCAAGCGTCACCCGGTTGCGGCCGATCGAGACGACGAGGGCGGCGGGTCGTCCATCCATTCTCCTTTGCACCTGACGATGGACCCGCCGGGATCGTTCACGCAACCCACGACAGGCGACGTGCGAACTCAGCGGTCCGCTTGCCGCGACAACCGGCGGGCGGAATGTCACGTTCGCAACAATCGCGTTCACTGCGCGTCGTAGGCTTGACCGGGGCACGTTTCGGGGGAGCGGAGGGAGAAGCGTGGACGACGCGAAGCCCGCACCGTCGCCGGCCGGCGAACGCGTCGCCGACGACGACGTTCATCGGCCGGCAATCGACCTGCCGAAGTCGGCCTTGGTCCGGATATCGCTCTTCTGGCTCGGCCTGACGTCCATCGACGCGGTCGTCGGCGCCGCCATCCAGTCGCGGATCAAGTTCGATAATCTCGTCACGGCGGGGACCGAGGGCACGTCGCTCGCCCTCGTCGGCTTCCTCCAGTTCTTCTTCAGCGTCGCGGTCCAACCGACCGTCGGCTCGATCTCCGACTACGCGACGACACGCTGGGGTCGGCGCAAGCCGTTCATCGTCTTCGGCGCATTGTTCGACGCCCTGTTCCTGGTCGGGATCGCGTCCGCCAACTCGCTCCTCGCGATCGCCGCCTTCGCGACTCTCCTCGCCCTGAGCACGAACGTGGCCCGCGGTCCGTTCCAGGGCTACGTCCCGGATCTCGTGCCGGACCGCCAGGTGGGCCTGGCCAGCGCGATGGTCGGGTTGATGCAGGTCCTCGGCAACGTCGTCGGCTTCGCCCTGGCCGCGATCGCCAACTCCGAGGGCAACGTCGGCCTGGCGATCCTGGCGATCGCGGCGATCGAGCTGGTCACGATGCTCAGCGTCGTCCTGCGCGTCCCGAACGGTCCCCCGGCCAAGCCGCGAAACGGTCGCTCGTGGATGTCGATCGCGGCAGAGACGTGGGGCACGGACATCCTCCGCGAGAAGAGCTACCTGTGGCTGCTCGCCTCGCGCCTGTTCATCCTGATGGGCGGCGCGGCGGTCCTGAACTTCGTCTTCCTGTACCTCGCCGACGCCCACGGCCTCAGCCAGGAGCAGGCCGGCGGAGCGTTCCTGACGATGCTCCTCGCCGCGACCGCGGTCAGCCTCCTCGCGATCGTGCCCGCCTCCAGGCTCTCCGACCGCTACGGCCGGAAACCGGTCATCTACGTCTGTACGGCACTCGGCGCGCTCGGGGTGGGCCTGATCGCGGTCGCTCCGACCGTCGCGATCGCGACTGTCGGCGCCGCGATCTTCGGGGCGTCACAGGGGACGTTCCTGGCAGTCGACTGGGCCCTGATGACCGACATCATCCCCAAGGCGGCATCCGGCCGCTACATGGGCCTGTCGAATGTCGTCACGGCCTCATCGACCACGATCGCGGTCATCATCGGCGGCCCCCTGATCGACGTCGTGAACCGCTCGGCCGGGATCGGCGCGGGGCCGCGTCTCGAGCTCATGTTCGGCGTCGCCTACTTCGCCTTCGGAGCCGTGATGCTTCGACCAGTCCAGGAGCCGAAGCGCCGGGGGGCGCCGCTCGTGCCGGCGCCCGCCTGACGGCCGTCAGCCGCTCAGTTCGCGTCAGCCGCTCGAGACCATCTCCGCCGCTCAGTCCGCGTCGGCCGGTGCCGGCTCCGACGTCGCGCTGGCACATCGCTCGTCGGATGAGCCGTGAGGCAGGCCGAGCCAGTTCCTGGCGAGCCGCGTCGGCGAGCGGCGCTCTCGCCGCACACGCTCGATCTGGAACCGCCACCAGTCGATCCGGAGCCAGCCGAACGGCTCCCGCTGGCGCCATAGAACGGGGACAAGGGCCCACAGGAACACCGTGTAGTCCAGTCGGAGCGGACGCCGGCCAAACCCGAACAGCGCCTCGAGCTGGGCGATCGTGCCCGGCAGGGTCGCGAGGCTGAGCAGGATCGACACGCCCAGGAACAGGAGTCCGTACAGCCGCGCCCTGGGCGGCAGGATGATCAGAAACACGATCGGGACCCACTTCATCCACGACGCGATCGCCCACAGGATGCCGGCCAGGAGCGGCCCGCCGAACAGGGCGCCCCACAGGAGCAGCGTCAGCGGCAGGTTGATGTTGCCGGTGTCGAGGTTGGCCCCGAACGGGAAGCCCAGGAGCGCGACGAGGATCGCGGTCTCGAGCGGGCGCTGGCGATACGCCCAGTGGATCGTCCAGACCAAGCCCAGGATCGTGCCGCCGCGCCAGACGAACCAGGCGACGTCCCACGGCAGGAGGGCCCACGGGGCGAAGCCCGGCAACATCCACGGGGCGTACACGTAGGGCAGGAACGGGCCGGTGGGTCGGTACGGGTCGCCGCCGCCGAGCCAGATCCGGACCGCGGCCCAATACGCCCGGGCGTCTGCTCCGGCCGGCTCGCCGCGGGCGACCAGCGCGGCCGCGACGCAGCCGAACGTGACGATCAGGAGCGCCATCGCGAGGATCCGCTTCCGATCGCGGAGACGGCTGACCTCGTGGCGCAGCGCTCGGCGGAAGACGGCAGCCCGGCGGCGGTGCGGGTTGACGGCCGGCGACAGCCGCTTGACCGACTCGGCTCTCCCCGGGCTGTTCGTCATGGCCGCCGGATTGTGGCACGCCGGTCATCGTCGATTCGGACCCCGAACCGCAACCGTCGTCCAAAGCGCGATGAGGCGTCCCTCAGACGGTCGCCACGCTATCCTTCCCCGATCCGAGCGGAGGAGCGCGCGTTCGTGACCGACGGGACCGTCATCATCATCGGCGGGGCCGAGGACAAGATCCGGGATCGGGTCATCCTCAACCGATTCGTCGCGCTCGCCGGCGGCCGGGACGCGACGATTGCCGTGATCTCGACGGCGTCGAGCCTCGGGACGGAGGCCGGCGAGCGCTATCGCCACATCTTCAGTGACCTCGGTGTCGCGGCTGTCCGGCCGCTCCACGCATCGACCCGGCCGCAGGCCAACGACGAGTCGGTCGCTCTCACCCTGCGCGACGCGACGGGTGTCTTCCTGACCGGCGGCAACCAGCTGAAGCTCGCCTCGACGATCGGCGGGACGCGCCTGGCCGATGCGATGCTCGAGCGTTTCCGGCACGGTGCGGTGATGGCCGGAACGTCTGCCGGCGCATCGGCGATGAGCAGCCACATGATCGCATTCGGGGCGTCCGGGGCGACGCCGAAGCATCGGATGGCGCAGATCGCCGCGGGGCTCGGGATGCTCCCCGGCGTGATCGTCGACCAGCATTTCCAGCAGCGCAACCGGCTCGGGCGGCTGCTCTCGCTGATCGCCCAGAACCCCTCGCTCCTCGGCCTGGGTGTCGACGAGGACACGGCCGGCGTCGTTGGACCCGATCACGTCATGGAGGTGATCGGGCGAGGCAGCATCACCGTCATCGACGGGGCCGCCTCGGAGACCGACGCCTGGGAGATCCGCGGCCACAAGCCGCTGATGATCAGCGGCGTGGTCCTCCATTCACTCCCGGGCGGCTACCGGTTCGACCTGCGCCGGCGCCATCGCCTCGCGACGCCCACCCTCCACGCCCTGCCGGGCGGGATGGAGGATCTCGCCTCGTCGTGATTCGCCGTTCTGGCGACAGGACACTGAGCAAGGCCGGAGCACCTACCCCGGTGACACGGGGAAAGGATTTGAGCGGATACTCCGAGATCTGCCGAGTGGCCGAGGAACTCGGGTCAGGCAAGGGTGAACGTCTTCACGCCGAAATGGCCAGGAGGGCCGGATGCGTCTCCAGCGACGGCGGTTCAGCGAGGCCAGCGACGTGAGGACGATTCCGCGCGGTCGGATCGACGTCGTCGAGCTTGACGATACGGTGGTCGGCCGGATGACCTACGAGCCCGGCTGGCGCTGGTCGGTGGACGTGCGGCCCATCGCCCGGACGGACACGTGCCAATACCATCACCTGGGGATCACGCTCACAGGGCGACTACGCGCCCAGATGGCTGACGGCACGGAACTCGAGCTGGCTCCCGGCGACGTCTTCGAGATCCCACCAGGACACGATGCCTGGGTGGTGGGCGACGAGCCATGGGTCTCGGTCGACTTCGAAGCCATGCGGACGTTTGGGAAGCAGCAGGACGGCAGGGACGATCGGATCCTGGCCTCGATCGTCTTCACCGACATCGTCGATTCGACCCGCCGGGCGTCAGACCTCGGTGCCGCGAGATGGCGCGACCTCGTCGGAGAGCACAATCACAAGGCCGCGACAGCGATCGACCGCCATCGGGGACGGCTCGTCAAGACCACCGGCGACGGCGTGCTAGCCCAATTCGACGATGCCGAGCGCGCAGTTCGGGCCGCGGCTGCCATCCGCGATGCGGCCCAGGGCCTCGGCCTGGCGATCCGCGCAGGCGTCCACACGGGAGAGGTCCAGACGATCGCGGGGGACCTCCGGGGGATCGCAGTCCACATGGCGGCCCGGATCATGGCCGTCGCGGGGTCCGGCGAGATTCTCGTGTCGGCGACCGTCATGGAGCTCCTCGAGGGAGCCGGGCCGATGTTCGAGGACGCTGGGATGCACGAGCTGAAGGGCCTTGACAGGGCCCGTCAGCTGTACCGCCTCGCAACGCTCGAGCGCGACTGAGACGTCCGGGGAGATCGCAGCGAAGGCCTTGCCGGCGCAACGTCTCCCCGGCCAAGGCGAACATCTCGTGTGATGGGCGAACGCTGATTGACCTCGGCATCCAGTCACCGCACCCGGGCAGATGATCGAGGACTGAGTGATCCGAGCCACCCCAACCGCCATCGGCTTCTCTGCTAAGCGCCTCAGCGCGTTGCGCGCAGCCGACCTTCCTGCCTAGCATTGGCCCATGAGCGAGAAGCGAACGACTGCTCGGGCATTCCACGACGCTGTCGGTGTCGAGGACTGGCGGGTCCTGTTCTCCGGCGCCCACGCCTACTTCCACGTCAAGTCGTTCGCGGAAGCAGCAAGGTTTGTGGCCGCGATCGCCGAAGTCGCGGAGGCTGTGGGCCACTTCCCCGACGTGGACGTGCGACCTGAGGGAGTCACAGTCCGGACCGCCTCCGGGGAGTACGGAGCTCTGAGCCATCGTGATGTCGAGCTGGCACGCCGGATATCGGCAGAGGCTCGGAAGCTGGGGATCGAGCCGGACCCCTCCCAGGTCCAGGTCGTGGGCATCGCGGTGGCCCAGGATCCAAGCAGCGACGTGGGTCCGTTCTGGGCCGCGGCCCTCGGGTACAGGAGCCTTGGACCGAACGACGACGTCGTCGATCGGCACCGCCGGAACCCGCACGTGTCGTTCCAAAGCCTCCACCCTCCCAAGCCGGGGCGTGGCCGGACCCACATCGACGTTAGCGTGCCGGCCGATCAGGCCGAAGCAAGAGTCGCGGCGGCACTCGAAGCCGGCGGACGTCTGGCGGACGGGACGCATGCGCCCCAGTGGTGGACACTCGCATCGCCCGAGAACCACGGTGTCGACATCGCGGCCTGGCCGGACTTCGAGGACAACGAGGACTGACGGCCGGCGAAGGCGATCCGTCGGGTCTGGCCGTCGTCACGCTCGACGATCGGTTGGCTCAGGCCGCCGCTCGCGAGGGCTTTCCGATCGCCGAGGTTCCGCGCTCCTGACCGCGGACGGCAGTACACTCGGGGCCCGCGACGGGACAACCACCGCAGGAGGGCTCCGTGGCGCAGGCGGCACCCAGGGCACGGGCCGGAGCGGCCAAGGCGACGACTGACAGCGAGGGCAAGCCGCGACCGAAGCGCGGCTCGGCCGACGGCCCGCCGGGCGGCACCCGCCCCGAGCCGACCCTCCGGATCATCGAGACCCGCATCCTGCGCGGCCCCAACTACTGGGCCCGCGAGCCGGTCGTCCGGATGGTCGTCGACCTCGGCATCCTCGAGGACTTCCCGAGCAACAAGATCCCGGGCTTCGTCGACGCTCTCGTCGGGCTCCTGCCCACACTCGAGGACCACGCCTGCAGCCTCGGCCGGCGGGGCGGTTTCATCACCCGCTTGCGCGAGGGCACCTGGGCAGGCCACATCGCCGAGCACATCGCGCTCGAGCTCCAGAATCTCGCCGGCACCGACGTCCGCCACGGCAAGACCCGGAGCACCGGCGAGCACGGCCGCTACAACGTCATCTACGAGTTCCGCGAGGAAGGCGTCGGGATCGAAGCTGGCAAGCTCGCCGTCGCGCTCGTCAACTATCTCGTCGCCCCGGAGGACCCCACAACGGCCCTCGACTTCATGGCCGAGATGGAGCGCCTGATCCGGCTGGCCGAGAAGTCCGCCTTCGGGCCGTCCACGCAGGCGATCCTCGACGAGGCGGCGAGCCGCGACATCCCGTACATCCGGCTGGATCGCCACTCCCTGGTCCAGCTCGGACAGGGCGTTCATCAGCAGCGGATCCGGGCGACGATGACCTCGATCACATCCGCGATCGGGGTCGACATCGCAAGCGATAAGGGCCTGACGAACCGGCTCCTCGATTCGGCCGGCCTGCCCGTGCCGCGGAGCGCCGTCGTCACGACCGAGGAGGAGACCGTCGCGGCCGCTCATCGGGTCGGCTTCCCGTGCGTCGTCAAACCGCTCGACGGCAACCACGGCCGGGGCGTCCATCTCGACCTCCGGTCCGACGAGGCGGTTCGGACCGCGTTCGCTGGCGCCCTCGCCCAGAGCCGGAGTGGCAACCTCGTCGTCGAGAACTACGTGGCAGGCAACGACTACCGCTGCCTCGTGATCGGGGGCAGGGTTGCCGCGATCGCCGAGCGCGTCCCGGCCAGCGTGAGCGGCGACGGCGAGCACACCGTCCGGCAGCTCGTCGAGGTCGCGAACCGGGACCCGCGACGGGGCATCGGCCACGAGAAGGTCCTGACCCGGATCAAGCTGGATGACGCCGCCGAGGTTCTCGTCCGCGAGCAGGGCTTCGGTCTCGACGACGTCCCGCCGGCGGACACCTTCATCAAGCTCGCCCTGACCGGCAACATGTCGACCGGCGGGACATCCATCGACCGGACGATCGAGGCCCACCCGGACAACGTCGAGATCGCCGAGACGGCGGCCCAGATCATCGGGCTCGACATCGCCGGGATCGACTTCATCTGCCCCGACATCGCGACGCCCGTCCGCGAGACCGGCGGCGCCATCGTCGAGGTCAACGCCGCCCCGGGCTTCCGGATGCACACCCACCCGACGGAGGGCGAGCCGCAGTACGTCGCCCGGCCCGTGATCGACGGTCTGTTCCCGCCTGGTTCCCCGTCGCGGATCCCGATCATCGCGGTGACCGGCACGAACGGCAAGACGACGACCGTCCGGATGATCGCCCACATCCTGAAGCTCAAGGGCAAGCGGGTCGGGATGACCTCGACCGACGGCATCGTGATCGACGGCCGGATGATCAAGAAGGGCGACTTGTCAGGCCCGAGGTCGGCCCAGATGGTCCTCCAGAATCCGACCGTCGACACGGCGGTGTTCGAGGTCGCCCGAGGCGGGATCCTGCGCGAGGGCCTCGGCTACGACCGCAACGACGTCGCGGTGGTCACCAATGTCACGGGCGACCACCTCGGGATCGGCGGTATCGATACGATCGGCCAGTTGGCGAACGTCAAGGGTGTCATCGTGGAGGCAGTTCCGCGCTCGGGCAGCGCGGTCCTGAACGCCGACGACGGCCACGTCTACCGGATGGGCCGCCATTGCGCCGGCAAGGTCATCCTGTTCAGCATGGCGAGTCAGAAGGGCGAGGACGGCTTCGACAGGGTCGACGGTCACACCGCCCGGGGCAACGCGGCCTTCGTCCTCCAGTCCGGACCCGAGGGCGAGCTGATCGTCCTCCGCCACGGTCCCCGGACGATGCCGGTCCTGTACACACACCTGATCCCGGCGACGTTCGGCGGACGGGCCAGGATGAACGTGGCGAACGCCCTGGCGGCGGCCGCCGCGGCGTGGGCTGCGGGCGCTCACCTTCACGACATCCGCCAGGGCCTGCGGACCTTCTCGACCTCGTTCTTCCAGGCCCCCGGCCGGCTGAATCTGTTGGACGTCGGCGGCATCAAGGTGGTTATCGACTACTGCCACAACGTCGACGGGATGCGCCAGCTGGCGGACTTCGTCGAGCGGATGATGAGCGAGCCCCAGTCGAAGGCCGGCCGGATCGGGCCGAGCTCCAACGGCCACACCCGGAGCGGCCGGGCGATCGGGGTGATCGGGATCCCGGGCGATCGGCGCGACGAGGACCAGGTCGAGTACGGCGCGATCGCGGCGCGGGCGTTCGACGAGATCATCGTCCGTGAGGACAAGAATCTCCGTGGCCGCGCGCCGGGCGTCTCGGCGGGCAACGTGATCGAGGGGATCCGGACGTCGCGGGCGGCCGGGGCCCGCGTGCTCAAGGCCGACAAGACGCTCGACGAGCTGACCGCGGTCCGGATGGCGCTCCGCCGGGCGGCCCCCGGTGACCTGATCGTGTGCTGCGTCGACGACGCGATCGGGGTCTATCGCGAGGCGATGGCTGCCGGCGGATCGAGCCGCGGCGCGACGGCCTTCGCCGATCCCGGCGAGCTCGAGGTGCCCGAGGGCTGACGAATCAGGCCCGGCGCTGCCGGCCCTGGAAGCGCGGGATCAGCGAGGTCAGCTCGGCGCTGATGTCGATCGGGCGCCCGCCCAGCTCCTCCAGCAGGGCGAAGACCTCGTCGCGCTCCTCGTGGCACATCAGGACGATGACCCGCGGCGAGTCCGGTTTGGCGGCGCCTTCACCGTTGCGCGCGAGTTCGCTCCGGAGCGCCGCGGTCTCGGACTCGTAGATCGGCACGTCGGCCGCCGCGCGGCCGCCGGACGCGACGCCGGCCAGGATCTCGCCCACGATCGACTCCCGGCTCCTGCCGCGGAGGTACTTCAGGGTCTCCTTGATCGCGACCCGCTGGGCTCGCTTGGCGGCGATCCGGCCGATCCCGCGGAGGGTGTCGTCGGGCCGGTCACCGGCGGTCCCGATGATCGCGGTCACGGGCGCCATTCGTCCGGCGGCGCCGCCGGCGATGCCCTCGGCGACGTCGAGGACGGCGGTCACTCCCGCCTCGTTGTGAGCGAAGTCGACGATCACGACGCGCGAGCCGACACGGAACAGGTTGAGCCGGCCGGGCGAGCGGTCAGAGGTGGGCTGGAAGTCGGCGAGTCCGTCTCGAAGCTGGGCCAGGGTGACCCCCAGACCGCGCGTCGCGGCGGCCGCGGCAAGCGCATTCGCGACGTTGTGGCGAGCCAGCCCGCCGAGGGCGATCGGGACGTGATCGACCTCAATGATCCGGTGTTCGACGGGCTCGCCGGCCGAACCCTCGCCGCTCGTCGCGCCTGCCCCGCGATGGCCGTCGATCTCGACCAGCCAGCCGTCGCGCAGGATGTAGCCGCGGCCACCGGCGGCCACGGTCCGGCGGACGAGGGCCGCCGCCCGCCCGCCTTCACCCATCGAGAACAGCGCAACGTTCGACCGGACGCGGCGGGCCGTCGCGGCGACGAGCGGATCGTCGGCGTTCAGGACCGCCCAGCCGCCCTCACGGGTCGCCCGGACGACCGTCGCCTTGACCTCGGCCAGCTCGGGCAGGGTGTGGATGCCCTGGAGGTCGAGGTGGTCGGACGAGACATTCGTGAACACGCTCGCGTCGTTCGATTCGTAGCCCATCCCGCGCAGGACGAGCCCACCGCGGGCAGTCTCGAGGACGCCCACGTCGAGGTCGGACCGCTCCAGGATCTGCCACGCGCCGCTCGGTCCGGTCCAGTCGCCGGGCTCGACAAGGCGCTCGTCGACGAGAACCCCGTCGGAGGTCGTCGTCCCCACCCGTTGACCGGCAACTTTCAGGATGTGGGTGATGAGGCGGGTGACTGTGCTCTTGCCGTTCGTGCCAGTGATCGACACGACCGGGAAGCGGCGATCGGCATCGCGGATCCAGGCCGGCGGTGTCGTCCGGGCGTCCTCGATCCGGGCGGTCCAGCGTGCGACGAGCCGCTCCTGGGCGCCGGTCAGGTGAGCCCGGCGGACGGGCGAGACGTCGCGATCGGTCAGGGCGAGTGCGGCTTCGGCGATCGTGTGGGCCCGTTCCGCGCCCAACCACGGAAAGCTGACGATCCAGTGGCCCGGATCCGAGGAGCGATGGACGGCCACCCCTCCGCGACCCTCGCCGTGGTCCACCCGGAGGCGTCGGAGCCAGGCGACGAACGCGTCGACGTCGAGCGGCCAGGCCTTGGCCGGGACCTCGGCGCCGAGATGGACGAGGGCATGCCGGCCGGGGCTCCGCACGCCATACCACGTCCGGCGCCGCCCGATCGTGACCTCGACTTTCACGACCGGCTCGAGCCGATAGACGTTGGGTCCCTCGAGCAGACGGATCTCGATGAGTCGCACGGTCCGGGCAGGATAACAATCCACACGGCCCTCGACGCGGTCCGGCTCGTAGACTCATCCGATGCAGACTCCCACCGCCCCCGGATCGGCCGTCGACGCGGCCGAGCTGACCGCGCTCGAGGCGGCCATCCGCGCCGACGAGGCCGACCTTCTCGCCGACCTCGAACGCCTCGTCAACATCGACTGCGGGTCCTACACGCCCGCCGGCGTCGATGAGATCGGGCAGTTCGTGGCGTCGTTCATGACTGCCCACGGCGCGACCGTCCGGCTGGAACCGGACCCCGCCGGGCGGCTCGGGCAGACAGTCATCGGGACGTGGGACGGGCAGCACGGGACGCCGGGCGGGCCACGGATCCTGCTCGTCGGCCACATGGACACCGTGTTCGATCCGGGGACTGCCGCCGGGCGACCCTTCGCGATCGACGCCCACGGGATGGCCCACGGGCCGGGCGTGACAGACATGAAGTCCGGCTTGCTGGCCGGGCTCTACGCGCTGAAGGCGCTGCTGGCCTCCGGTCCGCTGCCGTACGAGCGCCTGACATTCGTAGCCAATCCGGACGAGGAGATCGGCTCGCCGACCTCGACCCAGCACATCCGCGCGATCGCCGCCGAGTCCGATGCCTGCCTCGTCCTCGAATGCGCCCGGGCCAACGGCGACATCGTCTCCTCGCGCAAGGGCATCCTCGACGCCCGGGTCACAGTCACCGGCCGGGCCGCCCATGCCGGGGTCGAGCCAGAGAAGGGCAGGTCCGCGATCCTGGCCGCGGCCGATCTCGTGACGCGCCTCCACGCCCTGAATGGCCGCTGGGACGGCGTCACCTTCAATGTCGGGGTGATCTCGGGCGGGACCCGACCCAATGTGGTCGCCGAGCGCTGCTCGTTGGAGCTCGACGTCCGGGCCGTCCGGCGGGACGACCTCGAGGCGGCCGAGGCCGAGATCCGGACGATGCTGGCAGCGCTGATCGTGCCGGACGTGACTGCGGAATTGGCGCCGATGGCCCGCTGGTGGCCGATGGAGAAGCTCGAGCGATCCGGACGGCTCGTCGAGCATGCCCAGGCGATCGCCCGACGGCTCGGCTTCGAGGTGGGCGATGCCGCGACCGGCGGGGCGTCCGACGCCAACACCACCGCAGGAATGGGCGTCGCCTCGATCGACGGCCTCGGCCCGGTCGGCGGGATGGATCACTCGCCCGCGGAATACCTGGACGTCGCGTCGATCGTGCCCCGGACGACGCTCCTTGCCGGGTTGTTGCTGGCGGTCGGCAGGGATCCGGTCGTCGCCGACTGGCGGGCGGCAGGCCCGGTCGTCCGGTGACCGAGCGGCGCCGGATCTCGTCGGGCGGACCGTGGGAGGAATCGGCGGGCTACAGCCGGGCGCTGGTGGTCGGCGACACGTGCCACGTCTCCGGCACCACGGACGCGGGACCGGACGGGCGCTCGATGCATCCCGGCGATGCCGCCGCCCAGGCGCGGGCGTCGTGGGACATCGTCCGGCGGGCTCTCGAGGATGGCGGGTTTCGTCTGGAGGACGCGGTCCGGACCCGGGCGTACGTCGTCCGGATCGAGGATGCGCCCGCGGTCAGCGCGGTCCATGGCGAGATCTTCGGCGCGATCCGGCCGGCCGCTACCCTCGTCCAGGTCGCCGGTCTCGTGGATCCGTCACTCCTCGTCGAGGTCGAGCTCGAGGCGCGTCGGGGCTGAGAGTGCCGCGGGAACTCGCGTGGCAGCCGACGGCTCATGGATTGTCCGAAATCGAACGCCGTCAGAAGTCACCTGTATTTCTCCGTGTCCGCTGATTTCGGAGTCCGAAAACGGACGAGCCCGAGAAACGGAAAGTGGTTGTTGGCGGCGTACGAAATCGGACGATTCGATCGGCCCGCCGGCCTCGCACCTGACTCCTCTCAGTGCAGACCCGCCAACCGGCCACCGATCGCGATCGCGACAGCGGCGGCCAGGCCCAGGAAGAGGTTCTGGCGCCAGCGGACGATCGCGATGCAGGCGACGACCGACAGCCACGGCAGCCCGATCACGAACGCCGACCGACCGTCAGTCGTCGCGACCATGACGTTGACCGCGGCGAGGGCCGCAAGGACGGCAGGCCCCACGAGTTGGAGGTATGCCAGCGCCCGCCCCGGCAGGCGCTCGAGCGCCGGGTTGAGCAACCCGATCGCCCGCGACGGGTAGGTCATCGCGAACATCAGCACCGCGAGCGGAACGAGCTCGAAGCTCATGGTCGCTGACCCGGTCGTGGGTCGTTCGTGCCGGGGCCACTCGGGGTTCGGGGCATCCCGAAGTGGCCGGCAGACGCCGGCGTTCCGATCGGTGCCTCCTCGTTGGCCCGACTCGCCGGCACGAGCAGGCCGACGCCGGGCCCCAGGATCCCACCGGCGATGATCCCGATCGGCGGGCCGACGGCCAGCGACGACCCGACGCCGATCGCCGCCCCGGCGATGGCTGCCACGACCTCGCGCCGGCCGGTCAGCAGCCCGACCATCAGCCCGGCCATGGCCGCCGGAAAGATCACGTCGATCCCGAACCGGCTCGGCTCCACGATCGCGTCCCCGAGCATCACGCCCGCGAACGTCGCGATGTTCCACGGGATCAGGGTCGTCACGATCGCCGGATACCAGTAGCCGATCGCGTCGTACCGGCCGACCCGCTTGAAGTGGGCGATCGCGAGCGCGAAGGACTCGTCGGTCAGGAGATGCGCCGCAGCGGCCCGCTCGGCGAACGAGCGACCACGGAACCACGGGGCGAGGGCCGCCGAGTAGAGCGCGTGGCGGGCGTTCAGGAGGAACGTCAGGAGGGCGATCGCCGGCCAGGCGAGGCCACTCGCCACGTAGCCGATCGCCGCGAACTGGGCGGCACCACCGAACGCGATCAGGCTCATCGCCATCGCCTCGACCGGGGAGAAATGGCCGACCGTTCGGGCTGTCAGGCCATACACGAACCCGAAGCCCATGGCGCTGACGACGATGCCCAGGCCGTCGATCACGAGTCGGCGGCGGGCAGAGCCGAGATCCTCCAGTTCGACGGCCGGTCGCGCCGGCGGTGCCTCCGGCGCAGCGTTCAGCGGAGGAACGTCTTCGCGCACGTCCCGTCGCACACGACGAAGAGGGCGTGCTTGTCGATGGCGTAGCCCGCGACGTGGAGGAGGCCGGGGCAGGCCGGGGTCGGACACTTCCAGACCCACCAGCGGTCGTTCGCGTCGAGCGGGGTCGTCTCGGCCGTGAGGGTGTCCGACAGGCCCTCTCGCTCGCCCACCAGGGCGCCGATCCGGGCGGCGCGATCGGGCTCGGTCTCGCTTGTATACGGATAGCTCTGGCCGACGTTGGAGGTCACGGACGGCTCCTGGATCGAGGAGGGGAGACCGGTGGCGGCGTCGTGTGAGCGCAGCCCGCCACCGGTGGCACCGAGTCTAGAACATGGCTGTCACGCATGGGCACGCCATCGCCGCGGACCGTGGCCCGAGTTGCGGGTCGGCCGGCTGATTACCAGACGGCGGGCAGGCCGGCGCTGCGCGGATCGGTGGCGGCGGCGAGCGAGCCGTCCGGGGCTGCGGGTCCGCCGTCGACGAGCTCGATCGCGTGGGCGTGGCCGAGCGAGCCGTTGAACGGGATCGTCCGGGTCACGGGGTGGCCCATCGCCTCCAGCTCGTCGAGGACCGCCGCCGGGTAGCGGCGCTCCGCCCGAACGCTGACCGGCGGCGCGAAATGCTCGTCGCCGTCCACGAACCAGCGCGGCGCCCCCACGGCAGTCGAGACGTCCACGGCCCCGTCCACCAGGGCGGACACGACCTGGGCGTGGACCTGCGGCTGGGCGTCGCCGCCCATCGCCCCGGTCACGATCCACGGCCGCCGCGCGCCGCTCCGGAACAGCATTCCTGGGAGCAGCGTGTGAAGCGTTCGCTTGCGCGGGGCGAGCACATTGGGGTGCGACGCGTCCAGCGAGAAGTACGAGCCCCGGTTCTGGTAATGGATCCCGGTCTCCGGATCGACAACCCCGGAGCCGAAGCCCATGTAGTTCGATTCGATCAAGCTGACCGCGTTGCCCTCGACGTCCACGGTCGCGAGGTAGACCGTCCCGCCACCACGCGGGTTCGTCGCCGCCGGCGGGCGGGCAGCCATTGCCGGATCGATCCCCGCGGCCAGCTCCCCGGCGTATGCCTTGGACAGGAGCCGCTCCACGG
Source organism: Chloroflexota bacterium (assembly GCA_013698095.1). Taxonomy (GTDB): domain Bacteria; phylum Chloroflexota; class Limnocylindria; order Limnocylindrales; family CSP1-4; genus CF-46. Next base: position 40,466 of record JACCVQ010000261.1, read on the forward strand.
GGATCTCGAGGAAGTCGGGATCGGTCAGCCAGGCGTCGCGGTCGGCCATCGCGAGCTTGGCGGCCTCGATCCCGAGATGGACCCAGCGGGCGTCCTCGACCCCGACCGCCCCGAACGCCTTGGCCTCAGGCGGCTCGAATGTCTCGAGGATGTTCAGGAGTTCGAGTGCGACGATCCCGGAGCTGTTCGGCGGATGGGTCGTGACCCGGACGCCGCGGTAGTCGGTGGCGATCGGGCGCGTCCAGGTCGAGGTATGCCCTCGTAGATCTTCCGCGGAGATCGAGGACCCGACCTGGCTCAGCCCGCGGGCCTGGCGCTCGCCGAGATCGCCGTCGTAGAAGTCGTCGAGCCCGGCGTCGGCGAGCCGCTCGAGAGTCGACGCGAGCGCCGGCAATCGAACTCGCTCGCCCGGCCGCCAGGGCCGGCCGTGGTAGCGGTACACCTGTTCGAACCCGGACCGGCTGCCGAGCGCCTCGACCACCGCCGGCAGGGTCGTCTCGACCGCCGTGATGAACCCATCCCACGCCGGGAATCCGTCCCCGGCCAGCTGGATCGCGGGCGCCAGCACGTCGCCGAGCGACAGCCGCCCGAGCCGAGAGTGCGCGTCCGCCCATGACCGGACCGCCCCCGGCACGGTGATCGTCAGCGGGCCGCGGTACGGCAGCGCCTCGAGGCCCCCGGCCCGGAGCGCCGCCGGATCCGCGGAGGCCGGCGCCCGGCCGGAACCATTCAGGGCGGTCTGGACCCCGGCAGCTTCGTCCCAGACCAGCCAGAACGCATCTCCGCCGAGCCCACAGCCGGATGGCAGCACCACGCCCAAGACCGCATTCGTGGCAATCGCGGCATCGACAGCGTGTCCACCCGCGCGGAGGATCGCGAGCCCGGCCGCGGTTGCGAGATGGTGAGGCGCGACGACCGCACCGTGGCTGCCCCGGACGAGCGGCTGCGGCACGAGCGGTCGGTCGGGCATGGCCGGAAGTGTAGGTGCTCCGGCCGCTACCCTTGCCTCGTGCGATCCCTGTACGCCGTTTTCCTCGGAACGTTCACCCTCCGGTTCAGCACCGGGCTGACGGGCGGCTTGCTGATCTTCTACCTGGCCCGCCTCGAGAAGGACTACGGCGGCGCCCACGTCGACGAGATAACGCTCGCGACGATGACCGCCCTCTTCTACATCTCGGAGCTGATCCTCTCGACGCCGTTCGGGCTGCTGTCCGACCGGATCGGGCACCACCGGGTCATGCAGATCGGGCCGCTCTTCGGGATCGTCGCCGCTGTCCTCACCTGGGCCTCGGTCGACCTCTTCGTCATCGGCGGGACGCGCCTGCTCGAGGGCGCCAGCACGGCGGCCTCGGTCCCGTCCATCCTCGGGTTCATTGCGATGGCGACTGCCGGCAACGAGCTGCTTCGGGGTCAGGCGTCGGCCCGCTTCGAAGGAGCGACCCTGGCCGGGATCGGGGCCGGCGCGGTCGCGGCCGGCGTCCTGTACGACGGGATCCCGGGCGTCTGGGGCGGCCTCCAGCGCGACGCGTTCCTGCTGAACGCCGGGTTCTACGTGATCTCGCTCCTCATCTATCGCTACGGGGTCGGCGACGCACCGGGCGAGGAGGCGGCGATGGCCGGCGAGCACACCGGCTGGCGGCGCTACAGGACGGTCCTCCTCAGCTCCCACGTCTGGCTCCTCGCCCCGACGTGGATCGCGATCAACGCCGCTCTTGGCCTGTGGGCCACCCAATCGCTGTTCCAACTGATCCGGGCGCCCGACCCGCGGTTTGCGGACCAGGCGCTGATGGGCGGCTTCGTTGGCGCCCAGATCGCGCTCGGCCTCGGCGTCGCGCTGATCGTCTTCTTCGCTGGGCTCGTGTTCTGGGGCGATCGATTCCGGAAGTACCGGCGGACCACGATCATCTTCTACGGGATCGGCGGCGGCGCCCTGAGCGTCGTCGGGGCGGGCATCGTCAATCACTTCGCGTCGGTCCCGATCTTCGCGCTGGGGGCGGCTGTGCTCGCCGCCGGCGGGCTGTTCGTGCTCGCCGGGGCAACTCCCGCGGCGCTCGGCCTGCTGGCCGACATGAGCGAGGCCTACCCGTCGGACCGCGGGGCGATCATGGGCCTCTACTCGGTGTTCCTGGCCGTCGGTCAGATCGTTGGAAGCTTCGCCGGCGCCGAGGCAGCCAAGCACTTCGGGATCGACGGGATCCTCGCCGCGACCCTTGGCCTGCTCCTGCTTGCGCTCGTGCCGCTGAACCGCCTGCGCCGGTTCGAGCACGCGGTCGGGACGGCGGCGCCGCCTCGTGACAGGGCGCCGGCCTGACCAGGGTCCGTCCGGCCTGCGACCCGATCACGCGGGTTGTCGTCCCGTATCATCGGTCGGAAGATCGCACTGGAGGAGCCCGTGGCCCGCATCGTCTTCGTGACCGACTCGGCGTCCGACCTCGATCCGGCGGCGGCTCAAGCCGCGGGCATCGGGGTGGTTCCCCTCGTCGTGACCTTCGGGGCCGACACCTACCGAGCCGGGGTCGATCTGTCGACCGCCGAGTTCTGGGAGCGGATGACCGCCCCGGATGCCCCGTTTCCCAAGACCGCGGCCTCGAGCCCGGGTGAGTTCAAGGCGGTCTACGACGGAATCTTTGCCGAGGGCGCCGACGCCATCATCTCGGTTCATGTCGCAGGCACGCTGTCGGGATCGATCAAGTCGGCCGAGATCGCGAAGTCGATGCTGCCCGACCGCGAGATCCACATCGTGGACTCGCAGGGCGCATCCATGGCCGAGGCGATCCTGTGCTTCATGGGCCAGGAGCTGGTCGACAAGGGGATGACAGCCGCGGAGATCGCCGACACGCTGTCGGACCGGGCCTCGGACCTCCGGATGTATGTCTCGCTCGAGACCCTCGAGTACCTGAAGAAGGGCGGCCGGATCAGCGGCACCCAGGCGGTCATCGGGACGCTCCTGTCGGTCAAGCCGATCATCGCGGTCGAAGCCGGCAAGGTCGAGACGGCCGACAAGCCGCGGACCCGCTCGAAGTCGCGCGAACGCTGCATGGAGTTGATCACGGCCCGCCCGATCGAGCGGCTGGCCCTCCTCCACACGATGGCCCCGGACTTCGAGGAGTTCCGGGCCGAGGTGATCCGGCGTTCGGGCCTCGCGGCTGAGGACGTCGTGACCGCAACCGTCGGCCCGTCGGTCGGGCCGCATCTGGGGCCGGGCTGCGTCGGGGCGGCCGTCCTCTACAAGCGCTGACGGTCGTCCGGCAGTCCGCGGCGGTTCCGTTCCGGCTCGCGCCGGTCTGCGGGGCAGTGTCACATCTCGCCAACCATGCCCCGGGGGAGCTCGGCCGCCTGCCGCGCCGCTCGCAATGGTGGCGATGCGGGGCAGGACCTTCGAGTGGTGCGCCCGTCACGGGTCGCATGGCAACGTTGCGGCATGGTTGCGCGAACGTTGCACGACGGAACCCACCGCGGTCCCGTGAGCGGGCGCTCGTGCGATACTCCTCGCGACATCTGACGCGCCGTTTCGCCCGCTTCGCGGGCGGCGCCCCGTGGGGTCGTCCGGGAGACGACCCAGCAAAGTTCGGGCCGGCCCAGGCGGGGCCGGTCAGCACGGAGGTCCATTCCCAACCATGACGACCGAGCAAGCTCCGGCTGCGTCGATCGACCCCTGGCAGGTCGCCCAACAGCAGTTCGACCTCGCCGCCGAGCGACTCAACCTCGACTCCGGCCTGCGTCGCGTGCTTCGCGAACCGCGCCGCGAGTTGATCGTCCACTTTCCGGTGAAGATGGACGACGGCTCGGTCCAGGTCTTCACCGGCTTTCGGGTCCAGCACAACCTCGGGCGCGGCCCGGCCAAGGGCGGCATCCGCTACCACCAGGACGTGAGCCTCGAAGAGGTCAAGGCCCTGGCGATGTGGATGACCTGGAAGTGCGCGGTTGTCGGCATCCCGTATGGCGGTGGCAAGGGCGGCGTGATCGTCGATCCGAAGAAGCTCAGCCAGAAGGAGCTCGAGGCGCTCACCCGGCGCTTCTTCACCGAGATCGAGGTCCTGATCGGACCGGAGCGCGACATCCCGGCCCCGGACGTCAACACGAATGCCCAGATCATGGCCTGGATGATGGACACCTATTCGATGCATGTCGGCTATACCGTCCCGGGCGTCGTCACCGGCAAGCCGATCAGCCTCGGCGGTTCCGAGGGTCGTAACGAGGCGACCGCTCGCGGGACCGTCTTCTGCGTCGTGGAGGCCGTCCGCCATCTCGGGATGGAGCTCGACAAGTGCCGGGTCGCCATCCAGGGCTTCGGTAACGCCGGCTCGATCGCCGCGACCCTGATCGGCGACCAGGGCGCGACCGTCGTCGCCGTCTCCGACTCGATCGGCGGCATCCACAACAGGGACGGCATCGACATCAAGCGCGTGATCCGCTGGAAGAAGGAGCACGGGACGGTTCAGGGCTTCCCGGGCGCGACCGACATCAGCAACGCCGCGCTGCTCGAGGTGGACTGCGACATCCTGATCCCGGCCGCCCTCGAGAACCAGATCACGAGCCGCAACGCCGACAACATCAAGGCCCGCCTCATCGCCGAGGCTGCCAACGGACCGACGACCCCCGAGGCCGACCAGATCCTCTGGAAGAAGTCGAAATTCATGATCCCCGACATCCTGTGCAATGCCGGCGGCGTGACCGTCAGCTACTTCGAGTGGGTGCAGGACCTGAACCGCGACCACTGGAGCGAGCAGGTCGTCAACGCCAAGCTCAAGGAGATCATGGTCAAGGCGTTCAGCGAGACCCTCCAGATTGCCCAGCGTGACTCGATCGACATGCGGACGGCCGCTTACCTGCTGGCGGTCCAGCGGGTCGCCGACGCGACCGCGATGCGTGGGCTCTACCCGTAGAGCGAACCCGCGCCGAGCGTACCCGCGCCGAGCCCCGGTCGCGCCGTCCGCTGCTCCCCGTCCGCTGCCTCCCCGTCCACTGCCCACTGACCGGGCTTTACGACGAACGAAGGGCGGTTGGCGGGCTGCGCGGACACGATTCCGGGCCCTCCGCCTCCGATCTGCCCGCGGGCTGAGCGCAACGATGGCCGGATGCTCCCGGAACGTCTCGTCGTTCGTCGTAGCGCCCACGGAGCGCGCAGCAGGCCCCTGAGCTGCAGGTCCGGCGCGGACGGCGTCGCGACCCCGCGCTGCGGTGGTTTCGGATCGGGTGACTGCTACCATCGGCGCCATGCTCGATCACGAAGAGAAGTTCCTGTTCAAGGAGGAGATCCTCCACCTCGCGAACGCGGTGGCGGAGCCCGGGACCCTCGACAACGTCGAGGACCTCCTGACCGACGTCATCACCAGCCCGCGCTTCGATTCCGAGGTGTTCACCCTCGAGCGGAGCCTCCAGGTGATGCTCGGGCCGCGCGCCGGAACGACCCTCGTCGGGCTGTTGACCGTCGCGCCGGAGGTCTTCGAGGAGGTCGCCGAGGTCCGGATCCCGTCCGAGGTCCACGAGCGCCTCGTGGCCTGGCGCGCCCGGTTCGGGCTGGCCATCGACAACGCCCTCAACTTCCTGAACAACCCGGACGGCATCCAGGGCCACAACTTCGCGACCCAGGTGGCCCACGTCGAGGAGCGGCGCGTCCTCCAGGGCCGCCTGACGCTCGTCCGCTACAACAACGAACCGCAATTCTTCCAGGCCGATGCGAGCGTGTTCCTCGGCCTCGTGACCGACATCATGGAGCGGCTCGGGCCCTACCTCGAGCCAGACGCCGTGGACGCCGAGACGCTGTCGCGGATCCGCGATGCGGTAGCCCTGATCGAGCGAAAAACGGCCAGCCGCAGCTAGATGAACACTCGGCGCCGCGCGCGACGGAACCTGGCGATCTTCTGGCTGGTCCTGATCGGGGCTCCCTCGTCGATCGGCCTCGCAGCGGCCATGTGGGCTGCAATCGCGATGCCGACCTACATGGACTAGGCGCCTGTGCGCCAGCTGTACCTCGCGGCGACCGGCCAGAATCGGGGCAAGACCACCGCGTCGCTCGGGCTCTTCCACGGCTTCGAGCGGGCCGGGTTGCGGACGGCCTTCATGAAGCCCGTCGGCCAGCGGACGGTCATCGACCACGGCCAGCCGGCCGACGAGGACGCCGTCCTCATGCACGAGGTGTTCGACCTCGTCGCCGACTACGCAAACATGAGCCCGGTTCACATCCCGCGCGGCTTCACGAAGAAATACATCGCGGGCGAGGTCGTCGACGACCTCGGGGCCAAGATCGTGACCGCCCGCGACACCTTCCGCGCCGGCAACGACATGCTCCTGATCGAGGGAACCGGCCACGCCGGGGTGGGCGCGGTCATCGGGCTGTCGAACGCGGTCGTGGCCGCGATGCTCGGAGCGCCGGCGATCATCGTCAGCGAGGGCGGCGTCGGCCGCCCGATCGACGAGATCGTCCTCAACGCGTCGCACTTCGCGGCCCACGGCGTGCCGGTTGCGGGCGCGATCGTGAACAAGGTCGACCTCCAGGCCCAGCCCGGCATCGAGCACGTTCTCGAGCGTGGCCTGGCGCTGAACGGCATCCGCCTGCTTGGTGTCCTGCCGGTCCGACCGATCCTGTCGAACCCGACCCTCGGGATGGTCCTGGAGGGCGTCGGCGGCGAAACGGTCCACGCAGGCCCGGACCTCGACCGGGTCATCGACGGGGTCGCGATCGGAGCAATGGAGCCGAGCCACATGCTCCAGCGGGTGGGTCCCGGGACGCTGGTCATCGTGCCCGGCGACCGCGAGGACGTGATCCTGACCCTGACCACGGCGCACCTGGCTCGCCGGTTCCGGGTCGCGGGCGCCGCCGAGGCGGCGCGGATCGCCCAGGTTGCCGCCGGCGCGACGAACGAGCGGACCGCCAACGTCGAGGGCCACGAAGGCGCCGCCATCGGGCTCGTCCTGACCGGCGGCTATCGGCCGCGCGATGCCGTGCTCGCGGCGATCCGCCAGGCCGACCTCTTCGCCACGATCGTCCCCGAGGACACCTACGCCGTCGCGTCGGAGGTCCACGACCTCCTCGTCAAGACGCACCCTGCGGACGTCGAGAAGATCTCGCTGATCAAGACGCTCGTCGCAGAGCACCTCGACATCGACGCGATCCTGGCGGTGGCCACCGAGGTGCCGGCCGACTGATCGGGCCTCCTTGCTAGCCCAGTCGGTCGGGCACCGGCTCGCGGCGGGCGAGGATCCAGCGCGCGAGCCGCCCGAGCTGGAGGGTCACGAAGGCAAGCACGGTCCCGGCGATCAGCAGCGGCAACCCGACGATCGCGAGCCAGATCCCGAGCGACGTGGTTCCCTGGCCGATCGTGACCAGCTTGTCGCTTGCCTCCGCGACATCCTGGCCCGGATTCCAGCCGGGGCTCGCCACCGGCGTCGGGGTCGGTTCGATCGTCGCGGGCAGGCGGAATGAGACGGTGAGGCTGCCGAACGCGGCACGATCCTCGAGGTTTTCCTTGTCGGCCACGAGGCGTTCGATCTCACCGCGGGTCGATGTGAGCTGCGACTGGACGTCGAGGACATCCTTGATCTGCGTCGCCTTCACCATGATCGCCTGGAGCGCGGCCTCGGTGGTCCGGAGGTTGGCAATCCGGGCCCCGAGATCGACGACCTGGCCGGACACCTCCTCGGTCGTGATCTGCTCGCCGTGGATCGTCGACGCGAGCCGCCGGATGCCGTCGAGCGTCGTGTCCCAGGTGGAGCTCGGGATCCGGTACGTCACGACCGCATCGGGGTCGTCGCCACCGGCGGTCCGGCTCGAGCCGTCGACGTAGCCGCCGCTCCGGGCGACCGCGGCGTCGGCTGCGCGGACGGCGCCGTCGAGGTCGGCGATTCCGATGTCGATCGTCCCGGTCCGGACGATCAGGAGGACGGGCGGTGGCAGCGCGGCGGCATCGGCGCCCTTGCCGGCACCCGTCGCCGCCGGTCGCGCGGTGACTTCCGGATCGGTGCCATCGCTCGAGCCGGAGTCGCCGCCCGAGCCCGGTGTGTCAATCGCCGCGCCGACGGTCGAGAGAATCTTCGACGACTGGCCGCCGAAGAAGACGCTGCCGAGGAGCAGCGTGCCCCCCATGAGCAGCCCCGCGAGGATGAGGGTGGTCGGTCGATCGGTCGATTCGTCCATGTGCCGACGCTACGTCGCGTCGAACTGGATTCGCGAGCGATGAAGACCCTGAACGGCGCCGGCGGGTCGTCCCGGCCCGTCCCGGATCAGGCGGTCAGGGCAACGGCTCGTTGTCGATCAACCGCGTTGCGCCGAACCGGACCGCCAGCGACAGAAGGGCGGGGTCGTCGTCGATCACCCGGTCGAGCTCCGTGAGCGTCCGTCCGTCCGCGACGCTGACGTAGGCCGGGATCGCCAGGGGCTCCGCGGTCAGGACCTCCCACATCGCCTCGCGGACAGCGGCCGCCGAGCGCTCGCCCGACTCCCAGCGAGCCCGTCCCGCGAGAAGTGCCCGACGCAGGACCGGCGCCGCGGCCCGCTCGTCGGGCGCGAGGTGGACGTTGCGCGACGACAGGGCCAGGCCGTCGGGCTGGCGGACGGTCGGACAGGCGATGACCTCTGTCGGGATGGCCAGGTCGCGCGCCATCTGGCGGATCACAAGGACCTGCTGGGCGTCCTTCTGGCCGAAGTACGACCGGTCCGCGCCGATCAGCTCGAACAGGATCGCAACGACGGTTGCGACGCCCTCGAAGTGGCCCGGCCGTGCGGCACCCTCGAGCGGTCGGGCGACGGCCCCGACCGAGACGGTCGTGTCGAAGCCCGGCGGGTAGATCTCCTCGACCGCGGGGGCGAACACGAAGTCGATCGCTTCGTCGGCGCAGATCGCCAGGTCGCGCGCCTCGTTGCGCGGATAGCGCTGGTAGTCGGCCGCCTCGTTGAACTGGCGCGGGTTGACGAAGATCGTGGCGATCGTGGTGGCGTTCTCCGCCCGGGCGCGAGCCATCAGCGTCCGGTGACCCTCGTGGAGCCAGCCCATCGTCGGCACCAGCCCGAGCGGCCGTTCTGTGCCTTGCAGGGCGGCCCGGAGCTCGGCACGCGTGTGGAGGACCGTGGTCGCCCGTTTCGTCGCCGTCATCGACAGCGACGGTCTAGAGGTCGCGATCGAGAGGGACGCCGTCCGGGATCCGGTCAAGCGCGCGGTCCGATTCGCTCCGGCCGAGGACCTCCTCCAGCACGCCGTCCTCCATCCGGACGGTCTCATCAGGCCCCGGGAACGTGCCCGCCGCGACATCGCCGGCCCACGCCTGCGCGGCCGCGAGGATCGTCCCACGCAGGTCGGCGTAGGGCCTGGCGTGCTTCGGGTGCCAGGTCTCGAGTCCGAGCAGGTCGGTGATCACCTGGACCTGGCCGCTGCACCCTGCGCCCGCCCCGATCCCGATCGTGGGGATCGTCAGGCGCTCCGTGATCGCGGCGGCGAGCTGCTCCGGGACGAGCTCGAGGACGA
>JACCVQ010000070.1 GCA_013698095.1 Chloroflexota bacterium
GCGTCCGCCCTGGATGCGGCGGCGATCGATGCCGGCCGCGACGCCGGCGCGACCGGCGTGTTCGTCCCGATCGCGGACGGCCAGCGACTCACGTTCTCCCGCACCGGAGGGCGGGACGGCGCGATCACCGACGCGGAGACCGGTTCGACCTGGGCCGTCACGGGTCACTCGACCTCGGGCCCGCTGGCGGGTTCCCAGCTGGAGTCGGTCGTCCATGGCGACCACTTCTGGTTCGCCTGGGCCGCCTTCCAGCCGGAGACCGAGATCTGGAGCGCACCTTGAACCGGATCGACGTCGGGCCGATCACCATCGAGATCGCCGCGCCGCCCGCGCTCGTGTTCCAGATGCTGGCTGCGATCGGCCAGGGCGCGCAGAAGGACGGCGAGCGCGCGGAGATCCTGGAGCAGCGCGACGGCGAGCTCGTGTGTGACTTCTGGACGCGAGTCTCGCTGCCGGTGGGACGAGATCGCCTCGTCCGGACCCGCGAACGCGTCTGCATCCGCACTCCGGATCGCATCAACTACGAGCACCTGGATGGTCCGGTCCAGGGGCTGCAGGAGACGATCGTCGTCGGTGTCGGCACGACTGGAGGATCGAACCTGACGTATACGGGCCGATACCACCCACGCGGGTTGGCGGACCACCTGCGGGCGACGCTGCTGGCGCGACCGGCCATCCATCGGGTGATGCGCGCCCACTTCGCCGAAGTTCGCGATCGGGCCGAGGCTCGGGCTAGCCGGAGCCGGGTCTTCGCGACTGAACGGAGTCGACCTTGAAGCCGGCCGAGCCGTCGCTTCCGTCCTTCAAGGTGAGTGCGCCCCTCTCTGGTCAGCTGGCCAACCTCGCCCGGGGGCGCGCCCTGGTCATCGGATACTTCGAATCGCGTCGTTGCGCAGTGGTGACAGGCGACTTCAGCGTGTCCTGGCGGTCCTCGCGACCGTCAGCAGGTTTCATCGCGCTGGCCGCTGTCGAAGATGTCCCCTTGTACGTGGATCGACGCCTGCTCAACGTCCTGCGTCTCGCGGAGCTGAAACTCTGGCCTGGCGGATTGTTCCGTCGGGGCACCCCGTCGATCCGCCTGGCGCGCCCCGAACTGTGGCTGCAGTTCCTCGAGGGACCGGTCGTGATGGGTCCTCGACTGCCGAGTTGACGACGGTGGGCGGCGATTAGACCGGCGCGTGGGGGTCGAAAACCCGGATTCGCGATCGGCCAGCCCCGGTACGATCGGCCGATGCTGTCTCTCCTGTACCTCATGGTCGGGGTGCTCGCCCGTCTCCTCGTCACCAGTGGCCTGGACGATGGGTCTAAGGATCTCGAGATCCTCGTCCTCCGCCATCAGCTCCGGGTCCTGCGGAGGACGAGCGGTCCACCGAAACTGCGGACGGTCGACCGGGTGCTCCTGGCGGCGGCGAGCCGAGCGATTCCGCGGGACCGCTGGGCCACCTTCATCGTCACCCCAGCGACGCTCCTGCGGTGGCATCGCCAGCTGGTGAAGCGAAAGTGGACGTACGGCAGGACCGGTCGGCCGGGACGGCCTCCGATCGATCCCGAGATCCGTGAGCTCATCCTCCGGCTGGCCCGGGAGAACCCGCGCTGGGGCTGCGTGCGGATCGGAGGCGAGCTCCGCAAGCTCGGAATCCGAGTGGGAGCGACGACGATCCGCACCCTCCTCCGACGGCGCGACTCGGTCCCGCCCCGAGGCGCATCGGACCGAGCTGGACCGAGTTCCTCCGGGCTCAGACGAGCGGCATCATCGCGTGCGACTTCTTCACCGTCGAGACCGCCTGGCTGCGCACCCTCTACGTCCTCGTATTCATCGAGCTCGGCAGCCGGCGGATCCTCTTGAGCCCCTCCACCGTTCACCCCGACTCGGCGTGGGTCACTCAGCAGGCGCGCAACCTCGCCCTGGACCTCGACGATCGCTCGACCGCCATCCGGTTCCTGATCCGCGACCGGGACACGAAGTTCAGCCAGTCATTCGACGCGGTCGTCCGCTCGGAAGGGGCGCGGGTGATCCTCACCCCGATCCGGGCCCCCAACGCGAATGCCTACGCCGAACGGGTCATCGCGACGATCCGGGCGGAGTGCCTCGACTGGACGCTCATCCTCGGTCGGCGGCATCTCGATCGGACGCTCCGGGCCTACACCGAGCACTACAACCGCGGGCGGCCCCATCGAGGGCTCGCCCTCGTGCCACCGCTATCCGAAGGCGCGGACCCAGTCCCGGTCTGCCCGCGGGACGTCCGCCGGCGGGACCTGCTCGGCGGGCTGATCCACGAGTACCACGGACTCGCCGCGTGATCGAATCTGGGTTTCCGACCCCCACGACCGCCTTGGCGTCGCGATTCTGGCTGTTCTGGATCACGAAGACCATCCAGAAGGTGACGACGGTGGTTCCCGTGTTGATTACGAGCTGCCACGTGTCGGAGAACTGAAACACGGGGCCAGTGAGCGCCCAGATGACGACGACGAGCACAGACGCAATGAGGGCCCACAACGAACCAAGGGCTTCTGTACGCGACAGGGGTTCATCCGCTATTGAGCTCGTGTTCAGATCGCGGGCAAGGCGGTCGGGCGCGGCGCGGCGAATCCCATCCGATCGAGGTAGATCCCGAGGACGGTGCCGAAGAAGAACGTGTGGGCGATGAACTGGACGACAGGATTTGCCATGGCGAACCAGGTCCAACCGACGACCGGCGCGATGACGTAGAAGTTGATCAGCCAGAGCGCGAGCCCGAACAGGCTGGCAGCGATGATCAGGGTCATCGAGGACGCTCGCAGCTGGGGGACGGCCGCGACGACGCCGGCGAATGCGATCCCATAGATGATCGAGAGCGTCATGTGGGTCACGACGCCGACGAGTCCCGCGGTCAGCAGCGGGTAGGTCGGCTCGAGGGCTTGTTGTCCGAGAACGATCCCACTGATCTCGCGCAGCGGTCCGAAGAAGGCCTGAGGACCCTTCAAGACGGCCGCACTGACCATATCGAACACGGCGATCGCCAGACCACCAATGATCCCGCCGATGATCCCGTGCTTGATCCACTGATTCGTCGCCACGCCCGATGTCCCAACATCAGTCCGCATCGTCATCGTTCAGCCTCCATTCTTTTCGCCGGACCGCCGGCATGGTGCGTCGGGGGTCTGCGTAAAGCTGGCGCCCGCTTTGGTTGAGGTTAAGAGCGAGGCTGTTGGCCTGCTCGTCGTGGCAGTGCGGGGTGCCGGCCCGGGTCGTCATGGAGACGCTCGGCCACAGCCAGATCAGCTTGACCCTCAACGCGTACAGCCACGTGACCCCGGCGCTCGGACGGGCGGCCGCGGAGCAGATCGACGTCGTCCCTGGGACCGCGCGCTGGGGCGGTCTCCGCGGGCGATCAGTGACCCGGATCCTCTGGAATTCGCTCGTGAAAGTCGGCGTTCGACGGATCATCGCGCGTGATCGATTCCTGCGCGTCGACGCCGGTTCGATCGGCGGCCGTCGACTCGTTCTCGAGTCGACCTCCGTCGGTCGTTGACGGCTCTTCAACGTCCTTGGCTGCGTCGACGAGTGCTTCCCTGGTTCCAGTCTCGTCGGCTCGGGATCGCTCGGACATCGGGTCTCCTTTGAGGTCTTGGTGTG
>JACCVQ010000075.1 GCA_013698095.1 Chloroflexota bacterium
TCGTCCGCCAAACCATGGCGCCAGCGCTGGTACGCGCCGAGCATGTGAACGAGGATTCCCCCGAGTCCGCGCTCGTCGATGACCCGCGGCGCCGACCACGTTGCGTCGTCGATGCCGTCGACGGCGCGGAGGAGCTTCTCCGTCGCCCAGCGGTCGTAGGCGAACAGATCGCGGACCTCGTCGATCGTCACGGTCAGCCGCGGTAGCCGGCGTCGCGCAGAAGCTGCGGCAGCTCCGTCGGCGAGGCGGCGACCCGGAATCCGGCGATCTCGAGCGCAGCCACCTTGGAGGCGGCCGTGCCGGCGCCGCCCGAGATGATCGCTCCGGCATGGCCCATCCGCTTGCCCTCCGGCGCGGTCCGGCCGGCGATGAAGGCGACCTTCGGGACGTCGCGGAGATGCTCGGCTGCCCACGCCGCCGCCGTCTCCTCCGCCGCGCCCCCGATCTCGCCGATCAGGACGATCGCGTCGGTTTCGGAGTCGGCGGCGAACAGCTGAAGGATGTCGAAAAAAGTCGTCCCGATCACCGGGTCGCCGCCGATCCCGACGCACGTCGACTGGCCGATCCCGGCGTCGCTCATCGCCTGGACCGCCTCGTACGTGAGCGTCCCCGAGCGCGACACGACCCCGACCCTACCCTCGCGGTGGATCGAGCCCGGGATGATCCCCACCTTCGCCCGGCCGGGCGACGTCGCGCCGGGGCAGTTCGGACCGATCAGGCGAGCTCCGGCGGACTGGACCAGCGCGACCACCGGGATCATGTCGAGGGCGGGAATCCCCTCGGTGATGCAGAAGATCGTCTTGACGCCTGCCGCGGCCGCCTCCATGACGGCGTCGGGGGCTCCGGCCGCGGGAACGAAGATGCAGGACGTGTCGGCGCCGGTCTCGCGGACCGCGTCCTCGACCGTGTCGAACACCGGGATCTTGCCGTCGAGCGCGGTCTGGCCGCCCTTGCCCGGCGTCATCCCGGCGACGACCTTCGTGCCGTACTCGAGCATCGCCGCCCCGTGGAACGAGCCCTCGCGCCCGGTCAGGCCGTGAACGACGACCCGGCTTTTCTTGTCGATGAGAATGCTCATGCCGCGCCCGCCTTGGAGGCCGCGACGGCCTGGGCGGCGGCGTCATCGAGCGTGGCGGCGGTCACGAACTGCGCCTCCTCGAGGAGGATGGCCGCCTCGGCTGCGTTCGTGCCGACGATCCGGACGACCATCGGGACGTCGCGCGATTGCTGGGCGCGGGCTTCGATCAGCCCCTTCGCGACCTCATCGCCGCGGGTGATCCCGCCGAAGATGTTGACGAGGATCGCGTTGACCTTGGGGTCGGCCAGGATGAGGCGCATCGCCTCGGCGACCTTGTCGGCTCGGGCCCCGCCGCCGATGTCGAGGAAGTTCGCCGGCTCGCCGCCGGCTCGCTTGACGAGATCCATCGTCGTCATCGCCAGCCCTGCGCCGTTGACCATGCAGCCGATCGTGCCGTCGAGCTTGATGAACGTCAGCCCGGCTTCGCGGGCCTCCTTGTCGGCCGGGTCCTCCTCGTCGGGGTCGCGCAATGCCTCGAGCTCCGGGTGGCGGTACAGGGCGGAGTCGTCGAGGGTGATCTTCGCGTCGAGGCACTGGAGCCGCTGGGTGACCAAGCCGTCCACACCGATGTCGTTGACGATCGCGAGCGGGTTGATCTCGACGAGGTCGGCGTCGTAGGCGCGCATCGTCCGGACGAGCCCGGTCGCGATCGCGACGGCATCCTTGAGGTGGGCCCCAAGGCCGAGCCGGAAGGCCATCTCGCGAGCCTGATACGGCTGGAGACCGAGCAGGGGATCGGCGTGGATCGTGACGATCGCGTCCGGGCGCTCCGCGGCCACCTGCTCGATCTCGACCCCGCCCTCGGCCGAGCCCATCAACAGGATTTTCCGGCTCGCCCGATCGAGCACGGCCGACAGGTAGACCTCCTGGACGATGTCCGCGGCGGGCCCGACGAGGACCTTCCGGACCGGAATGCCCTTGATCTCGAGGTCGAGGATGCTCTGGGCGACGAGCTCGGCCTGCTCGGCGAAGCCGGCGAGCTTCACCCCGCCGGCCTTGCCCCGGCCGCCGACGAGGACCTGGGCCTTGATCACGACCTGCTGGGCGCCCTCGGACAGGAACCGCTCGGCGGCGACGCGCGCCTCCACCGCGGTGTGGGCGACCTCCCACGGCGGGACCGGCAGGCCCTGGGCGACGAGCAGCGACTTGGCGTCGGCTTCCTGGATCTTCACGCGGGGCGGGCTCCCATCCGGCGGTACAAGCGGGGCTCGAATGGTACCGCGCGCCGGTGCCGTCGCGGAAAACGGAACGTATCCGAAGGCCGCGAGACTACGCCGGGGACGCAGGTCGCTTGGGCGCCTTCGGGATGGCCCGCTTGGCCGCCGCCGGCGTCCTGATTCCCTTGGCCGCGGTCTGGCCGTGCTCGACCGGGTGCAGGTAGCGACCCTTGGCCGCACCGGTCTTGACCTTTTCGACCGGAATGCGGTGCGCGTCGGCCCACGCGTCTTTGCGGATCCCGGTGACCTGCCAGCTCACTTCCTGCCCGGCTTTGCCACCGGCGATCGTGAAACGGCCGGACTTGACCTTGGCGCGCACGAACACGGGGGCGTACGCGCCGATCGGCGTCAGCTGGTAGCGGACGTCGCGGTTCAGCGCCTCGAACCAATCGGGCAGCGTGACCGTCGCCTCACCGGCGCCATCGAGGGTGACGACGCCGTCATAGATGTTCTTCATGTCCGAGCTCTCGACGGAGCTGTGCGACAGGTACCGGTTGGCCGGGTCGAGGGGATGGTCGACCGTGAAGCCCGCGGCACCGCTTCCGATCGTGCCCGTGACCTCGAGGTTGCCATCGACCTTCGCGGGACCGGATGAATACACGCCGTAGCCGTTGCCCGACCCCTGCCCGAGGACCCCGATTCCGGGCGACGACGGGGCGTAGCCGAAGACGCCTGTCCCGTTTCCACTTTGCGTCATCCCGGTGACGCCGGCGGCGGTGCCGGTGCTCGCGAACGCCCAGCCCAGGACACCGGAAGCGGCATCCGTGCTGAGCGTCTGCCCGTAGACGCCGGTCCCGCCGTAGCCCGTCGTCGCGTTCGAAATGCCCCAGACGCCGGCCGAGATCGCCGGATCCGGGCTGCTGGACGTCTCGCCGAAAACGCCGAAGGTGTTGCCAGTTGTCGCCGTCGCCCGCCCGTAGACCCCGATCCCGCCCGTGCTTGCATTCACCGCAAACAGCGCTGCGGAGTTGCCCGTCGGCGCCGTGGCCTCGGCGCGGACGCCGATGCCGATCGGGCTGTTCGTGGTCCCGAGGACACCGGGCCCGATTCCACCACCGGCGGCCGACACGCCGCGCACGCCGACGCCCTGAGGGCTCGCCACCTCGCCGTGGACGCCCGTCGTCTCCCCGGAAACCCACGGAGCGACGCCCTCCACGCCGGTCCCACCGGCTCCCGACGCCAGCCCGGACACGCCCGTCGCCGCGGTGCCGGTGGCTTCGGCAGTGAGGCCCGTCTGGCCCACAGCCGCCATGGCCACGCCAGCCGGAGCGGTCGCCCGAACGGCGGTCCCGGACCCGGTGTGCACGGCTCGGACGGCGTCCGCCTGGGCGTCGCTCGCGGTCGCCACGACGCCGTGGTTCTTCTGGCCGGCCGCGCGCACAGCCGCGCCGCCGCCGAATGAGGCCGCATCACTCCTGAAGAATCCCGCGATCGCATCGAGCCCTTTGGCGACGCCGCGCAGCCCCGTGCCCGGACCGATCTGGACGACCTGGAGGGCGGTTCCGGAGCTGTACGTCGACAGCGTCGTATTCGCGATTCCGGCGCTGTTCGAGGTGTTGCCAAGGATAAGCGGATCGCCGGCGGCAGCCGACGCGGAATCGGGGGCTCCGAGGCGGGCAGCGAGCAGCCCTGCCACTGATCCGGCCGCGGCGGCAAGCAAGGCACGCCGCGAGCGGGGTGCGGCCTCGTGGGAATCGGGCGATGCCGTCGTCGCCGGGTCGTTCGTGGTCACGATGTCCCTCCCGAGGTGCGGCGATCGTCGACCGCCGTCCGTACACGCCGGCACATCATGCCGTACCGAACCAGAATGGTCGCCTGCGAGCCCAAGAATAACCGTCTGGTTCGCGCCAACCACGTCCGCTCGACGCAGCTCCGGGGACCCGGCAATCGCCACTCCAGTCGCCCGGCTAGAATGGCGGCCATGGCCCACCGCGTCACCCTGATCCCTGGCGACGGCATCGGTCCGGAGCTGGCGGAGGCGACCTGCCGCGTGCTCGATGCGACCGGCGTCGCGTTCGAATGGGAGGTCCAGGAGGCCGGCGAGGCGATGATCGCCGAGCACGGGACGCCGCTTCCGGAGCCTGTCCTCGAGTCGATCCGGCGCAACAAGGTCGCCCTCAAGGGTCCGATCACGACCCCGGTTGGGGGCGGCTTCCGGAGCGCCAACGTCACCCTCCGCCAGGCGCTCGGCCTGTACGCCAACGTCCGCCCCGCCCGCTCGATGAAAGGCCTCGAGACGCGCTACGAGGACGTCGACCTCGTTATCGTCCGTGAGAACACCGAGGACCTGTACGCCGGGATCGAGCACATGGTCGGCCCCGACGCGGCCGAGAGCATCAAGATCATCACCCGGGCCGCATCCGAGCGGATCGCCCGCTACGCCTTCGACTACGCGATCGCCAATGGCCGCCACAAGGTCACCGCGGTCCACAAGGCGAACATCATGAAACTGTCCGATGGGCTGTTCCTCGAGAGCTGCCGGACCGTCGCCGCGGACTACGACGGGCGGATCGAGTTCGAGGACCGGATCGTCGACAACATGTGTATGCAGCTGGTCCAGAAGCCGGACCTGTACGACGTGCTCGTCCTTCCGAACCTGTACGGCGACATCGTCAGCGACCTGTGTGCCGGTCTGGTCGGCGGGCTCGGCGTCGCGCCCGGCGCCAACATCGGGACGGAGGCCGCGGTTTTCGAGCCGGTCCACGGCTCGGCCCCCAAGTACGCCGGGCTGAACAAGGCCAACCCGACGGCGCTGATCCTGAGCGGCGTCCTGATGCTCCGCCACCTCGGCGAGCAGAGCGCCGCCGAGCGGCTCGAGGGCGCGCTCCGGGCCGTCATCGCCGACGGACGGCGGACGACCTACGACCTCGGCGGCGAGGCCGGAACGAGCGAGTACGCCGACGCGATCATCGAGAACCTCGGAACGGCATCGGCCCCCGCCGCTGCCCTTGCCGTTGCCGGTGATGCCTGACGCGATGACGACTGCCCGGACCACCGTCAAGCCGCCCGGAACCGCACCGGCCGGCCTGGGCGTGACTCGTCGACGCGACCGATGGTGGCTTGCCCCGGGCGTCCAGGCCATCCTGTTCACGACGCTTGCGGGCTACCTGTTCTTCAGCGGGATCGTCTGGAACCCGCTGGGCGGGCCTGCCTACCATGTCGACGGCTACCTGTCGCCACTGTTCTCGCCGCTCGTCTTCGAGGGACAGCTGCCGTGGTTCATCAGCCCGGGCCTTCTGATCCTGTGGATCCCGCTTGGATTCCGGGCCACCTGCTACTACTACCGCAAGGCCTACTACCGGTTCTACTTCGCCGACCCGCCGGGCTGTGCAGTCGGGGAGCCGACGATCCATCGTGGCTACAAGATGGAGGCGGCGTTCCCATTCATCCTCCAGAACTTCCACCGCTACTTCCTGTACCTCGCGTTCATTCCGTTGACGTTCCTCTGGATCGACGCGATCGGAGCCCTGTTCCCGGCCAGCGGCCCCCGGATCGGGCTCGGCAACGTCATCTTCTTCGTCAACGTCGTGCTCCTGAGCGGCTTTTCGCTCTCGTGTAACTCGCTCCGGCATCTCGCGGGCGGCAGACTCGACTGCTTCTCATGCTCGCGCAGCGCCAAGGTCCAATACTCGCTCTGGCAGCGGCTCACGACGCTCAACCGCCACCACATGGCGTGGGCCTGGATGAGCTTCATCTCGGTGAGCCTCGCGGACGTGTACGTGCGCCTCCTGGCCCTCGGGATCCTTGTCGATCCCGCCATCCGCCTGTGAACGACGCGCCGGAGCGGCATCCCCACGACGTCCTCGTCATCGGCGCGGGCGGGGCTGGGCTGCGGGCCGCCATCGAGGCCGCCGAGCAGGGCGCCTCGGTCGGGCTCGTGTGCAAGTCGCTCCTGGGCAAGGCGCACACGGTCATGGCAGAGGGCGGCGTCGCCGCGGCGCTCGGCCACGTCGAAGAGCACGACACCTGGCAGGTCCACTTCCGCGACACCATGGTCGGCGGCAAGCTCCTGAACAACCCGCGGATGGCCGAGCTGCACGCCAAGGAGGCGCCCGACCGGGTCCGCGAGCTCGAGTACTGGGGAGCGGTGTTCGACCGGACGCGCGATGGGCGAATCCTGCAGCGGCCGTTCGGCGGCCACACATATCCGCGCCTGGCCCACGTCGGGGACCGGACCGGGCTCGAGATGATCCGGACGCTGCAGGATCGGGCGGTCGCGGCCGGGATCAAGGTCTACATGGAGTGCACCGTCACCCACCTCCTGGCTCGGCCGGACCGGGTCAAGGGCGCGTTCGGCTACTGGCGGACGACCGGCCAGACGGTACTCTTCCCGGCCAAAGCGATCGTCCTCGCAACCGGCGGCATCGGGCGGGCCTACCAGGTGACCTCGAACTCGTGGGAATACTCCGGCGACGGCCAGGCCCTGGCGTACCTGGCCGGGGCGGAGCTGATCGACATGGAGTTCGTCCAGTTCCACCCGACCGGGATGGTCTGGCCGCCCGGCGTCCGGGGCCTGCTCGTGACCGAGGCCGTCCGCGGCGAGGGCGGCATCCTGCGCAACAAGGACGGCGAGCGGTTCATGTGGAAGTACCTGCCCGAGGATCGCCGTCACGAGTACGCCGCGACCGACGAGGAGGCGTCCCGCTGGGTCGACGCCCAGAGCTCCGGGCAGACCACCGACGCCCGCCGGCCACCCGAGCTCTCGACCCGCGACAACGTCGCCCGGGCGATCTACACCGAGGTCCGCGAGGGCCGAGGATCGCCGCACGGCGGCGTCTTCCTCGACATCAGCTACCTCCCGCCCGAGCACGTCCGGCGCAAGCTGCCCTCGATGTACGACCAGTTCAAGGAGCTCGCCGACGTCGACATCACAGCGGGGCCGATGGAGGTTGGTCCCACGACCCACTACATGATGGGCGGTATCCGGGTCGATGCCGAGACGGGCGCGACCACCCGAACCGGTCTCTACGCCGCCGGCGAGGTCGCGGCCGGGATGCACGGCGCCAACCGCCTTGGGGGCAACTCGCTGTCGGACCTGCTCGTCTTCGGTCAGCGGACGGGCGCTGCCGCGGCCGCCGACGCGGCGACCCAGCCGGAGATGCCGCACGTCGACCCGACCGCGGTCCGGGCGGCTGCGGCGGAGCTGGCCGCGCCCTTCGGGTCCGGCGAGGAAGAAGGCGACGCCGGCGGCGACGATCCGTACCGGGTCCACGAAGAGCTCCAGGCGACAATGGGCTCGCTCGTCGGCATCTTCCGGAACGAGGAGGATCTCGACGAGGCGATCCGCCTGCTCGCCGACCTGCGCGCCCGCTGGGACGGCATCCGGATCGCGGGCGGTCGCGCCTACAACCCATCGTGGGGTCTCGTCTACGAGCTGCGCAACATGATGATCGTCGCAGAGGCCGTCGCCCGCAGCGCGAAGGAGCGGCGCGAGAGCCGCGGCGCCCACAGCCGCCTCGACTTCCCCGAACTCGATCCCGCGTGGGCCACGAAGAACAACGCGACCCGGCTGTCCGGCGGCACGATGGAGATCGTGGCCACGGCGCTGCCGCCGCTGCCCGACGACCTGCGCCAGTTGATCACGACGGAGGCTCACTGATGGCCGATGCCCACCTGAGCGTCTTTCGCGGCACGCCGACGACGCCGGGCGAGTTCGTCGATTTCAGCGTGCCGGTCGAGGACGGGATGGTCGTCCTAGACGCGCTGCAATGGATCCAGGCCCACGAGGCGCCGGACCTCGCCGTCCGCTGGAACTGCAAGGCGGCCAAGTGCGGTTCGTGCAGCGCCGAGGTCAACGGCCGGCCGCGGCTCACCTGCAAGACGCGTCTCTCGGACTTCGAGGCCGGCGAGACGATCACCGTCGAGCCGATGCGGGCGTTCCCCCTCATCCGCGATCTCGTCACCGATGTCTCCTGGAACTACGAGGTCAACAAGCGGATCCCCGCCTTCCAGCCGCCGGCCGACCAGCCGCAGGAGTCCTGGCGCTGGCAGCAAGAGGACATCGAGCGGGTCCAGGAGTTCCGCAAGTGCATCGAGTGCTTCCTCTGCCAGGACGTGTGCCACGTCCTGCGTAACCACGAGACGGAGAAGTCGTTCATCGGGCCGCGGTTCCTCGTCCGGAGCGCGGGTCTGGAAATGCACCCGATCGACACAGCCGACCGCACGGCCCACCTGAAGGACGAAGGCGGCATCGGCTACTGCAACATCACAAAGTGCTGCACCGAGGTCTGCCCGGAGCACATCAAGATCACGGACAACGCGATCATCCCGCTCAAGGAGCGGGTGGCCGACAAGTACTACGATCCGATCCAGATGGTCTGGCGCAAGTTGACGGGCAAGCGCGATCCGCTGCCGATGGTCGATATGCCGGTTCTGCCGGGCAGCCCGTCGTCGGCCGGGCGGGCCCCGGACCAGACCGTCACCGACGCGACGCGGTCGGCCGGGGACGCCGACTGAGCCGCGAGCCCAGCACGCCGGCGCAGTCGCTCTGGCCGACGCCCGACGCGCCGGTCGCGAGCCCATCGGACGGCGAGGCCTCCGCGGGATCGTCAAGCCGCGGGTATGTCCTCCGGACCGACGGCGCTGCCCGCGGCAACCCCGGCCCGGC
>JACCVQ010000118.1 GCA_013698095.1 Chloroflexota bacterium
ACGCCCCAGCCCTCGGCCGCTTCCTGTCCGAGGACTCCCTCCTCGGGACGCCAAGCGATCCGCCGTCACGCCACCTCTACGCCTACGCTGCCGGCGAACCGATCGGGCGCTGGGACGCTGACGGACGACACTGGTACATCGTGCGGAGCGGCGACACGCTCACGAGCCTTGCAAAGCGCTTCTACGGAAACGGAACGCTCCTCACCCGCATCAAGCGAGGAAATCCAGGCGGCCGCATCACCGCCTATAACCTCAACCACTCGCGTGCCACGGTCGCGGGCCTCGTCGGCAAATGCATTTGGATCCCATTCACCCAAATCGCGCACGCATGCAACAAGGGTCGCGGCGACTCGATCCAAGCGGGCAGCGTGCTGTGGGGCAGACGGTTCGACCCACTTGTTCGGTATGTCGCCGGGAAGATGAGATCGAGATCGGCGGATGGCGTCGACGGACTTGGCACCGTTGGCCTGTGGGTGCCCGGCAACGTCAACATCTGGCTGCGGTGGGCACAGCTGGTCCGCGAGGGCGGTCCCTGGGACATCAAGCACGACATCGAGAGGCTGTGGGGCCACTCGGCCCTCTTCTGGACGGCCGTGCGGGACGACCCGGCGCCCGAGACATTCCGGGTCGACCTCTGGGGCATGATTCACTACGGATACCTCGGTCGTGCCCACGGGATCGGCTCGGTCGATCTGCGAGTCGGTAACGCGTTCTTTGGGGGAACTCAGGGCGACGATGACAACTTCGCACTGGAGCTCGGTATGGACATGTGGCGCGTGTATGGGCGGGACATGACCTACGACCATCTTCGTCAGTCGGTTCTGTCGACAATCGGGACGTTCCGGCGATTTGGCGATGCCGTGAAGCCGCCGCTGCACCTTTGAGCACCAAGAGGAGAGTCGGGTCTGCCCGGCTAGGTGGGTTGGCCGTCGTCGCGCTCCTGATGTCCGGGTGCGCTCCTGGGCAGAGCGGATCAGCCATTCGCGCGTACACCGGCACGCCCGGCCCGGTGATTGTGATGTTGAGATCAAGCCAAGTCTCGGGCATGTGGGCGCTGCCAGGTCAGGACAGTATCCGTCTCTTGTATGCGGGCAGCGCGTTGCCGGCCGACGCGCAGCTTCTGTTCATGGACCCAGACACTTGCGCCCTTCTCGCGACAGCGACTGATCTACCAGCCCAGGCGCGCGTTGGCCTCAACTTCATCGACCCGACGTACGCCGTGACTGTCGTGGCCGACGATGGCAGGAGTGACCGGCAGGTCCTCCCAGCCGCGGGAACGGGCCAGTGCCTGTCGGGACCATCCCCCGGCTAGGACGACGATGACCGCCTCGAGACCAAGTGACTTGCGAAGCCCGGCTACGAAGGACGAGTTGATGAAGCACGACTGGGTGATCAACGCGATCAGCGAGGGTGAATCCTGGATGGCGGGCGTCGCGGCGACGTGCGGTGCGTGCGGGCTAATCCGGACGAAGGCGATCTCCACCGCGCACGAGGACGATCGAATTGACCTGACGGGCGACTGCGAGCCGTCCGGTGACCAGCCCAGCGGGCCACTCGTCATCGATGGGAAGCCCGCGCGGGGAATGAGTCGCCCCGACCCGATGCGCATCATCAAGGCCCGGCGCGCGGCCATGCGCAGCCGACTGATTGGCGCCGGGCTGCTGCCCGACGTCGCCGACGCCTGGATCGCCCACTGAGAGAGCCACGGGCACGACGGTGAACACGCGGTCGTCTGGGAGGCCGGCTACGAATGGATCGTCGCGCAGCACGCCGGCGGGCGGATGCCTCGCGACGGCAGAACCCCGATCAAGTCATGACGGAGGGAGAGCTGCTCGTCGCGGCAACGTTTCGGCCTCGGCCTCGTGACCCTTCTCTTGGCGATTGTCAGCTTCGTCGGGATCCGCCGCGGGGAGGAGCCACGCTCAGCGGCAGCTCAAGGTTCTCGGGGAACAGACGGCTGGAATCGCACAGCAAGGCGAGGCCCTATTCGACGTAGCCCGGGCGAGCCAGGAGATGGCGGCCGAGATGCTGGATGCCCATCCATCGTGACACCCGCTCGGACTCGACGTTGAGCTTGCCGAGGACGCCGCGCCAGGGCTATTCGTTGCGCGCCTATCTCGCATCGCCGTCAAATGAGCATGCCGTTGTCCAACATGGATCGCCACGGTTGATGAGCTCCGGTCCCGCCAACCCCTTCCCCCGGACCATTGCCGCCCAACGCATAGGGTTTCACCCACTTCTCGCCGCCGCTGTCGCCGCTTAGCGTCGGGGACAGGCCCGGGGACGCGGATGCGCAGCATCGCGA
>JACCVQ010000122.1 GCA_013698095.1 Chloroflexota bacterium
GGCGATGACGTCTTGCACCTGCTCCCACTCGCGATGGCCGAGCGACGCCTCGAGCTGGTCGAGGCCGAGTCAGCGTTCGGTGGGGAGCTGGCGCCGGGCGGCGGCGCACCGTTCGAGGCTGAGGCGCCGCTCGACGCGCGCAGGGTCGCCGAGCGGATCAGCGCCCTGGTCGCCGAGATCGGAGCGACCTCGGACCCGCGCCTCGCCGAGAAGGCCGAGGACCTGGTCGGCCTGCTCATGCAGTTCTACGGCGAGGGCCTGCGTCGGCTGCTCCAGCTGGCCGATGAGGCCGAGGTCCTCGATGGCCCGCTCCTCGACGGGATCGTCGCCGACGAGCTCGTCTCGAACATCCTGATCCTCCACGACCTCCACCCGGTCGATCTGCCGACCCGCGTCCAGGCCGCGCTCGATCGAGTCCGGCCGTACCTGGGCTCGCACGGCGGCGACGTCGAGATCCTGGGCATCGAGGGCGACGTCGTCCGTCTCCGGATGGAAGGCAGCTGCTCGACATGCCCGTCGTCGACCGTCACGCTCAACTTCGCGATCGAGGAGGCGATCCTCAAGGCCGCCCCAGAAATCAGCCGGATCGAGGCCGAGAATGTCGAGGCCGGCCCGTCGGCGCCGCTCATCCAGCTCCAGCCGCGACCCGGCTCCGACGACGGTGGTGGCGGCGATCCCGCCCTCGGCGGCC
This sequence comes from Chloroflexota bacterium, assembly GCA_013698095.1. Classification (GTDB taxonomy): domain Bacteria; phylum Chloroflexota; class Limnocylindria; order Limnocylindrales; family CSP1-4; genus CF-46. The sequence continues at coordinate 692 of JACCVQ010000122.1, forward strand.
CGACCCGCTGGATCGCCCTCGACGAACACCTCGAGGTCCCCGCCGAGACGCCGGCCGCCCTCGAGGTTGGCGGCCTGTCGGTCGCGATCTTCCGGGCCGGCGCGGATCTCTTTGCCTATCGCGATCGGTGTCCGAACTGCCGCTCCCACGTCGCCGACGGGCGATTCCGCGAGACCGTCCTGACCTGCAAGGTATGCGGACATGCCTTCGACGTCCGGCTCGCCGGGCGCTCGACCGACGACGGACCTCTCCATCTCGATCCGCTGCCGCTCCTCGTCGAGGCCGGCCAGGTCCGGATCGCCGTTCCGACCGGCGCGGCGTGACGGCGTGAGCGACTCGGGCACGGGCCACGACCACCCGGCCGATGTCCCGTTTCCGCTCGAGCCGGGGCGGCTGGACGGGGCACCGACGCCGTTCGCTCCGGTCGGCGTGCCGGTCCGCGGCCAGCTCGACGGTCTCGGCCGGTTCCTGGCGCCGCGCCGGGGCAGCACCCCGTCGGGCCACGGTCCGACGGTCGTCCCAGGCCTGAAGCGGTTCCTCGAGCCACGCAAGCGGGCGATCCCAGGTGAGCGCTGCGAGTTCTGCGCCGAGGACATCCGGGAGCCGCACTCGCACGTGGTCAACGTCGACAGCCGCAGCCTGATGTGCGCCTGTCGCGGCTGCTGGATGCTCTTCACCTCCGACGGCGCGGCCGGCGGGCGGTACCGGGCGGTCCCCGAGGAGACGATCCTCGACCCGGACTTCGTCCTGACCGACGGCCAATGGGAATCCCTCCAGATCCCGGTCGGGATGGCGTTCTTCTTCCACCAGAGCGATGCGCCACCGGCCACGACCGGCCACCCCGTCGCGTTCTACCCGAGCCCGGCGGGCGCGACCGAGTCGCTCCTGCCGCTCGACGTCTGGGACGAGCTCGTCGCTGCCAATCCGACCCTTGGCCGGATGCTGCCCGACGTCCAGGCGCTGCTCGTCCACCGGCCGCGCAACGGGGAGCCGTGCTGCTTCATCGTCCCGATCGACGCGTGCTACGCCCTCGTCGGCTCGATCCGCCGCTATTGGAAAGGCTTCGACGGCGGCGAGGAGGCGTGGCGCGAGATTGATGCGTTCTTCGACGCCCTGACCGAGCGGAGCCGGCCACCGGCGCGGACTGTCGGCGCGGCGGGCGCGGCCACTGCGAGCCCGCGATGAGCGACCTCCGGTTCACGATCGTGGGCGCCCGGCCGGAGCCGTACGCGATGGCCCCCACGCTCATGGCCCGGGTCCGGATCCGCGACGCGCTCGGCGGCCGGATCCACGCGGTCGGGATGAAGATCCAGGTCCAGGTCGAGGCCCAGCGCCGGCACTACAGCCCGGCCGAGGAAGGCCGTCTGTATGAGCTGTTCGCCGAGCCCGTGCGCTGGGGCGACACCTTGCGGACGCTCCTGTGGACGCATCTCTCGGTGATGATCCCGGCCTTCGACGGCGAAACGGAGATCGACGTCCCGATCCCGTGCTCGTACGACTTCGACGTCGCGGCCGCGAAGTACTTCCACGCCCTCGACGATGGTGAGATCCCGCTCCTGTTCCAGTTCAGCGGCTCGGTGTTCGCCCACGGCCCGGGTGGCCTCGCGGTCGACCAGATCGCCTGGAACCAGGAAGCGGCGTATCGCCTGCCGGTCAAGGTCTGGCGTGAGCTGATGAACATGTACTTCCCAGATTCGGCCTGGATCCGGCTTCGGCGGGACAGCTTCGACGCCCTCCACCGCTTCCGGGGCGCGGCCGCGGTGCGGACGTGGGACGAGACGGTCGAGCTGCTCCTCTGGCAGGCCGAGGCGGGCCGCCTGGCCGATCCCTCGACGGCCGACGACGACGATCTGCCGTCGACGTCGGTCAGGATCGTCGGACGCGGGGCGGAGGTGGAGGTCGGATGAGGCCGAACGCCGACTCCTTCGCCGCTGCTCAGCGCATCGCCGACGCCGTGCTGTACGAGGGCTACCTGCTCTACCCGTATCACGCGTCGTCATCGAAGAACCGGGTCCGCTTCCAGTTCGGGGTGGTCGTGCCGCAGGCCCATGGCGAGCTGGACCCGTCCGAGACGTGGCACCAGCAGACTGAGCTTCTCGTCGCGCCGTCCGGAGCAGGGGCGCCCAACGCGGACGACCCGCGAGTCAGGGTCCGGATCCGCTTCCTCCAGCTCCAGGCACGGGCGGTCGAGGCCGCCGACGCGGACGCACCCGGTGGCTTCCGGGCCGTCCCGCTGCTGGCGGTCGGCGACGACGAGATCGTGGCCTGGGAGGAGGCGATCGAGGGCGCCGTGGACATCGCCGACGTCCCGCTCGCGGACCTGATCGCGTCGGGTGAGGCCGGCCGCGCCGTCCCGTTCGCGATCGACGGCGGCCAGGACATCGAGGCGGTGGCCGATCCGGCCGGCACGCCCACGGGCCGGATCGTCCGGACGCGCTGGCCGATCGACGGCCGGATCCTCCTCACCGCGATGCCGGTGGACGGCTTCGTCCGCCTGGGCGTCCGGGTCGAGAACCTGACGGCCCCGATCGCCGCCGCCATCGCCGGTGCGCCGACAGCGAGCCGCGACGAGGCGCTTCGCCGCTCGCTCCTCGGCTGCCACACGCTCCTCTCGGTCGCGGGCGGCTCGTTCATCTCGCAGACCGATCCGCCGGCCGCAGCCGCAGCCGCCGCGGCGGCCTGTCGGAACATCAAGGTCTGGCCCGTCCTGGTGGGCGACGAGGGCTCGAGCGATCTCGTCCTGTCGTCGCCGATCATCCTGTCGGACCACCCGGCGGTTGCGCCCGAGAGCCCACGCGACCTGTTCGACGGGGCCGAGATCGACGAGATCCTGACCCTCCGAATCATGACCCTCAGCGACGAGGAGAAGCGCCAGGCCCGCGCGACCGACCCGCGCGCGCGGGCGATCGTCGACGCTGCCGACGACATGCCGCCCGAGATCCTCGAGCGGCTCCACGGGGCGATCCGCTACCTGCGCGGCGGCCCGGCCGGTCGCGAGGTCGACCGTTCCGCCGAGTCCGAGGCCGACGTCCCGTACGTGCCCTTCGACCCGACCGCTGACCTCGAGTTCCCAACCCTGTCGACGCCCCAGACCGACGGCCCGCTACCGGCATCGGTCTGGGAGCCACAGGCCCGGGTCGCGCCCGAGCTGATGACCGCGAAGGTCGGCAATCGCGAGATCTCGAAGGGCTCGTCCGTCCGCCTCGTGCCCGTCCGGCGAGCCGATGCGATGGACACGTTCCTGATCGGCCGCGTGGCTACGGTCGAGGCGATCTTCGAGAGCGTCGACGACGAGCAGTTCGTGGCGGTCACGATCGACGACGACCCCGGCAATGACCTCCACCGAGCGTCTGGCCGGTACTTCTACTTCTCGCCTGACGAGCTCGAGGTCGTCGATGCGGCGGCCGAGACGGTCGAGGCAGCCGCGACAGGAGCAGCCCGATGAGCGGCACGCTCGTCGCCGGGATCGGCAACATCTTCCTGTCCGACGACGCCTTCGGCTGCGAGGTCGTCCGGCGCCTGGCCGGCCAGCCGGTCCCGGACGACGTGAAGGTCGTGGACTTCGGGATCAGGGGTATCCACCTTGCCTACGAGCTGCTCGAGGGCTACGACCGCCTGATCCTGATCGACGCGATCGCCCGAGACAGCCAACCCGGCACGATCCACGTCCTCCAGCCGAGCTCGATTGCGCGCAGCGGTCGACTCCCGGATGCCCACTCGATGGAGCCGCTGGCCGTCTTCGATTACCTTGCATCCATCGGTGGCGAGCCGGTTCCGACGGTGATCGTCGGGTGCCAGCCGGAGACCCTCGAGGAGGGCATGGGCCTCAGCCCGAGTGTCGAGGCCGCCGTCGACGAGGCGGTCGGCGTCGTGCTCGCGCTGATCGCGGACCGTGCCGCATTCACCCCGGCCGCCGCCGCCGCCAGCGGCGCGGCCTGAACCAATAGGAGGACCCATCGATGGTCGTCGCTCGGATTCTGGCTCTCGTGGCCATCGCCGCCGCAGGCGCGATGGTGGTGGCATCCCTGCCGGACCTCGTCCGCTACATCCGCATGCGGAACATGTAGTCCCACCGTCACAGGAGTCCCAATGGAGATCGTGCTGTTCCTGTTGGCCGTCGTGGTGATCGGCGTGATCGTTCTCCTCGTCGCGAGCGGAGGTGACATCCAGCGCTATCTCCGGATGCGCAAGATGTGATGAACCGGCCTGGATCGATAGCTCACCATCGCGAAGGAGACACCGATGCATGAAGTGGGGCTCGTCGACGGGATCGTCGAGGCCGTTCAGCGCCGGGCTGGGGAGCGGCGCGTCGCCGGCTTCCGGGTCCGGATCGGCACGCTTCACCGCGCCCACCAGGGCCCGATGGACCAGGCCCTCGAACTCGTCGCCGCCGACACGAACCTCGAGGGTGCGGTCATGGAGCTCGTCCAGATCCCGGTCACGATGACCTGCCGCTCGTGCGCGACGGTCGAGACCTCCGAGGACGTCAGCGCGGTCTGCACGGCCTGCGGATCGACCGACATCGATCACGCCGGCGGGGACGAGCTGACCCTCGAATCGGTCGAATACGCCGCGGCGGCCGAGCCCGTTGCGTCGGCTGCGGGCTGAGGGCGGCGCCATGTGTCTCGGGATCCCCGGCCGCGTCGTCGAGCTCCGAACCGATCACCCCGACCTCGCCCGGGTCGACGTCGAAGGCGTCGTCCGGGACATCAACCTCGGGCTGCTCGAGGACGATCCGGCCGGGCCCGGGGACTGGGTCCTGATCCACCTCGGCTTCGCGCTCCAGAAGATGACCGAGGCCGAGGTCGCCGACGCCCTCGACGTCCTGACCGTTCTCGGCCAAGGTGACGGCGGGGCCGAAGACCCGTTCGCCGCCTTCCAGTACGACGGCACCGACGACGACCCGCTCGCGGGCCGGCTCGATCCGGTCACGGTCCGGCCATGAACCCGCTCGCCGATCCGATCACTCTCGTGGCGCCACTCGCGGCGCCAGCGCTGCCCGACCCCAGCCTGCCCCCGGCCGACGAGGTCGAGGTCCCGACGAACGGCGCGATCCTGTTCGCCCGGTACGCCTACCCGCCCAACGAGCTCGGCTACTGCGGCCCGCCCGATCACAAGGCGCTCCTCGAGTACGGCTCCGAGCAGACGTTCGACCAGGGTCTCGTCGAGCTCGCCCGCGGCTTCGCCGGGGCGTGGCCGTACCTCGAGTTCATCGCCGGCGCAACGGGCATCCGGACGCCACTCGATCGGCGAGTCGTGGAGGCGTACTGGCTCGGCGGCGACCTGCTCGACACGATCGACATGAAGCGCTTCGGCGCCTCCCTCCTCGACCGGTTCCGGCGCAAGGCCGGCAAGGGCTGGGGCTACCTCGCCGAGGCAATCCCCGAGGGCGCCGTCCCGAACCACGCGTTCCACGTGTTCGGGGTCTACCCGTGGGTCGGGCTGCTCCAGACGAAGCGCTTCGAGACCCCCCTCGAGCACCTCGACAAGTGCCGCGTCCGGTGGGGCCAGGTCGTCTCGACCGACGGCGACCAGGTGACTGTCCTGTCACGGCCGCTGACCTACGACGGCCACGACATCGGCCTGGGCGAGCGGCGCCTCGAGACCGCCCGGCGGTCGGTCGACGGCGTCGGGTTCCTGGACCCGTTCCGGCCGGGCGACTGGGTCTCGCTCCACTGGGGCTGGGTGTGCGACCGCCTGAGCCGCCGCCAGCTCCATCTCCTGCGGCGCTCAACGCTCCGCCAGTTCGAGATCACGAACCGGCGCGTCGTCCACAGCGGCGCCCGCGAAGGAATCGAAAACCAGAGCTGACCGCTCCACCGGCGACGCGCAGCACGGAGGTGCCGCTCCGACAGGATCGATGAGGCCCGATCGCGGGCAAGCGTGGAAGCCGGGTTCCCGGCCGTTGCCGTACCCGATGACGTCCGCTTCGCCACAAAGAGGTGCGCCACCATGTCCCCGGCCCTCCCTGCGGCCGTCCGCCGCCGCAGTCGTCAGCTCCTCGCCATGTTTCCCGGGATGATCCTCGTCGTCGCCTGCAGCGGGGGACCGGGCTCATCGCCCTCCCCGACCCAGCCGTCGGCCTCGCCGGCCACGTCCCCTGCGGCGACCTCGTCCCCGGCGTCGAGCGCGCCCTCGATCGAGCCGCTCGCGTCGCCAACCGGCACGATCACCCTCTACACGTCGGTCACCCAGAACACCGTCGATGCCGTCGTCGGCGGCTGGAAGGCCGCCCATCCGGGGGTCGAAGTCGCTGTGTTCCGGGCGCCGACCGCGGAGGTGGCGGCCCGGATCGCGACTGATCTCCAGTCGGGCGGGCTGAAGGCCGACGCCCTTTGGCTGTCCGATCCCCTGTCCATGGCCGGGTACGCGGACCAGGGCCTGCTCCAGGCCTGGACGCCGCCGAGCGCGGGCGCGATCGACGCTGCGTATCGGACCGACACGTCCTTCGGGACGCGGCTGCTGAACATGGTGATGATCCGTGGCGCCGACGTGACTCCCGGGCCGGCCGACTGGAAGGACCTCCTCGCGCCAGACGTCAAGGGCGCCATCGGGATTCCGGATCCCGGGTTCGCGGGATCGGCATTCGCCGCGCTCGCGTACTTCAGCCAGGCCGACGGCTACGGGACCGCGTTCTATCAGGCGCTGAAGGACAACGCGGCGACCCAGGTGAAGGCCCCGGACGACGTCACGAGCGGTGTTGCCGAGGGCCGCTTCAAGGTCGGGATGACGCTCGACAACTCGGCCCGGACCGCGATCAAGAAGGGCTCGCCGATCGCGCTGGCCTGGCCGTCGAGCGGGGCAATCGCGATCTACAGCCCGATTGCCGCGGTCGACGCCTCGGCCAACCGGGCGACAGCCGACTCGTTCGTCGACTTCACGTTGTCGCCGGCGGGCCAGACCGCGATCGCCGGGACGGGCTGGCAGCCCGTCGTCGGCTCCGGCGGACCCACCCCGGAGGGCAGCCAGGTCAGCCCGGACTGGTCCGCCGCGTTCGGGAAGCAGAAGGAGCTGCTCGACGCGTATCGCGCGATCTTTGGTGGCTGACCCGGCCTACGGCGGCGCGGCGACGACCGCCGCCCGGGGCCGCCTCGGGGACCGGTGGCTGGTCGTCCTTGCGGTCATGCTGCTCGTTGCGCTGATCGGCATCCCGCTCGTCCGGCTGCTCGGCGTCGCGGTGGGAGGCGGGGTCGGGAACGTCCTCGCCACCCTCGCCGATCCGGGTGTCGGCGGCGCGATCCTGAACAGCCTCTGGACCGCGGCGCTCATCGCGATCCTGGCGGTCGTCGGCGGGACGGCCGCGGCGCTGGCCACGGAGCGCGGCGGGCTGCCCGGCGCCGGCTGGCTGCGAGCCGGGATCCTGCTCCCGCTGCTCTGCCCACCGTTCGTCACCGCGTTTGGCTGGACACGAGCGTATGGACCCCGCGGCCTCGCCGATCGCGCGTTCGGGGTGGAGGTTCCGGGCCTCTTCGGGCCGCTCGGGATCGTGCTCGTCCTCGCGGTCGCCGCCCTGCCGCTCGCGTGGCTGATCGTGGCCGGGGCGCTGGCGACTCGCGTCGAGCCCGACGCCGAACGGGCCGCCCGGGCGAGTGGCGCCGCGCCGTCGACGGTGCTCCGGACGGTGACGCTGCCACTCCTCCGGCCGGCGATCCTGTCGGCCCTCGTCGTGACGTTCGTGTTCGCGGTCAACGCGTTCGGGGTGCCGGCGATCCTGGGCACCCCGGCCGGCTTCACGACGATCACGACCCGGCTCTACCAGGACCTCGCCCGCTCGTCGGACCCGGCCCTGTTCGCCGAGGCGGGCGTCCTGGCGGCGACCCTTGTCGTGCTCGCCATCGCCGTCGTCGGCCCGGCCGATGCGTGGCTCACGGGCCGGCCCGCGACCCGGACGGGTGAGAGCGCCGGCGGCCGTGCGGGACCGACCAGGGCGGGCGTCCGGCGGCGCCGGGTCGCGGCTTTCGGCCTTGGGAGCATGATCCTCCTCGTCGCGGTCGTGCCGCTCGTCGCCGTGCTCCTCACCGCCCTGACGCGCGCTGTCGGGCTCGCCCCGGTCCCGGCCAACTGGACCCTCGCGAACTTCGGCGAGGCCCTCGATGCCCGCTTCGCCGACGGCCTCGTCCACAGTCTCGTTCTGGCGGTCGGCACGGCGACGATCGTCGTGCCGCTCGGGGCCCTGCTCGTCGTCGTCGGCCGACGACGGGGCCGAGGCCGTAGCGTGCTTCGGACAGCGGCGACACTCGGCTTCGCGCTGCCCGGCTCCGCCCTCGCGATCGCGATCCTCCTCGCGTACGGCGGCTGGCTCCGCGACACTCTCGCGGTCATCCTCGTCGCCTACGTCGCGAAGCTGTGGGCGCTCGGCCAGCGCCAGGTGGCGGGCTCCGTGGATCAGCTCCCGATCGAGATCGTCCGGGCGGCCCGGGCGAGCGGGGCAGGACCGGCCGCGGCCCTCCGTACCGTTGTCGTTCCCCTCCTCCGGCCGTCGCTGATCGCGGCCTGGCTGATCGTGTTCCTGTTCGCTTTCCACGAACTGACGATGTCGGCGCTGCTCTACGGTCCGCGGACGGCGACGCTGTCGGTCGTCGTACTGAACGCCCAGCAGCTCGGCGACCCGACGGTCAGTGCTGCGCTGGCAGCCCTCCTCGTTGGGCTGATCGGCGTTATCGCCGTCCCGCTCGTCCTCGTCACCCGGCGATGGGCGTGACGACGCCGGCAGCCGAGCTCGAGGGAGTCGTCATCGGGTACGGGGGCGAGCCGGTCGTGTCCGGTCTCGCCTTGACCGTGGAAGCCGACGAGATGGTCGTGCTGCTCGGACCGTCGGGCTCCGGCAAGTCAACGATCCTCGGAGCGATCGCCGGCTTCGTCCCGATCCGCTCGGGCGTGATCCGGATCGGCGGCCGCGTCGTCGCCGGCGATGGGCGCCACGAGCCCCCGGAGCGGCGCGACGTGGGCGTCGTGTTCCAGGGCTCGGCGCTCTGGCCGCATCTCTCGGCGCTCGACACCGTCGCGTACCCGCTCCGCCGGCGCGGCGTCGCGGCCGAGACAGCTCGGCGTGAGGCCGGCGCGATCCTGGCCCGGCTCGGCATCGAGCGACTCGCCGACCGTCGCCCCGCCGAGATGTCCGGCGGCGAGCAGCAGCGGGTTGGGCTCGGGCGAGCTCTCGCGCGCGCGGCCCGGCTCCACCTCTTCGACGAGCCGACGGCCCATCTCGACGGTCCCCTGCGCGATCGGCTCCTCGGCGAGATCGCTGTCACGCGCCGCGAGTCGGGCGCTGCCGGCATGTACGCGACGCACGACACGGCGGAGGCGCTCGCGATCGCCGACCGGGTCCTTCTCTTGCGCGACGGCGCGGTCGTCCAGGCGGGCACGCCGACCGACGTCTACGAGGCTCCGGTCGACGCGTGGGCAGCGCGACTGACCGGGCCGGCGAGCGAGATCGAGGCGCGGATCGTGTCCGCTGCCGGCGATCTCGTCGAGCTCGAGGTCGCCGGCGTCCGGATCCGGGCGCGGGTCGATGGCTGCGGCAGCCCGGGCGAGGCGGCCGATGATCCGGTCCGACTCCTCGTCCGGCCGGACTGGGCGGCGATCGGAGGCCCGCTGCCCGGCCGCGTCACCGCGAGCCGCTTTCGCGGCAGCCACACGGACGTCGACCTCGGCACGCCGGCAGGCCTGATCACGATCCGGCAGCCGGGTCCGCCGTCGGTCGCCGTCGGCGATCTGACGGGTTGGTCGCTCCGGCGCGGTCGCAGCATCT
>JACCVQ010000144.1 GCA_013698095.1 Chloroflexota bacterium
GTCGTGGCGTCGGGGCGATCGTCGGCCGCGGCGTGGGTCGCGCCGTTGGCCGGGGGGTGGCGACCGGCGCGGCGCTGGCGCTTGGACTTGGGGCGATGCTGGCCACGAGGGAGGGACTTGGCGCCAGCGAGAGACTCGGGGCGATCTCGGCCGTGGATGAGGCCTCGGCAATTCCACCGGCCGCCGACGGGCCGATCGAGCCCTCCGCCGCCGGCCCCGTCCGCAACGTCAGCAACCAGCCGGCGCCGAGCAGGACCACCAGGCCGAAGGCAATGAACGGCAAGGCGAGTGCGATTGGCGGTCGTCGACGTCGCTCGTCGCCGCGGTTCCGAGCACGGCGGAGCGCGGTCCGGGTCGTGCGCGAACCGGCCGACACGGCAGATCGATCGATGATTCCGGTCGAGGCGATCGCGGCGGCGGAGGCCGCCCCTGGGTTCACGGATGCCGCCCCGACGAGATCGGCCGAACCTGCGGCCGCCGCGGCCAGCGCATCGCCCCGAACGCTGCTGCCCGTCCGACGCACCCCACCAAGCTCACGAAGGCGGAAACTCTCGAGGGCCACTCCGAACTCAGCTGCCGACGGGAAGCGCGCCGCCGGATCGCGGGCCATCGCCCGCAAGACGATCTCGTCGAGCTCTTCCGGCAGCTCGGGAGCGAGGGCGCTCGGCGGGGCTGGATCCTCGCGGAGGCGTTGCAGAGCGACCACGGCGGGCGAGGGCCCGTCGAACGGGCGTCGCCCGGTCAGCAGCTCGTAGACGACGACGCCGAGCGAGTAGATGTCCGAGGCCGGGGTCACGTCATCGCCGGCGACCTGCTCCGGGCTGACGTACTGGGGTGAGCCGATCACGACGCCGGCCGTCGTCGCGCCTCCATCGCCGGCTGCCCGCGCGATGCCGAAGTCCGCAACGCGGACCTGTCCGTGGCGATCGATGAGGATGTTTCCGGGCTTCACGTCGCGATGGACGATCCCGTGGTCATGCGCCACCTGCAAGGCGCTCGCCGCCTCGACCCCGATCCGCAGCGCCTGACCGAGCGACGGGCGGCCGTCCCGGGCGAGCTGCGTCTGAAGATCCGGCCCGTCGACAAGCTGCATCACGATATAGTCGGCTTCCGTGGCGGGGTCAACGCCGAGATCGTGGATGGTCACGATTCGCGGGTCGTGAAGGGACGCAGCGTGGCGGGCCTCACGCTGGAAGCGTCCGACGAAGTCAGGGTCCGACGCGAATGCCGGGCGGAGGAGCTTGACGGCCACCTCGCGATCGAGCAGATCGTCGTGGGCACGGTGAACGACGGCCATACCGCCTTCGCCGATCGCCTCGAGCAGCCGGTATCGCCCGCCGAGCACGCGGCCGGTGGTGATCATCGGGAGTCATGAAACCCGTCCCGGCCCTCCCGCCGCGGCCCAGTCGACGGGCGGCGCATCGCGGCAGGCTTGCAAGGGTGGCGGGAGCTGCTTGCGTCGCGGCCTGATGCATCCGGAGCCGCCCCGCCGGCGAATCCATCGCCGATCGGTCGCCCAGACCCCGGACCGTCGTCTCAGGGGACCGCCACGAACCGACGCTATACTCGCTTGGCTGGCTGCCGCGCTGCGGAGCCACAGATCCGGAGGCTCCGTTGAATCCCAGGTTCTTCCGCAACGGCATCGTGATGCTGGCGCTGGTCGTCGTCGCGCTCGCCGTTGTCTTCACCGTCGTGAACCAGTCGACCCCAAACACCGCAAAGCCATACTCGGAATTCCTCGACCTCGTCCAGGCGGGCAAGGTCGCATCGGTGACCCAAGAGGGCTCGACGCTGACGGTCTCTCCAAACCCGACTGGCTCCAAGTACCCCGTCGTGATTCCGGGCCTGCTGGCCAACCAGGTCCTGGACGACATGGCCAAGCGGGCGGAGGCCGGAAAGGTCCCGCTGCCGGTCCTCGAAGCGAAGGCCGCCCCCGACAACGGCTGGATCAGCATCCTGATCACCGGGCTCCTGCCGATCCTGATCATCGGCGGCTTCATCTTCTTCATGATGAGACAGGCCCAGGGGACCAACAACCAGGCGATGAGCTTCGGCAAGAGCCGGGCCCGGATGTTCCTCGGCAACAAGACGGTCGTCACCTTCGCCGACGTGGCCGGGGTCGACGAGGCCAAGACCGAGCTCCAGGAAGTCGTCGAATTCCTGAAGTACCCGGAGAAGTTCAACTCGCTCGGCGCGCGGATCCCGCGTGGCGTGCTGCTGGTGGGACCTCCGGGAACGGGCAAGACACTGATGGCCCGGGCCGTGGCCGGTGAGGCCGGCGTGCCGTTCTTCAGCATCTCCGGCTCCGAGTTCGTGGAGATGTTCGTCGGCGTCGGCGCGAGCCGCGTCCGCGACCTGTTCGACCAGGCCAAGCGCAACTCGCCATGCATCGTCTTCGTCGACGAGATCGACGCGGTCGGTCGCCAGCGTGGCGCCGGGCTTGGCGGCTCGCACGACGAGCGCGAACAGACCCTCAACCAGATCCTCGTGGAGATGGACGGCTTCGACACGAACACCAACGTGATCGTCGTCGCCGCCACCAACCGCCCCGACGTCCTCGACCCGGCCCTCCTGCGGCCCGGCCGCTTCGACCGCCAGGTCATCCTCGACCGGCCGGACATGAAAGGCCGGACGGCGATCCTGAAGGTCCACACCAAGGGCAAGCCGCTCGACAAGGCGATCGAAATCGAGGCCGTCGCCCGGCTCTCGCCGGGCTTCTCCGGGGCCGACCTCGCCAACCTCGTCAACGAGGCCGCGATCCTCGCCGCCCGGCGCAACAAGAAGGTGATCGGGTTCACCGAATTCACCGAGGCGCTCGAGCGGATCGTCGCCGGCCCGGAGCGCAAATCGCGGATCATCTCGGACGCCGAGAAGGCGATCATCGCCTTCCACGAGGGCGGTCACGCGGTCGTCCAGCGGATCCTGCCGAAGTGCGACCCCGTCGCGAAGGTCACGATCATCAGCCGCGGCATGGCCCTCGGCTACACGATGGCCCTCCCGATGGAAGACCGCTATCTCCAGTCCAAGACCGAGTTCGAGGACAAGATCGCGGGCCTCCTCGGCGGCAACGCCGCAGAGCGCCTGGTCTTCGGCGACACGACGACCGGCGCCAGCAACGATATCGAGAAGGCGACCGACCTGGCCCGCCGGATGGTCACCGAGTTCGGGATGAGCGACAAGCTTGGACCGCTCTCGTTCGGAAAGCGCGACGAGATGGTCTTCCTGGGCCGCTCGATGGGCGAGCAGCGCGACTACAGCGACGAGGTCGCCAAGACCATCGACGAGGAAGTCCGGGCGATCATCGACCATGCCTACGAGCGGGCGATGGACGTGCTGGTCACCCATCGCGACAAGCTGAACGCCCTCGCCGAGAAGCTCGTCGCCGAGGAGACGGTCGACCAGGAGGGCTTCGAGGCCCTGTTCAGCGATCTCCCCCCGAAGCGCACGACGCGCGACACGCCCCCGACCGTCATCGGCCCGAATCAGCCCACGCCGGGCGTCCAGCCCTCGCCCAATCCGGCCCCGGCCTGACCCCCTCAAACCTTGACGCTCGGAGCGACCCCGGACCCACGGTCCCGGGGTCGTTTCGATGCCGGGCGTGTTGCGCGCGCCCGGGTCGATGACGACCGGCCCGATTCGCCGCACGCCTCGGTGGCGGACCGGGCCGGTGTCGCTTGGCGGCTCGATCGCGACTGGGCCGCTACCATCGGGCAATGACGATGACGACCCCTACGACCGACCAGGCGTTCGAGGAATTCCTCGCCTCCCACGCCGACGAACGACTCGAATCGTACAAGGAGCTCGTCCGGATCCCGAGCATCTCGGCCCTTCCGGAGCACGCGCCCGACTGCCGCCGCGCCGCCGAGTGGATCGCCGCCGACCTCGAACGGATCGGGATGGAGCATGTCGAGCTGGGCGAGACCGGCGGCAGCCCCGTCGTTTATGCCGACTGGCTGCACGCCACCGACGCCCCGACGGTCATCGTCTACTGCCACTACGACGTCCAGCCGGTCGACCCGCTCGACCTGTGGACCTCGCCGCCGTTCGAGCCGGTCGTCGAGGGTCGCCGAATTCTCGGCCGCGGCGTGGCCGACGACAAGGGCCAGCTCCACCTGCACCTGCGCGCGATGGAGGCTCTCCTGGCCACGCGCGGCAGCCTGCCGGTCAACCTCCGGATCGTGTTCGAGGGCGAGGAGGAATCGAGTTCCGTCCATCTCGACGCCTGGCTGACCGCGAATCGCGAGCGCCTCGCCGCCGACTTCGCCATGATCAGCGACACGGCGTTCTTCGAGGGCAACATCCCGGCGATCACGATCGCGCTGCGCGGCATGACTTATGTCCAGATCGACGTCACCGGAACGGCGGTCGACCTCCATTCGGGGAGCTACGGCGGCGCGGTCGAGAACCCGGCCAATGCCCTCGCCCGGATCATCGCCGGCCTCAAGGACGAGGATGGCCGGATCCTGATCCCGGGGTTCTACGAGGACGTGGTCGAGCTCAGCGCCGACGAGCGGCGCCGGCTCCACGAGCTGCCATTCCAGGATTCCGAGTATCTCGACCGGCTCGGCCTGCCGGCCCTCCACGGTGAGGAGGGCTACACGACCCTCGAACGACGCGGCGCCCGCCCGACGCTCGACGTCAACGGCCTGTGGAGCGGGTTCCAGGGGGCAGGCTCCAAGACGATCATCCCGGCCCACGCCCACGCCAAGGTCAGCTGCCGGCTCGTGACCGCGCAGGATCCGGATCGGATCTTCGACCAGCTCCGCGACCACGTCCTGGCGATCGCCCCGCCCGGCGTCCGCGTCGAGGTCCAGAAGCTCGGCGGCGGTCATCCGAGCCTGACGCCGATCGACCACCCGGCCACCCAGGCCGCCGCCCGGGCCCTCGAGGCGACGTTCGGTCGGGAGCCGGTGTACATCCGCGAAGGTGGCTCGATCCCGGTCTGCGCCAGCTTCGAACGGACCCTCGGCCTGCCGGTCGTCCTGCTCGGCTTCGACCCGCCCGATCAGCGGGCGCACGCCCCGAACGAATGGATGGATCTCGACAACTACGAAACCGCGATCAGGACGATCGCCCGGTTGTGGGACGAGGTCTCCGCGCTCAGTCCGGCCGACTTCGGCCGTTGACCGTCCGCGCCGCTCGGCGGCGGATGGCCGCCGAGGTCAGGCGGCCGCTGGTTCCGCTTTCGGGCTAGGACTTTCAGGTCCCCAGTCGACCTGAACCACGGTGCTACGATGCTCCCGATCTTCGTTGACCGGGAGGACGAGCGAGCGTGACCGACACCGCCGAACCCACGACCACGGCTCCGACCTGGCGCCTTGACGCCGATACCGGGAGCATGGTGCCGCGCTCCGCCCTGGATGTCCTCGTCGAACTGAACGACAAGGTCACCACTGGCAAGGTCAGCGAGTACCAGGCCGTTCCGCTCGGGTTCACCCCACTCGACAAGACGATCGGCACCGGGCTGCGGGCAGGGGAGCTCCTCCTGATCGGCGGCGCCCAGGGCACAGGCAAGACGACGATGGCCCTCCAGATGGCCCGGAACATCGCGTCCGGCGGCCAGGCCAACGTCCTCTACATCTGTTTCGAGCACGACGAGCAGTACCTCCTCAACCGGTTGATCGCGATGGAATCGGCCCTCGCCCATCTCCCCCACAAGACCGGCGCGATCAAGATCCAGGACGTCCGCAAGGAAATCCTCGGGACGTGGATGGCGGAGGGTGGCGGTGCGGCCCAGCTCGCGAGCAACCCCCGGCTCCGCCCGTCTCTCGACCGGATCGCCCGCTACGGCCAGAACCTGTTCCTGCTCCGCGGCTCGCAGACCGCCAGCACGGTCGACAACATCCGCAAGCTCGTCCAGCAGCACCGCCAGCTGAGCGGCGACCGGCGCCTCGTGGTGTTCGTCGACTACCTCCAGAAGGTGCCCCAGATCCCGGAGCCGAGCAGCGAGACCGAGAAGGTCACCTACGTGGTCAACGGCCTGAAGGACGTCGCGCTGTCCGAGGACGTGCCGATGGTCAGCATCGTTGCGGCCGACAAGGAGGGCCTGAAGGCGTCGCGCCTCCGGAACTTCCACCTCCGCGGCTCGTCGGCGATCAACTATGAAGCCGACATCATCCTGATCATGAACGAGAAGTATCACATCGTCGCGAAGGTCAACATCGAGTTCAACCCGTACCAGGCGCAGCGCTTCCGCGACTGGGTGATCGTGTCGGTCGAGAAGAACCGCGGCGGCCAGGACAACGTCGACCTCGAGTTCGAGAAGCACTTCGAGTTCTCGTGCTTCGATCCGAACGGCCGGACGGTCCAGGAGAAGCTCATCGAGGAGCGCCTCTACAACGATTGACCCTCCGAGGTCTGAGGCCGAGCTCCGCGAGGTTATCAGCCCGACGTCACGGCTGTACAACGACTGACGGGAACGCCACTGGTGAGAGGCGGTGCGCCCGTCGCGTCGCCACCCTCCTCGTCTTCGCGCTCGCCGGCCTCGCCGCGGCCGGAACGAGCCCTGCGCCGACCCGTCGACGATGTCGTCCTCGGCCGGACGCTGGACGCGGCCCTCGTGGCCGACCCCGGGCATCAGTCTGGACCTGCCGATCGACACGCGGTTCCCGGTCACCCTCGGGCCGGATCGCTGACCCGACGGGCAGTTGGGCGTCGGCGAGCCCGCGCCTAGCACGGTTCGGCAGCCATTGCTTCCACAATCCGTCCACACCGATGTGCAGGTTCGTGGACAGTTTCGACGCCTCCGTCGGAAGTTCGTGGACAACTGCATTGCCGGCCCCGAGACGCGGGCATATGGTTCGTCTTGCCCGAAGGGGCCAACGCAAACGGACAGGCGAGGCGAGGGGTGACCCGCGCAGCGCCGCCGGTTCGGAACGGACGAGCCGCAAGGCGCGCCCGGGCCGCGACCGCCGATCCGGGAGCCGGCCGGCCGAGATCACATCAAGGCTGGTTGTTCCAGGGGTCGCATCCGTTTCGCAGTCGGTTCCTTCGGGCGTTTCCGTGCCCGCCACAGCCTCCGCGGAGCACGGCTACACTCCGCCGATGGACACCGAGTGGACGCGATGAGCCCCGGTCCCGATGACTTCCCGGACGTGGTGGAAGTCGTCGTCGAAATCCCCCGCGGCAGCCGCAACAAGTACGAATACGACGAGGAAGCCGGCGTCTTTCGCCTCGATCGCGTCCTCGCCTCGGCGGTCCACTACAACTTCGACTACGGCTTCATCATCGACACCCGGGCTGGCGACGGCGACCACACCGACGCCCTCCTCCTGATCGACGAGCCAACCTTCCCGGGCTGCCGCGTCTGGGCCCGGCCCATCGGGGGTCTCGAGATGCGTGACGACCAGGGCGAGGACTTCAAGGTCCTGTGCGTGGCCGTTGCAGATCCCCACCAGCGCCACGTCGAGGATCTCAGCCAGGTCCGGCCGCATCGGCTTGTCGAGATCGAGCACTTCTTCAACACATACAAGCTGCTCGAGGACAAGGCGGTCGACGTCGTCGGCTGGCGCGACGCGGCTCGCGCCCGGGACGTGCTCGTCGCCGATCGCGCGATCTGGGAGTCGGAGCAGGCCGCACGCCCCGGCCGGCACGCTTGATCGAAGAGCCGCGTCTCTTCGTCGCCGTTCCGCTCGAGGACCAGGCTCGCGCCGCCGTGGCCGCCCTGGTCGAGACGATCCGGGCCGGCGAACCCGTCGGTCGCGGCGTCCGCTGGGTCCGCCTCGATGGCCTCCACCTGACGCTTCGTTTTCTCGGCCCGACCTCCGAGGCACGAGTCGCGGACCTGGCCGCCGCCGTCGCCCGGACGGCCGCCGCCAGCGCACCGTTCGGGATCAGGGTCGCAGGCGCCGATGCCTTTCCGCCCACGGGCCGACCGCGGACCCTGTGGCTCGACCTCGACGCCGGCACGGACGAGCTCGCCGCTCTCGCCGCCCGCCTCGACGACGAGCTGGCGAGCGCCGGCTGGGAGCGCGAACGGCGACCGTTCCGGGCCCACCTGACGCTCGCCCGGGCCGACGGTGTCCGGGCCGGGCCGGCCACGGTCGCAGCGCTCAAGGCCGCCGCCGCGGCCATCGCGATCGAGTCGCCGATCGATCGAATCGTGCTCTTCGAGAGCATCACGGGCGATGGCCGGGCGCGCTACATCGCCCGCTCGGAGGCCGCCCTGGGCTGAGCGTTCGCGACGGTGTCGCTGGACACCGCCAACGCGGCTCCAACGGCGTCAACGGGGTCCCGGATGCTACGATTACCCTGCTTGGGGCGCGGAGGCGTCGCCGGTCGGAAGGAGCCAACACCAGCCCGTGACCGCCGCTCAACGCGCCCGACTGGTCGTCGCCATGGGGGTTCTCAACCTCGTCCTGGCGACCGTTGCGCTGACCGCCGGGTTCATTGGGCCGAGTCGCCCCTCACCCGACATCGCCCAGGCAACGACGACGTCCAGCCCGTCGTTGGCCGCCCCATCGGCGAGCAGTTCAGGGGCGACACCGACGACCCCCGGCTCCACTCCGACCGCAACGGACACCGTGCCGACGGTCGGATCCTCAGCGCTCCCGTCGGTCTCCCCGTCCGGGGTGCCATCGTCCGAGCCGCAGTCGTCGCTGGCGCCGAGCGGTGGTCCGATCGCGACGCCCACCCCGGTCCCCAGCCCGAGTGCCGTGACGACCCCAACGGCGACTCCGACGACGACCCCGACCGCCGCTCCGACCGCCGCTCCGACCGCCACTCCGACCGCCACTCCGACCGCCACTCCGACCACTGCGCCAATCGCCACCGCCACCACGACCCCGACCGCGCCGCCGACTGCCAGCCCGCCCGCGACCCCGCGGCCGACCGCCCGGGCGACGCCGAAACCGACCGCTCAGTCGACGCCGAAACCGACCGCTCAGCCGACGCCGAAACCGACCGCTCAGCCGAGCCCGGTCACGTCGAAGGTCAGGAAGCCCGCTCCGCCGTGTCCGGACAAGGAGAGTGGCCCGCCCGGTCATCGCAAGTCGACTCCGCCGCCGGCGCGGCCGTGTGGCCATGGCGCGCCGGCCAACGACAAGGGCAAGGGCACCGACAACGGAATGGTGGTCCTCCTGCCGCTGGCCTTGGGCGGGATCGTCGCAGCAGCCCGCGGGCGCCTCGTGCGTTCGGCTCGCGGCGTTGGTCGCCGACGGACGTAGCGTTCCCCGATTCGACGGCGGCGGTTGATCGGCCGGCGGTCCGTTACCATCCGCTCATGCCCAAGCTGGCTTGTTGGTCGTGCGGCCGTCAGATCTACACCGTGGCGCCGCTCGAGGCACTGTTCAGGGAAGAGCGACGGTGCCCGCGCTGCGGGGCGTTCCTGAACTCCGATCGGCGCGATCTGGAGCAACGGCTCTCCATCCGCCGCCAGAACCCCGCCGCCGATCCCGGACCCCCGGTCGGCGACGGCGAGCGCCGGGCCGAGCAGCGCCGCCGTGCCCGCCGCCGGAAGCCCGTCTCGTAGGTCGAGCCTTCAGGCCTGGGCGTCCTCCGGGCGGGGCGGCTCGACCAGCCGGTAGCGAAGGGCGAACGCGACGGCCTCGAGCTTCGAGTGGACGCGAAGTTTGCCCATGATGTTCTGGACGTGGGTCCGGAGCGTGTTCGGGGCGATGAACAGGCGTTCGCAGATGTCCGGCGTCGAGAGGCCGTCGGTGAGGGCCCGCAGGACCTCGAGCTCGCGCGCTGTCAGCGGCTCAACCATCCGGCGCTCGTCGCCTCGTTCGCGGGCGGCTGCGACCCGACGTGCGATCTCGACGATCACAGAGCGGGGGAGGAGGATCTCGCCCGCATGTGCTGCCCGGACCGCGTTGACGACGTCCTCGGCCGCACGATCCTTGGTCATGTACCCATCGGCGCCGGCCTGGATGGACTCGAGGACGGTCTCGTCATCGGACAGTGCGGTGACCATCACGACCCGGGCCGCCGGCCAGCGGGCCTTGATCGCCCGGGTCGCCTCGGCTCCCGTTCCGTCCGGGAGGCGGTAATCCATGAGAACGACGTCGAGCCGTTCGCGGGCCATCGCCTTGGCGTCCGCCACCGTCCCGGCGATGCCCACGATTTCCATGTCGGCCTCACGGCCGAGGAGCGCCGACAGCGCATCAGCCAGGAGCTGATGGTCCTCGACGAGCAGGACGCGGATTCGCTTGGGTTCCGAGGTCATCGGTGAGTCCTCCGCGGGCTCGTGCCCCGTACGGCCGGTTGCACCCCACGAGAATAGCAGCGTCGGCCGCGCGGCTGACATACTCGGCGCGTGCATATCGCCTTCCTCGGCCTCGGCCTGATCGGCGGGTCCGTCGCCCGAGCCGCAGGTCTGGCGGGTTACGCCACGCGGATCACGGCCTGGACGCCGCGCGGCGCGGGGCCGCGGGCCGCCACGACGGACGGGATCGAGGCATCGTCGACGGCGGGGAGCGCGATCCGGGGAGCCGATCTCATCGTTCTCGCGGCCCCACCGCTGGCCTGTCTCGACCTGATCGACGAGCTGGCCGGCGCCTTCCGGGACGATCTTGCCCCGGACGCTGTCGTGACCGATGTCGCGAGCACGAAGGGCATGATCGTCGCCCGGGCGCGCGAGCGCGGTGTGCGCTTCGTGGGTGGTCATCCGATGGCCGGGCTCGCGGCGAGCGGCTACGAGGCCCTCGATCCGGGCCTGTTCCGGGGCCGGCCGTGGGTCGTGGTGCCGGCCGAGCCAGCGGATGACGCCGCCGAGGAACGGGTGATGGCGCTGGCGGCCGCCTGCGGCGCTCGCCCGATCCGGATGACGACCGCGGAGCACGATTCGGCGGTCGCGGCGATCAGCCACCTTCCGCTCGTGCTGTCGGCGGCCCTCGTCGAGGCGACGGCCGATCGCCCGGACTGGCCGACCGCGGCGTCGCTGGCCGCCGGAGGCTGGGCGAGCATGACCCGCCTGGCCCGCGGCGAGCCTGCGATGGGCGCCGGGATCCTCGCGACGAACGGACCGGCGATCGCCGCCCGGCTGCGCGACCTCCAGGGCGTCCTCGGGGAGTGGCTCGAGCTGGTCGAGAGCGGGGAGAGGGCAATCGACGGCGTCGCACTGGAGCTTCGATTCGCCGCGGCGCGAGACCGCGCATCCAGGGGCGACGCGGACGGGGATGGCGGCGGGCCGGGCGCGGCCGGCGCACCGGAGTGAGCGACGAGCTCGTCCTCGTCGTGCCGAGCGCGGCCGTCGTCGCGGAACTCGGCGAAGGCACGGCCTGGCATGGGCTGCGGGATGTCCCCGTGGCTGCCATGGTTGATCTCATCAGGACGCGTGGCGCGTTCCAGCCGCGCTCGATGATGGAAGGCGATGCCGCCTGGAAGCAGGTGATCCCGTATCCGGTCCTGCGCGACGGGGACGCCTGGTACCTGATGCAGCGAACGAAGGCCGGTGGCGACGCCAGGCTCCACGATCGGTATTCGATCGGCGTGGGCGGCCATGTGAACCCGGCGGATGGCGGTCTCGACGGCGACCTGACGACCGCCCTCGCCCGCGAGTGGCACGAGGAGCTCGACGTCTCGTTCGTGCCGGCGTTCCGGTTCGTGGGTTTGCTCAACGACGACACGACCCCGGTCGGCGCGGTCCACCTCGGTCTCGTCTACGTCGGCGACGCGGCCGGCCGGCCGGTCGCCATTCGCGAAACCGACAAGCTCAGCGGCCGGTTCGCCCCGACGTCAGAGGTGGCGGCAGTCGCGGACCGGCTCGAAACGTGGAGCCGGATCGCGTTCGAATTCCTGGAGGCCGAGGCCGCAGTACGATGACCGGAGGAGGTCGTCGGTGAGCCACCGTCCCGATCGCCACAGGGGGCTTCAGGCCCGGTTTCTCACGGCACTTCTGCTCGCGCTTGGCTGTCTCCATGTCGCCGTGGCGCCGCTTCGCGCTGCCGAACCTGGCGCGATCGTCGTCCTCACAGCGAGCGGCGAGGTCGACGGACTTCTGGCCGACCAGCTCCGGGACGGGATCGCCGCTGCCGCCGAGGCGTCGGCCGCCGCCGTCGTCATTCGGCTCGACACGCCGGGCGGCAGCCTCGCGGCGACCCAGGAGATCGTCGGGACGCTCCTCGACGCGCCGCTGCCGACGATCGTGTGGGTCGCGCCGGCCGGTGGCTTTGCCGCGAGTGCCGGAACCTTCATCACGCTCGCCGCGAACCTGAGCTTCATGGCCCCCGGCACCCGGATCGGCGCGGCGTCGCCGATCGATTCCTCGGGCAACGACATTCCCGGCACGCTCGGCGACAAGATCCGCAACGACACGATCGCCTTCGCCCGATCGATCGCCCAGGAACGCAACCGACCGGCCGATTGGGCCGCGGCGACCGTCAGCGAATCGCGCTCGTCGTCGGCCGCCGACGCGGTCGCGCTGGGTGTCGTGGACGGCATGGCCGCAACGATCCAGGAGGTCGTCGCGGGCGCCAGCGGCAGGACGGTGCAGGTCGCGGGACGCGCCGTCACGCTCAACCTGGCGGGCGCGCCAATCGTGGATGCGGTCACGAATCCGCTGGGCGGCGTCATCCGCCTCCTGTCCGACCCGAATGTCGCGTTTCTCCTGTTCACGGCCGGCCTGCTTGCGCTCCTGTTCGAGGTCCAGAGCCCGAACCTCCTGACGGGGATCTTCGGCGTCGTCTCGATCACCCTGGCCGCCGTCGGGTTCGTCAACCTGCCGACCGACGTGACCGGGCTCATGCTCGTCGCGATCGGGCTGATCCTCCTCGCCCTCGAACCGGCGATACCCAGCCACGGCGTCCTCACCGTCGTAGGGGTCGGGGCGTTCGTGCTCGGTGGCTCGGCGCTCTACAGTCAGGCCGACCGATTCGGACCGTCCGTCCAGGTCGCGTTGCCGCTGCTCGCGATCGCGGCCGTCAGCGCGGCCGGGTTGGGGCTGCTGATCACCGCGACCGCGCTCCGGACGCGCGGGATGGCGAACCCCGCCGACGTCCAGCCGGGATCGGCCCCGGTCGGGACCGTCGGGCAGGTCCGGCGGCCGCTCGAGCCGATCGGGTCGCTGTATGCCGCCGGCGAGGAATGGTCGGCCCGGGCAGCCGACGGTCGATCGCTGCCGCGCGGTGCCACGGTCCGGGTCGTGGGCAGTGACGGCCTGACTGCGCTCGTCGAGCCCGAGCCGTCCGGCTAGGCTGACGGCACACACCGCGAAGGAGTCCCCGTGGATACGCCGATCGTGCTCGCCGTCGTCGCCTTCATCGGCGTCGTTCTTCTGGTCATCCTGTATCTGTCGGTCAGGGTGGTCCAGCAGTACGAGAAGATGCTCGTTTTCCGGCTGGGTCGGACGAACGAATCGCTGATTCGCGACCCGGGCCTGCGCTTCCTCGTGCCGATCATCGACCGGCCGGTCAAGGTCGACGTCCGGGAGCAGTTCATCGAGGTCCCGAGCCAGACGACGATCACAAAGGACAACGCCCCGATCAACGTCGACTTCCTGATCTACTGGCGAATCGTGGATCCCCTCAAGAGCGTCGTGAACGTCGCGAACTTCGCCGGCGCGCTCCAGGGCGTCGCGACGACGACGCTCCGGGCGGTCATCGGCGACATCTCGCTCGACGAGGTGCTCTCGAAGCGCGACCAGATCAATGAGCTCCTCCGGGTCAAGCTCGACGAGCAGACCGAGCGCTGGGGCGGCAAGGTCACGACGGTCGAGATCCGCGAGATCATCCCGCCGCGCGACGTCCAGGACGCGATGAACCGCCAGCTCACGGCCGAGCGCACCAGACGCGCCGTCGTGACCGAGTCGGAGGGCAATCGCCAGGCGGCGATCAACGTCGCCGAGGGCCAGAAGCAGTCGGAGATCCTCAAGGCCGAGGGCGAGCGCCAGGCCGCGATCCTGCGGGCCGAGGGTTTCAGCGAGGCATTGACCCGGATCTATGGCGCGGCGTCCGGGATCGACGAGAAGACGATGGCCCTCCAGTACCTCGAGGCGCTCAAGGCCCTCGGCAGCAGCCCCTCGACGAAGTTCGTGATCCCGACCGAGTTCACCCGGCTCCTCGAGCCCATCGTCGGCTACGTCGGGAAGGGCATGAGCGGCGGCTCGGCCGTGGCCGGCGGTGACGGCGGCGCTACGGGCCGGTGATCGGGCGCGCTGCGGGGAAGCTCCTCGATGCGCCGCGGGTCCGGCCGCAGGAAGAGGGTCTCAAGCCCGCCCTGGACGCCCTCGGTGGCGAGGTCGTCCGGCTCCGCTCCCGCGACGGCCTGAAGCTCAGCGGGCGCTGGCTGCCGGCCGAGGTGGGGCCCGTCGCCGGCGATCCCGGACCGCCCTGGCAACCGGACTCATACGAGGCGATCCTCCTCCTCCACGGGTGGACCGGCTCGGTCGCGCCGGATCTCGTCGAGCTCGGCCCGACCCTGCGCCGGACGGCCGGCGTCCTCGGCCTCGATTTCCGCGGCCATGGCGGCTCGGACGACGCGCCCACCACGTTCGGGCTGCACGAGGTCGAGGACGTCGCAGGCGCCCTGGCGTGGCTCGGCGAGCGCGGGATCCGGCGGGTCGCCCTGGCCGGCTCGTCGATGGGCGGGATCGTGGCGATCGCTGCGATCGTGGTCCTGGGTGACGGGACCCTTGGCCAGGCCGATCTCGATCCGACGGCGCCCGCCGCGGAGGTCGTCGCTCCCCGGCCGCGGCTCGTGGG
>JACCVQ010000176.1 GCA_013698095.1 Chloroflexota bacterium
GACGAGTGCTTCCCTGGTTCCAGTCTCGTCGGCTCGGGATCGCTCGGACATCGGGTCTCCTTTGAGGTCTTGGTGTGGTGCTCGTTCGGCTTCGGACCGGCGGATGTGCGCGTGGCCGACATTCTAGCCTCTCGACCGGTCCACAGCGGTGGTCTGCCCGCGGTCCCCACCGCGCGGCCGCTGCCAGGCGGAGGTCGCGGGCGACGCGACGCGCGAATTGCGCCTCGACCAACACGTCAGCGATCCTGTCCGACGTCGGCAGGCTCTCCCAGACGCTCACGGCTCGGTCGCGCCGTACTCGCATGCCTGCCTTTGGTCGGCGACCGTCACTCTTCGCCCGCGAGCGGTCACGGCCGTCTCGTCGGTCGAGAAGTCGATCGCCTGCCCAAGTTCGAACAAACCCTCGTCGCCCGCCGTCTGGGCGATCGTCCGCTTGAGGTCACCGAACGAAACGGCCGGCAGCGGAGACGTGCGCTCGGCTGGAACGACGTGCGTCTCCAGCACGATTCCGGCGCCGGTGTAGACGCGCGCTCGGTCTCCAGCCACGGCACAGTGACGGGCGAGGTCAGCGGGACCGACCCGGCAGGTCGCAGGGCTTCAGTCGCGGCCGCAAGCGCTCCCTCCAGTTGGGAGATCAGATCGCCGGCGTCCTTGAAGAAGTGGCGCCAGACGCCGGTCCCGTAGTCCTCGACGCCTTTGATGAAGGCGGTGTGCTCGGCGCCCGGGTTGATCCCCACCTTCTTGAAGACGACGGTCGGCTTGCCGAGGCTGCGAGCGCGCGTCCACTCCTCCTCGGTCGGAGCGAGGTGCGTCCCCGGCATCGGGTCGCCGTACTCTCGACCGCGTCGCCGGGGTGCTTCAGCCACTTGCCGATCGTCCCCTCGGCGACACTCTCACCGAGCTGGGGCATCGTCACCTTGGCCACGGTTCGTCAGTCCTCCGGCTGGGCGGCTGGCCGCCGTCGCATTAGGGGCCAAGTGTCGCGCATCGCGCCGAGTCGCGGCAGTATCGTGCACCCATGACCCGGTGTGAAGCTACCCCGCCAGCGGCAACGGTCGGCTGGGATTCGCGTCCTCGCGCTGCGACAGGGGCGGCAGCACCTCGCGACCCGGACCACGCCCGATCGGCTGGTCGACGTCGTCGCCGGGATCGTCGGCCTCCACGCCCAGGTCATGAGCAGGGCGGAGCTCCAGGCGAACGCCCGGATCGATGGCCTCCGGGCGAGCGACGTCCGGGAGGCGCTGTGGGAAGAGCGCCGACTCGTCAAGGTGAGGTCCTTCCGGCAGACGCTGCACATGATGACGCCCGACGATCTCGTTGCCTTCGTCGCGGCCGCCCGGAGCCTCGAGCGGTGGCACGCGCCCGCATGGTGGCGCTACTTCCATCTCACCGAGGCCGACGTCGACGGCGATGATCGACGCGGTCGGGGCCGCACTGTCCGGGCGACCGCTGGCCCGCGCGGACCTCGTCGAGGCCGTCACGACCTCACCGGCTGGGGCACGTTCCTCGCCCCTGCCGCGCAACGCGGGCGGCTCGTCTTCGGGCCGTCGGAGCGCAAAGTGGCGTTCGTGAACCCGGAGCGATGGCTGCGGCCGAAGTTCGAGCCGTCGCCGGACGAGGCGGCCGCCGACGCGGCGTTGTCGCGCCTGATCGTCCGCTACCTCGCTGTTTTTCCGCGAGCGACCAAGGCGATGGTGTATTGCACCTTCACGAAGACGGCCGTCAACTCGGGGTCAGGCGATGACGCGGTTGCCGTGACCGCGCAGGGCGACGCGCAGGGGCTGCCGACCGGACAGACGACAGGCGCCGCCGTCATCAAGGTCATCCCCGCGCCTCGTCTCCAGATCTCGCTCCTTGCCTCTCCGTACCGGCTCGGCGGGAGCGGCAACGGGACCCTCGGGGTCATCGACTACACGACAGGCGGTTTGACCCTCGATCGGAACACGTCCTCGGCCCTGACCGAGGTCCAGAACCCGACCGGCTGGTTCTACTTCAAGGTCGTCAACCAGGGCGGTGCTGCCGCCAACTTCTCGGCCAACGTCACGCAGCAGGGGGCAGGCGTCCTGCCGGCTTCGTGCCCGATCCCGGCGTCGCTCGCCGCCTCCGGCCAGCCCGGAAGCGTCTTCTCCTGCGTGTTCCCGCGAACCTTCAACGCGACCCAGAACTACGCCTTCGTCGGCTCTGCGTCCGCGACCAACGCGATCATCGTCGGGGGGACGCAGAAGAGCCTCACGCTCACGACTGCGACGTGCAGCGGCGGACAGCTGCCGGTGCCGAACCTCGTCGACACGCTCAACCCATCCGCGGACGGGTCCAGGAAGACCGTCGCTCAGGCCAAGTCGACCTGGCTGGCTGCGGGCTTCACCGGGGCGTTGACGACGAACCCGGCCGGTGCGTCCAACAGCCTGTCGGCGATCACCCAGAACCAGCTCGCCTATAGCTGCAAGGCCGCGAACAGCACGATCATCGTGGGAGCCCAGTGATGCACGTCCGCCGTCGGCGCAAGGGGCGCGGCCAGGCCCTCGTCGAGTTCGCCCTGGTCTTCCCGCTCTTCGCCCTCCTGCTCTTCGGACTGATCGACCTCGGTCGCTACGTCTACGTCACCAATGCCTTCAATCAGGCGGCCCGAGAAGCCGCTCGCTTCGGCTCCGTCGAGCAGTACGCGTTCTCCTGCCCGGCCAGCGTTCCGCTCGTGAGCCAGGACCGGTTCACCTGCACCAAGGCGATCGCCCAGCTGCGCCTCAGCGGCTACACCTTCGACGCGACCGCGTCGACGGTGACGTGCTCCGATGGAACGCCCCCAACGCCCAACTCCCGGACTGCCGCCAAGTGCCGCGCGAACGACCTCCTGCTGGTCTACCTCACCAGCGGCACCGGAGCCAATCAGTTCCGCTTCTTCACTCCCATCATCGGCCAACTCGTGGCGCCCCCGACGATCGTCGGCCAGGCCCAGGTTGCCGTCCAGTGACCATCCGCATCCGTCACCACACCGTGGAGGTTCCGTCCATGAACACCGCTCGGGTGCGCAGCGCGCCGGGCCAGATCCTGCCGCTCTTTGCAGGCTCACTCCTGGTCCTGATCCTGGTGGTCGGGCTCGTCATCGACGGAGGCAACGTCTTCCTCCAGCGGCGCGACGCCCAGAACGGTGCCGACATCGGCGCGATGGCCGGGACGAAGCGCCTCGCCGACTACTACGTCAAGGGCAGCGCCTTCACGGCCGGCAACAACGTCTACTCGGCCGTGTCGACGCGGATGACCGAGAACAACTGCGCGGGCGGCACGTCCGGCTGCACCTGGGCGGCTCGCTATGTCGGGCCGCGGACCGGCGCGTCGTTCGTCGATCTCGGGCCGGTGTCCGCAGGTGACACGGCCCCGCCGACGGTCAGCGGCCAGCAGGCGCTTGGTGTCAAGGTCAACGTCAACCGGACGCCCCGGACGTTCCTGCTCGGCATCATCGGGCAGTCGTCCTGGGACGTGAACACGACCGCGACCGCGCTCGCCCAGGAACCGGTCGGCGCACCGGCAGGTCAGCTCCTCCCGATCGGGCTGACCCAGCTGCCGACCCAGGAGGGCGCTGTCTACGCCCTCACGTCGGGCTCGAACGGCCCGGGCAACTTCGGCTGGGTCTCGTGGGATGGCAGCAACAACGCGGGGTCCCTCGCGACGTCCCTGTGCACGCCGGACAACCCCGCGTTCACCCTCCCGTT
The DNA here is from genome assembly GCA_013698095.1 of Chloroflexota bacterium. Taxonomy (GTDB): domain Bacteria; phylum Chloroflexota; class Limnocylindria; order Limnocylindrales; family CSP1-4; genus CF-46. Next base: position 3,708 of record JACCVQ010000176.1, read on the forward strand.
CCAGTTCGCCGGAGACCCCGGCAAGACCAACGCCACCGACGTCCGTGCCTGCCTCCAGCAGTGGGTCGACAACCAGCAGACGGTCCTGATCCCGATCGTTCTCGCCTCGAATGATCCCTCGGCGCCGGCCGGCTGCTCGACGGGCGCGAACGGCAACAACTTCCACTACTGCGTCGTCGCGATCGCGGCGTTCGTGATCACCGGCTACGCCCAGCCGGCCGTCGACCAGATCAATGGGCGATTCATCGGAACCGTTCCGTACTCGGTTGGCGGGAGCGCGACCGTTCCGGCCGGAACCGTCAAGCCGCCGTCACCGAACAGCACCCTGTACTACATGGGCCTGTCCCAGTAGCCTTCCGCGCCTCCACGTTCGTGG
>JACCVQ010000184.1 GCA_013698095.1 Chloroflexota bacterium
GGTGAAGCTCGCCGCAGGCGACAGAAGGGTGGCCCACGCTGGCAGGCCGGGCAGTGACGCGACCGTGCTCGGCAGCGCGTGGGGGTCGAAAACCCGGATTCGATCACGCCGCGGCTCCGTAGTACTCGGGGCGGGACCGAGTCGCGCGGTCCGGAGCAGGGTGCACCTCGATCGGACCCTCCGGACGTATGCCGAGCACTACAACCGCCGGCGGCCTCATCGCGCCCTCGCCCTCGCGACACCGCTGGTCGAAGCCCGGGACCCGCTGCCGGTGAGTCCACGAGACGTTCGCCGACGGGACCTGCTCGGCGGGCTGATCCACGAGTACCATGGAGTGGCCGCGTGATCGAATCTGGGTTTCCGACCCCCACGGGCCGGACGATCGGTACGAAGCGCACCCTGCTGGTCGAGATCCTGGGCCTGCCCGTGGCGGCCCGAGCCGGCTCGGCCCGGCCGCACGATGTCCAGGCCGGGCGTGAGCTCCTGGGTGAGCATCTGGCGGATCTGCCATCGATCCGGGCGATCGTCGGCGACCGGGGCTATCGGGGCCTCGCGGCGCTCGCGGAGCGCAAGCACGTCCGGCTCGACATCAAGGCGCCGCCGAAGGGCGTGAGCGGCTTCACCCCGCTCTGGCCGCTGTACAAGATCGAGCACGCCTTCGCCAGCTCGGGCGCTGGCGGCGCTGCGCCTGTCGCGCTGCTACGAGGGCAGCGAGGCCAGCGCCCGAGCCTGGCTCGAGGTCGCCTCGGTCGCCTACCTCACCTGGCGCGTCGTCGCCTGATCGACCAGCCCGACCGCTTGGACCAAGCGTGCTTCTGGTGGCCATGTTGGGTTATTGTCGAATCGATGGTCAGCGAGTCCGATGTCCAAGGCATTCTCGCCGCGATCGACGATTTCGGCAGCTGTCTCGCGGCGCAAGACCTCGGCGGAACGCTCGCCCTGCTTGCCGATGATCCTGATGTCACGGTCATTCCCAGCGAGGGCGTTGAGACTCACCGCGGTCGGGCAGCGGTCGAGGCCTTCTTCGGCCGCATCTACGGCGCGCCGAAACGCTACAGCTGGCGTTGGCGGGATCGGTGGGTCTCGGCCAGCGGAGCCTGGGCGTCGTTCGTCGCCATCGGCGATGAGTTCGTCGACGTCGCGGACGCAGAACGACGCGTCATCCCCTACTGCCTGACCGGCACACTCGTGCGGCACGACGGCCGGTGGCGCTTCCTGCTCCTCCACGGCTCCGAGGAGTCCTCCGGCGGCTAGCAGGTTCCGATCCTCCACGCAATTCGGCCACAGGCCCTAAGCCGGGATCACGGTTGCCAGATATCGATCTCGAATCTCGCCCTCAATTCTCAATGGGGCGTGGAGCACCGAGATCTCGAACGAGTGCGTTCGGCCGTGGAGGTTGACCTCGTCCCTCGCGTGCTCAACTTCACCCGACCCGAGAGCCCGAGTGAAGGGATCGGCTGAGAACGACTTTTCGCGGGGGAGGAACACCATGTCGGGTGATCCGTGGCTGTAGTCGAGGCGGAACCTAGGCTGGGGCTCCTCCTGCTCCGCGAATCCAGGTAGCGAAGGTTGCCGCCGGATTTGTTCGACGAGCCGCACCTGTGCCTTTGACAACCTAGGCGTGAATACGGCGAAAGCCGCCGGCCGATCTGAAAGATCGACAAGCCGCCGCCCGGATGCGAAGAGACTCGACTCGGAGACGCCCGCCAGTTCCAGGACCATGTCCATGCCGAGCTCGCGATCACGCATGAATGGTCTGACGAGGCGGGCCGGCAACAGCAGCTCAGCGGCCGCTTGGTCACACAGTCCCTCGACGGCGTCCTCGGAGTTGGCGGCGAGCGGGTCGTCTGAAGTCGGGCGGCACGCACGAGGATCGGTCCAGAAGTCCGGAAACAACGTATGGCCGATTTCGTGTCCAAGCGAGAAGCGCCGTCGGCCGTGTGGATCTTCGGCACGCCGTTCCACGATCAGGCTTCGCTGCTTGTCGTCGGTGGGCCGTATGTGGGCGACTACAGCAAGGCCCGGAATGTCATTGACTCTGGCGATACCGGCGAACGACGCCACCAGATCCAAGTCAACCGGAAGAGTGCCGAGTCCTTCGCGTGCCTCGACTTGATCCAGAAGGCGCGAAGCCCTCCGAGTGATCGCCTCCTTCGGATCGTCGACGCCTTCCGCCATGCAAAGTTGCTCGATGCGGACGTCGACGGCGCTAACGGTCGCTGTGCTCGGTCTCACGTTTCTCCGCCTGGTCATCGAGCGCCTGCGACAGTTCCAATTGCTGGATCAAGAGCATCCATCGTTCCGCCGACTGCGGTTGGCGGCCACGAAAGCGAATCGTTGCGAGATGGCGAACTTCGCTACGGGTTAGCCCAAGCTTCTTGCCAGCCTCCGCCAGGCCGGCAGGAATGTCTTCGTCGCGGAGATCAGCAGCCCGTCTCGGCTCAGGCTCGACGAGGTCCGCGACCGAAACGCCAAGCACCTGCGCGAGCCGATATAGGACGCCGGCAGTAGGGGCTGGCCTTTCGGCGGGTTCGCGACCCTCGAGTTCGTACAGATAGGAGCGCGATATTCGAGCGCGTCTCGCGACCTCGGTCAGAGGCAATTGACGCTCGATCCGTATCTCTCGGATGCGGTCGCCGAGCCAAGGAAGTCCATCATCTACGACGGAGTCGTCTACCATGGTTGACGTCTTCTCTCCCGATAGGCATTATGCGATCTACGACCGCTCTGTCGACTATAGCGGACGGTGAAAGCCCGAGCCGCCGTGTCACCCACCTGGCACGAGTCGAGCGGATTGTGTATCGGGACCAGCCGACGACAAGGAGATTGCGATGGGCGCCAACCGACGAATCGTGAAACCCAATCCGGACGGCGGTTGGGACGTCTCGAAGCCGGGTGCCGAGAGGGCCAGTGGGCATTTCGGAACTCAGCATGAGGCGATCGATCGCGGTCGACAGATCCTCGGAAACGACGGCGGCGGGGAGCTGACGATCATGGGTCGGGACGGACGCATCCGCGATTCGGATACCGTGCCGCCCGGTCACGACCCGAACCCGCCGAAGGACACTCGGTAGCCAGGAGTTGCAATCGATGTCGACATGCCCGTTCTGCCCGGTTTTGTTGGGTGTCGCGCAGCAAGGGTTGACTGCGCACCTGGCCTCAGATCACCCGATTGTGGCGGCTAGCGTCCCGATCGGGGGCAGCGTGCTCGCGCTCGCTGTTGCGCGTCGGCCGGAGCTGATGCTCCCGGTCACGTTTGCAGTCGTCCTTCTCGCAGCCCTCACGGTCGTCGGTGCATTTCGCGACGGACCGTCGAGGTGAGCGCTACGAAGGTCTCCAGTGCATCGGGGATTTTGGTCCGGATCAACGGCATCGAGTACGGAGTCGACCAGATCGAGCTCTCCTGGCTTCATCAACAGATCGATGCCCGTCGGCGCGCCGGCGAGACGGTCTGCGTTGTTGTTCCGCCCATTCGGACGGCGCGAACATCACCCTGGCGACGCCAGATTGCGCCAGTGGGGGAGGCGGGACACGTCCGCCGAACCGCCTCGAGAGCGAGATCTTCGAGCGATGGAACGAGCTCGTCAGCGGGAAGCGGGATTTCACCGCGGGCAACGTCTGGGCGTTCCTCCAGTACCTTGAACGGGTCGTCTAGGTCAGAGGACACGCTGAATTGAAGATCTTCATCAGCTCGGTGATCGGCGGGTTCGAGGACTTTCGAGAGGCCGCAGCTGAGGCCATCGGAACGCTTGGTCATCAGGTCATTCGATCGGAGGACTTCTCGGCGACCCCGGACTCGCCGCAGATCGCGTGTCTGGCAGGAATTCGCCAGGCTGATGTGGTTGTCGTGCTGCTCGGGGCGCGATACGGGCCGGTTCAGGCGTCGGGCATGTCAGCCACTCACGAGGAGTTCGGCGAGGCCCGAGCAACGAAGCCGACTCTCGTAGTCATCCAGGGAGGCATCACTCCCGAGCCCGAACAAGCCGCGCTGATCCAGGAAGCTCGTGATTGGAGCGGTGGCGGGATCGCGCCTGCATTCCGCGATCCCGACGACCTCAAGACCAAGTTGATTCGTGGGCTTCACGAGCTCGAGCTCTCGCGGGCCGCTGGGACCGCCGACCCGGATGAGATGCTCAACCGAGCCCGGGGGCTCATTCCCGCCCCGAATTCGGTCAACGAGACGAGCCTGATCCTCGCGGTGGCCTCGGGGCCGCGACAGCCGGTCCTCAGGCCGACCGAGCTCGAAGACCGACAACTCGCTCGTGACCTGATGCAAGACGCCCTATTCGGCGACGCGGCACTTCTGGATGCGGCCGATGGCACCTCCACGCGCGTCCAAGGGTCTGTGCTTTCCATCGAGCAAGCCCGGGCTCGGATTGCCATCGACACCGAAGGATCGATCACGATCGTCCGTCCGACGCATCGAAACCGGGGATGGGACGGCAGCCTGACGGCGCTCATCGACGAGGACATCAAGGAGGACCTCGATCGAGGCCTCCGCTTCGCTGACCGACTCCTTGAACGGATCGATCCGACGCGTCGGCTGACCCACGTCGCCCTGGTTGCGGCTTTGCTACGCGGCAGCTACACGGCATGGCGGACTCGTGCGGAACACGCTGCGAGCCCCACCTCGATGACCATGAACATGAGCGGCCGGGATGAAGCCGTCGCGGTGCTCGCGCCGCCATCCCGGCCCCGTCCAGCGCTACACCATCAAGCATCGGAACTCGCAGCGGACCTGACCGCTGTACTTCGGCGACAGGCCACCGAACGAAGTTGAGGAGTTGAGGATTGGACGAGGGCCTCCAACTTTCAGAGATCGAGTATGGCTACGTCAACATGGATCAGCGGATCGTGGTGCGAGCGATTCCTGCCGAAGTCGACGCCCTGGTCGCCGAGATCGCCAGGCGCGGATGGAACGTACGATCGCGTCGAGTTGACGTCATCGACATCGCCAACGCCCGCGACCGGCTCTTGGCGGATCTCGAGGGACGCTAGGTTTCCGGTCGTCAGGAGCCTGATCGTTGTCGACATCCACCCGGGCCAGGAAGGCCACGCCGCGCACGCCGGTCCAGTTCAAGTCCAAGTCAGGCTGGATGCGAGCCTTGTTCGCCGAAGGCAAGACCGTTGTGGACGTGGCCAGGATC
>JACCVQ010000229.1 GCA_013698095.1 Chloroflexota bacterium
GCCGGCGCGCTGGCCGAACGGCCCGTTCCCTCGGCTCGTACCTGCCGCCGATCGTCGTGTTCGTCGGCGTTCTCGTGGCGCTCGAGCTGGCAGGAAACCTGCTCAAGCTCCAGAGCTTCATCCTGCCGAAGCCATCGGCGATCTTGGCCGCGCTCCAGGCGAACTGGTGGGGCGGCCGGTTCCCGCTTGCGCCGTCGGCGATCGCAACGTTCCAGGAAGCGTTCCTGGGCCTTGTGATTGGGACGCTCGCTGGTCTCGTCGTCGCGTTCGCGTCGGCCCGCTGGGTGACGGCCCGCGGCATGCTGCTGCCCCTGGCGGTCGCCGCCAACGCGGTCCCGATCATCGCCTTCGCCCCGCTCCTCAACAACTGGTTCGGCCTGCTCAACCCGCTGTCGAAGGCGCTGATGGCAGCGGTCCTGGTGTTCTTCCCGATCATGGCCAACGTGACCCGCGGCCTCGTCCAGGTCGAGCCCGGCTCGCTGGAGCTGATGCGGTCGTACGCGGCGACCGAGTGGACGATCCTGCGCAAGGTCCGGATCCCGAATGCCCTGCCGTACTTCTTCACCGCCCTGAAGGTCGCGACAACGCTCAGCCTGATCGGGGCGATCGTCGGCGAGTACTTCGGCGGCTCCAGCTCCGTCCTGGGCCGGATGATCGTCCAGAGCGCGAGTGCCCTGAAATTCGACATCACCTGGGCGGCCATCCTGTTCGGTGCAGTGACCGGAATCGGGCTGTATCTCGTCGTCTCGCTCGCCGAGCGCCTCGTGATTCCGTGGGCCGCCGCCCTGCGCGGTGACACCTGACGTCGGACCCGCCGAGCCGGCGCCGGGCCTGTCAAAGCGCCGCGCCGGGCGCTCAACAAGCGTGGGCGTGACCGCCTCGCCGCCGGCTCGGATCCGAACGGGCGTGACCCGGCCGATCCCCAGGTCGTATCCTTCCGCCTCGGACGACGTGCAACGTCGGGCAGGAGCGCGCTGCGGGTGGGGCCGTGCGCGAGGCAGGAGGAGTGCATGGACAGGAAGCGCGGATTTGCGCTGACCGCGATCGCGGCGGTGGTCTTCGCGGCGTGTACGCCGGCGGCGACGACCGCCCCGGCATCGCAGACTCCGGCGAGCATCGCGCCGACGGCGTCGGCGCCCGCATCGACCGGAACCGGCTCGCAGCCGCCGGCCAGCAGCACGGCGACGGCAGCCACGGTGCGGTTGCAGCTGCAGTGGACGCCGCAAGCTCAGTTCGCGGGCTATTTCGCGGCCGACAAGCAGGGCTACTTCGCCGCCGAGAACCTGACAGTCAACTTCGTCGCGGGCGGGCCTGAGGTTCTGCCCCATGTCGAGGGCACGAAGGCCGACGGTCCGGAGTTCACGATCAGCTGGGTGCCGAAGGTTCTCGAGGCGCGCGAAGGCGGCTCCGACCTCGTCGACATCGCCCAGATCTTCCAGCGCTCCGGGACGCTGTCGGTGACCTGGAAGGACACCGCCCTCGATGATCCGTGCAAGCTCGCCGGCAAGAAGGTCGGGGTCTGGGACTACGGCAACGAGTACGAGGTCACGGCCGGGCTCCTGACCTGCGGCCTGACGCCCGGTCTCGAGAACAACGGCGATCCGACCAAGCAGTTCCAGAAGGTCATCCAGGCGTTCAACATGAATGCGTTCCTCGCCCGTGACGTCGATGCCGCCGAGGCGATGATCTACAACGAGTACGCCCAGGTCCTCGAGGCGACTGACGCGGCGACCGGCCAGCTGTACAAGGCGGATCAGCTCAACGTCATCAACTGGAACGAGTACCGGGTTGCGATGCTCCAGGACGCGATCTTCGCGCGCAAGGCGTGGCTCGAGACCGGGACCAACCGCGACGTCGCCGTCCGCTTCGTGCGGGCTTCGCTCAAGGGCTGGATCTACTGCCGCGACAAGCCTGACGACTGCGTCAAGTACACGACCGATGCCGGCAGTCAGCTCGGCGCCGGGCACCAGAAGTGGATGATGAACGAGGTCAACGCCCTGGTCTGGCCGTCGCCGTTCGGCGTCGGGATGCTCGACCCGCGGTTCTGGCAGCAGACGGTCAGGGTTTCTAAGACAGCGGGGATCATCAAGGCCGATCCGTCGATCGACGCCTACACGACCGACATCGTCAAGGAGGCCCTCGCGGGCATCACCGACGAAACGAAGGGTGACGGGTTCAAGAAGGGGACCGTCGAGGTCACGGCCGGCGGCAATTAGCGGCTCTGAACCCGCGGAGCGCCAGCTCCGATGGCATCTCGACTGGCCGGTCCCACGAGGGGCCGGCCAGTCGCTTTCCGGGCGTTCCGGTTCTTGGTTGAGCCCGAGGGCCCGGACACCCGCCATGGACGGCCGATCGGGACGGCATCCGCAATGGCCCGTCTGGGCCGACGTTTGACGAAACCGGCCGCGGGGTCGATGGTGGGGTCGCGAGTCGCAGGCGCCGGGCTTTGTCCTCTCCCAGTCCGAAGCGCGCGATCGATCGGAATGACTCCATGGCCCGTACCGCATTCGCGTCGCCCGAGGCGCACATCGTCGTCAGCAGCGACGGCTTCTTCGACGTTTACCCGACCATCGCCCGGAGCGATGGCGACAAGCCCGCGTATCGCGGCGAGCTCGGCGAGCTCGGCCCGGGCATCCGCGGCATCGACGAGCGGCTCGCCGTTCGGCCCGATTCGGTGGCCCTCGCCGACGCAGTCCAGGCCTGGTCGACCGCGAACGGAAGCGCGGCCGTCACGGGCAAGCTCGGCAAGGGCCGCGACGGGACCGCCACCCCGGCCTGACCGCAGGCGCGCACGACGCGCCCGGACGTCCCCGCCGATCGGTCCACAGGACGGACAGGGCGGACACGTCAATGTCGTGATAGATTCTTGAGCGAGTCGGACAGTCTTTTATAGATTTGAGTAGATTTCGTGACTCGCCAGGCGTCCCGCGATCCCGATTGGGTAAGCCTCTCCGAGGCGAGCCGCGTCCTCGGCGTCTCGCCCGCGACGCTCCGGCGCTGGAGCGACGCCGGCCGGCTCCGCGTCTTCACAACGCCGGGCGGCCATCGCCGCTTCTCGCGGAGCGCCCTCGAGCGCCTGTTGCCCGCGGATCGCGTCCGTCGCCCCTCGATCGGCGGGGCCGGCCTCACCCCGAGCCGGATCGCCCGGACCTATCGTCGGGCGAGCCGCGCCGTCGCGCCGGAGCTACCGTGGGTCCTGGTCCTCACTGACGAGCAGCGACTGCTGTTCCGCGAGCGTGGCCACGTCCTCGCAGCCAGCCTCCTCCACTATCTCGATGCGACCCAGGCCGAGGCCGCCGATCACCACCTCCGGGACGCGTCAAGGTCCGCCGCCGAGTACGGCAGAGTGGCGGCCGGGCTGAGGCTGTCGCTGAGCCAGACCGTGGAGGGCTTCCTCCGCTTCCGAGCGCCGTTCCACCACGAGCTGGCGCTGGCCACGCGACGCCGGGGATTCAGCGCGGCCGAGGCGACCGACCTGCTCGAGACCGCGGAGCTGGCGATGGACCGGCTGCTGGTCGCGACGATGACAGGCCACAGCCTCGAGACTGGTCGCGGCGGTCGGCACCCGAGCTCCGACAGGCCGGGTCGCGCGACCGAATGAAACTCGGGCGGATCGCCATTGGCTCCCGTGGCAGCGCCCTCGCCCTGGTCCAGGCGCGGCTCGTCCAAGCGGCTTTCGAGCGCGAGGGGCGGCCGACCCGGCTCGTGATCATCGAAACCGACGGAGATCGGCGCCACACGGACACGGCCTGGGGCGAGGGGGCATTCGTGGCGGCGATCGAGGAAGCGCTCCTCGACGGCCGGGTCGACGTCGCGGCCCACAGCGCCAAGGACGTGCCCACGAACCTCGACGCCCGTCTCCGGATCGCGGCCTACCTGCCCAGGGCTGACCCGCGCGACGCCCTCGTCGTTCGGCTCGGAGCAAGCGCACGATGCCTGGCCGATCTGCCCACCGGCAGCCGGGTGGGCACCGACAGTCCCCGGCGGACCGGATACGTGCGCGCGCTCCGCCCGGATCTCGACATCCATCCGCTCCACGGCAACGTCGATACGCGGCTCCGGCGGCTCGATGACGGCGAGACGGACGCGCTCATCCTCGCCTGCGCCGGGCTGGATCGCCTCGGCCTCCACGAGCGGATCGCCGAGAGGCTCGATCCGGAGCTCGTGCCACCGGCGCCGGGCCAGGGGGCGATCGCGATCCAGATCCGGAGCGACGACGCCCGGCTCGTCTCCCTGGCCGCGGCAATCGACGACGTGCGGACCCACCAGGCGGCCGAGACGGAGCGGCTCTTCCTGACTGCGTCCGGCGGCGGTTGCCGCTCGCCCATTGGCGCGCTGGCGACGATTGTCGGCGACGATCTCGCACTGCTCGGAGGCCATACCGAGCCCGATGGCTCGCACACGGTTTTCGGACACCGCCGGGGTCCGCGAAACTCGGCCGCGACGATGGCGCGCGATCTGGCGACGCAACTCGGGCGCGATCGGAGCCGTCTTGCCGCCTCCTCATTGGGCGTTCTCGGACGCCCAACCACGGCCGCCGCGCCACCCGCCGCGACGCCGCCCCGCGCCCGGGTCCTCGTCGGGCGCCCGGCCGCCCAGTCTGGCGAACTTGCGGCGGCCCTCACGCAGGCCGGCCTCGAGCCAGTCGTCGTCCCCGCGATCGAGGTCGCGATCGACCCTCCTCACGGCGCGCTCGACCGCCATGCCGGTCTTCTCGACAGCTACCGCTGGGTCGTGGTCACGAGCGCCAACGGCGCGCGGGCGATCCTGAAAGCAGCAGAGCGTGTCCTGACTGAGCTTGCGGCTCCGAGCTGGGCGGTCGTCGGCGCGGCATCGGGCGCTGCCCTCACCCGGGAAGGTATCACCGTCCATTTCCAGCCGAGCCGGGCCAGTGGCCGGGCGCTGGCGACCGAGCTTCCGATACAGCCGGGTGACCGGGTCCTCGTCGTCCGGGGCGACCTCGCCGATGGCCGAGTCGCTGCAGGACTGCGCGAGCGCGGGGCGATCGTCGACGATGTCATCGGCTACCGGTCGCGCGAGGCGCCCGCGTCGTCACGGCCGCTCCTGCGCGCGGCGGTCGAGGCGGCAAAGCTCGATGCGGTCGTCTTCAGCAGCGGCTCCACGGTCCGCGGATTCGTGGCCCTGGCCCACGCGGAAGCGCTCGACCTCTCGTCGGTGCCCGCCGTGTGCATTGGCCCCGAGACAGCGAAAGCAGCGTCCCTCGCCGGGTTCCGGATCCTGGCCGTCGCCTCGACGCCGTCCGCCACCGCTATCGCCTCGATCGCCGCCGGCGCGCTCGCCGCCCAGACCCGAGAGGACCCCTGATGCTCGATCTCCACCAACCGCCCGCAACGCTTCCCGCCGCATCGACGGCCGCTCTCCCGGTCCGTCTCCGTCGCATGCGCCGGACTCCGGCACTCCGCGCCCTCGTTCGCGAGACGCGCCTCGACCCGGCGATGCTCGTCGCGCCACTGTTCGTGCGACCCGGGTCCGGCGTCCGCGAAGAGATCGGCTCCATGCCCGGCGTTGCCAGGCTCTCGCCGGACGTCGCGGCCGACGAGGCGGCCCGTCTCGCCCAGCTCGGGGTCGGCGGAGTCATCCTGTTCGGCCTGCCCGAGACAAAGGACCCTGAGGGCAGCGAGGCATGGGCGGACGACGGGATCGTGCAGGACGCGTTCCGGCGGATCCGGGCTCGCGACCTGGACGTCGTGACGATTGCTGACACGTGTCTCTGTGAATACACCGACCATGGTCACTGCGGCCCGATCGACACTGGCGGCGTGGTCGACAACGATGGCGCCCTGACACGTCTCGCCGAGACAGCCGTGAGTCAGGCCCGGGCCGGAGCCGACATCGTCGCCCCGAGCGCGATGATGGACGGCCAGGTCGGGGCCATCCGGGCCGCGCTCGACGCCGCCGGTTTCATCGATGTCGCGATCATGGCCTACGCCGCCAAGCACGCGTCGGCCTTCTACGGCCCGTTCCGCGAGGCGGCTGACAGTGCGCCGGCGTTCGGCGACCGGCGGGCCTACCAGATGGACCCAGCCAATGGCCGCGAGGCGATCCGCGAGATGGACCTCGATCTCGCCGAGGGTGCCGACATCCTGCTCGTCAAGCCGGCCCTGCCCGGGCTCGATCTCATCGCCGCGGCACGGTCCCGTTACGACGTGCCGATCGCCGCATACCAGGTGTCCGGCGAGTTCGCGATGATCGCCGCCGCCGCGGAGCGCGGCTGGATCGACGGCCGGCGGGCGATGACCGAGGCCGTCATCGGGATCGTCCGGGCCGGGGCGGGCATCGTCATCACCTATGCCGCCGCCGATCTCGCGACGTGGATCCGGGAGGAGCGATGACGGCCGACGAGCAGGTCTACGTCCAGGCCCTCGCGCTCGGGCTCGATCCGGCCTGGCGCCGGCTCGGTGAGGAGGAGCGTCGCGCCGACGGCCGCGCGTTTGCCGCAAGCGCCGGGATCGGGAACGCCGACGGGAGCGCGACCGGCGTCCGGACGATCACGTACTCATCGATCGGACTCGAGCCCGGGGTAGATCTCCTCCTGTGGCGGCTGGCCCCGAGCGTCGATGCCCTCGAGGAGGCCGCCGCCGCCGACCTGCGCGCCGGACTCGGCCGCTGGCTGACCGTCCAGCACTCGCTGATCGGCCGGATCGGGCCGTCGCAGTACGTCCGCAAGCCGACGAGCCAGGAACAGTCGCTGTTCGACGGCGAGCGCTCGCGCTACCTCGTCGTCTATCCCTTCACGAAGTCGGCCGACTGGTACCTGCTCTCGAAGGAGGCTCGCCAGGGCGTCATGAACGAGCACATGCGGGTGGGGCACGACTACCCGACGATCCGCCAGGCCCTCGCCTACTCGTTCGGGCTTGACGCCCAGGACTTCGTCGTCGCCTACGAGACCGACGACCTCGTGGCATTCGGCGATCTCGTCCGGGCCCTGCGCTCGACCGAAAGCCGGCGATCGACGGTCAACGACACCCCGATCCTGCTCGGCATCCATCGCCCGCTCGACGAGATCCTCGCCTTGCTCGGTGCCGCATGAACGATCGCTTCGTGCGCGCCTGCCGGCGCGAGCCCGTTGACGCGACGCCGGTCTGGTTCATGCGCCAGGCGGGCCGGTCGTTCGCCGCCTACCGCAAGCTGCGCGAGCGTTACGGCATCCTCGAGCTGGCCAAGACTCCCGACCTGTGCGCCGAGGTCACGCTCATGCCGGTCCGCGATCTGGGCGTGGATGCGGCCGTGCTCTTCGCCGACATCATGCTGCCGCTCGAGCCGATGGGCGTCGGGCTCCGGATCGAGCCGGACATCGGCCCGATCATCGACCACCCGATCCGGTCGGCGGCCGACGTCGCCGCCCTCCGCCCGTTCGAGCCCGAGGCGATGGCCGCGACGTTCGAGGCGATCGGCCTCGTCCGGCGCGAGCTCGCGGGCTCGGCCGGGGTGATTGGCTTCTCGGGCGCTCCGTTCACGCTCGCCTGCTACCTGATCGAGGGCCGGCCGTCGCGCGACTTCGCCACCGCCAAGGCGTTCATGTATCGCGAGCCTGCTGCGTGGCACGAGCTCATGGATCGCCTCGTGACCATGACGATCGCCTATCTCCGGGCCCAGGTCGATGCCGGCGCGGACGTCGTCCAGCTGTTCGACAGCTGGGTCGGCGGGCTGGGTCCAGCCGATTATCGGGAGTTCGTCCAGCCCCACGTCCGGCGGATCTTCGGTGGGTTGCTTGACGTCCCGACGATCCACTTCGGCACCGGAACGGCCGCGTTGCTCGAGTTGATGGCCGAGGCGGGCGGCGACGTGATCGGGCTCGACCACCGGGTGTCGCTGGTGGATGGCTGGCGGCGCGTCGGCGCGGGTCGCGGGGTCCAGGGCAACCTCGACTCGGCCCGCCTCCTCGCGGGCTGGGACGCGACCCGAAGCGGCGCCATCGCGGTTCTCGGCGAGGCGGCCGGCCGGCCCGGTCATGTCTTCAACCTCGGGCACGGCGTCCTGCCCCAGACCGACACGGACCTCCTCCGCCGCCTGGTGGATCTGGTCCACGAGGAGACCGCTCGGACACCCGCCGTCGCGGGGGCCTCGTCGTGACGGACGAGGTACGGCCGGGAGTCCTGCTGATGACCTACGGCTCGCCCGACTCGCTCGAACACGCGGGTGTCGCGGCATACCTCGCCCGCGTCCGCGGCGGGCGCGAGCCGGATCCCGGGCTCGTCGATGAGTTCACTCGGCGCTACCGGGTCATCGGCGGTTCGCCCCTGATCGCGATCACGCGGGACCAGGCCTCCGCGCTCGCGGATCATCTCGGTTGGCCCGTGGAAATGGGCATGCGCTTCTCCGAGCCGTCCGTCCTGGCCGGTCTCGCGATGCTCGTCGAGGCCGGGGTGACGGACGTCGTCGCGATCGTCCTGTCACCGCAGTACTCGCCGCTCCTGATGAGCGGCTACGGCCGGGCGATCGAAGCGGCGCGGGTCGCGCTGGGCAGTACTGCGCCAGAGGTGACGGTCGTCGGCGCCTGGCACGAGCAGCCAGCGTTCGTGTCCGCGATCGCCGGCCGCGTCCGCGCGTCCCTCGGCCGGCTTGCGCCGAACGAACGTTCGGCCGTTCACATCCTGATGACTGCCCACAGCCTGCCGAAGCGCGTCGCCGACCAGGAGCCCGACTACCTCGCCCAGCTCCGCTCGACCGCCGAGTCAGTCGCGGCCGCGGCCGGCCTGGGCGACGCGGAGTGGACGTTCTGCTGGCAGAGCGCCGGCCACGACCCGGGCGAATGGATGAAGCCGGACTTCGCGGATCTGATGCCGGAGATCGCCGCGGCCGGCGCGCGTTCGGTGCTCGTGGTTCCGGTTCAGTTCCTCGCCGATCACCTCGAGATCCTGTACGACATCGACGTCGGCGCGCGCGAACAGGCCGAGGCACACGGACTCGACTTCAAGCGGATCGACGCGCTCAATGCCGATCCGGGACTCATCGAGGCGCTGGCGGCGGTCGTGCACGGCACGCTGGCGCGGAAAGGGGCAGCGGCAATCGCACAGTAGGTCGCGCGGCGATGCCGGCGCGACAGCGTCGCCGCAGAATGACGACCAGTCACAGCTTGACGAGTCAGGCGTCATCTCTGTCAGTTGCCGGAAGTCCGGCGCGTTCAGGAGGGGGTTCGATGGTCCGGTTGAGAGGTGTCGTCACCGTGGTGGCTGTCGGTGTCGCCCTTGCGATCGCGACGGGTTGCGCGGGCTCAGTCCCGTCGATCGCCCTGCCGTCGGCCTCCGGCAACCCGCCGGTCAGCGTTCCTCCCGCCGACGAGCCCGTCCCCGGCGGGTCGCCCGTCGTCGGACCTTCCGCCGCCGTGAGCCTGCCACCGGTCGCCGAACCCTCGCCGAGCGTGTCCGCGGTCCCGCCGAGGCCGCCATCGCCCAGGCCGACTGCCGTGCCCACGACCTGGTCGGAGCCCGAGGTCGTCCGGTCCGGCGAGTGCGCCGGGTTGTCTGCGCTGATCGACGCCGCCGGGGACAGGCACGTGGCGGCGGTCTGCGACGGCGGCATCCGCTATCTGGCTTCGTCAGCCCGCGGCGCCTGGACCGAAACGCCGTTCATACCGCCGGTCAACCGGGTGGAGCTCGACCCGATCCTTGCCTTGGATGGGGACGAACTGTGGGTGGCGTATAGCCGCCTCGCGCCCGTGGACGGCGGATGCGGCGACGATGGGCTCGACGACATCGGCGTCTACACGCGTTTCCGTCATCTCCCCAGCGGCACGTGGTCGGAGCCGGTCCAGATCGGTGGTCGGGCCGATCGCGTGCAGGCGTTCCGGGTCGTCGATGGGGTGCGTCACCTCACGATCACGACCGACAACGGTGCCGGGCCGATCTATTACGAGACCCAGGCCGGACCTGTCGTCAGCCAGGTCATGATCCCGGAGGCGATCTCGACCACGCTTCGCGTCGGGGACGACGGGTACGCCCGGGTTGCCTGGACCACCGGACACGCGCTCCGTTACGCCCGCATTGATGGAGCGCACCTATCGACCATCACCGTCGCCGGGACCGATCGGACGTATCTCCAGGCCCCGTCTCTCGTTCTCGGGCCAGGCGATCGAGCCTATCTCCTGTGGCTCCAGAACACCGACGGCGGCGGGGGCTGCGCCGGGCCCGAGTCAGGCCCTCTCGACGGCGTGTACGTCGCGACCGATGCCGGCGGCCGGTGGACGAGCACCCGTCTCTCGGCCCGGCCGAGCCAAGGCTCGCTCAGCCTCGACGCGGCGACCGGCCGACTGGACGCTGTGGTCAGCAACGAAGGCACGATGACCCGCTACTCGTCGCGCGACGGCGCATCGTGGACCTCGTCCAGGATCCCCGGCACAACGGCCATGGGCAGTCCGGTGGTCCGGGTCGATCCCACCACCGGCCGGCTCGGCCTGTTCGTGATCCCATGGTCGGATAGCTCCGGGATCGTCGCCTCACAGGGCCCTGAAGATGCCCGCGTCAGTCCGCCCGAGACCGATTACCACGTCGGGGATCGCGCCTGTGCGCGGGCGCGTCAGCCGGCCTTGCCCGTCCCGAACTGGCGGTCGCCGGCATCCCCCAGCCCCGGCATGATGTAGCCCTTCTCGTTGAGCTGGCGATCGAGCGCGGCGCAGTGGATCTCGACGTCCGGATGGGCCGCCGCGACCGCCGCCACGCCCTCCGGCGCCGCGATCAGGTTCACGAGCTTGATCCGGGCCGCGCCCCACTTCTTGAGGACGTCGATCGCGGCGGTGGCGCTACCACCGGTGGCGAGCATCGGGTCCAGGATCAGGCACAGGTCGACGGTCGCCGAGTCGGGCAGCTTGTTGTAGTACTCGACCGGCTGAAGGGTCCGCTCATCGCGGAACAGGCCGAGGTGCCAGACCTCGGCGGTCGGCATCAGCTCGAGCATCGCGTCGACCATCCCGAGGCCTGCCCGGAGGATCGGGACCAGGCCGATCCGGTCGGCGAGCTCGCCCGCCTCCATCTCCTCGATCGGTGTCCGGATCGTGCGCGGCCGGACCTGGACGTCGGCCAGCGCCTCGTAGCCCAGGAGCCACGACAGCTCGCGGACGACCTCCCGGAATTTCTTCGGCTCGGTCGCGACGTCGCGCAGGACGGCGAGCTTGTGGAGGATCGCCGGATGGCTCGAGACGTGGAGCGTGGGCGGCTGCGACACAACGGGCCTCCGGTCGTCAGGGCGACCGCGGCTGCAGGGCGAGGCGGTCGGGCCGAATCCTAGCAAGGGCTGGCCATCGGAGAACGGCGAACCGCCGCTCCTCGCAGGGGATTCGACCAACGCCACCCGAGCAGCGACCGTGTACCGTCGGGCCCGGCTGGCTCGATCCGGATGGCTCCCCGAGTGCCCGCGGGTGTCGTTCGTGGTCGGCCGGCCTTTTGTGTGTCCTGATGGCAACGGATCCGGCCGGATCGCGGTATGGATCGCCGACGATTCGCCGGTCGCGGGCGCTATCCTCGCGGGAGCGTGCCGACGACCGACGAGCCCTCCACTCCGCCCGCACCCGCCCAGGCCGTGACGCGCACCCGCGCCGCCCCACGGATCACCCGGTCGCCCCGCCCTGCCCCGGGCCGGACGACCCGCCGGCCGGCCCCGATCCTGGTCCGCCAGGTGCGGAACGGGATCGAGGAGAGCGTCCACCGCGGGGACGTCGTCGAGGCCGATGTCGATGGCGCCCTGATCCGCGGTCTCGGCGATCCCGATCGCGTCGCCAACCTCCGGAGCACCGTCAAGCCGTTCGGCGTCGTCGCCCTGATCGAGGCCGGCGGGATCGAGGCGTTCGACCTCGAGCCGGCGGAGCTTGCCCTGATGGCGAGCTCGCACTCCGGCGAGGACCTTCACGTCCGGACACTCCAGGCGATGTACCGCCGGGCCGGCGTCAGCCAGACCCTGATCGCGACCGGTTCGGAGGGCATGCCGCTCGACGCGTTGACCGCTGCTCGACTCGCCCGCGACGGCGAGAAGGCCAGCCCGAACCGCCACATGTGCTCGGGCCAGCACTCGGTCTTCCTGCTCCTGTCCCGGCTCAAGGGCTGGGATCCCGAGCGCTACTGGCTGGAGGAGCACCCGGCCCAGGTTGCCTACCGGGCGGTGGTGGCGCGGGTGTTCGGGACGAGACCCGGCAAGCTCCGCCTGGGGATCGATGGCTGCGGCGTCCCGACCTATGCGTTCCCCCTCCGCCAGATCGCCCGGGCGTACGCCCTCCTGGCCGATCCAGGCGCCGTCCCCGACGCCGACGCCCGGTCATCCCTGGCCCCGGCGTTGACCCGCGTTCGCGACGCGATGCTGGCCCATCCGGAGATGGTCGCTGGCACGCGAGATCGGCTGGATACGTCACTGATGAAGGCCGCTCCGGGCCGGATCGTCAGCAAGGCCGGGATGGAGGCCCTGCGCGGGCTCGCAATCCTGCCCGGCGTCCGGACCGGGAGCGTGGACGCGGGCTCGGGTTCCGGCTCCGGCACGACCGCGGCGCCCGCTCGCGCGTCGGGGATCGCGCTGAAGATCGAGGACGGCGACGGCTTCGAGCGGGGAACGTGGGCGGCGACGGTCGAGGTCCTCGCCCAGGCCGGAGTCCTCGATGGCCAGTCGCTCCGGGTCCTGGCTCGGTACCACCGGCCGGCCGACATCGATCCGCATGGCCGGATCGGGGCAGAGGCGATCGCCGACTTCGAGCTGGCGCCGCTCGGCGAGCTGGTCTGACCGGCGTACTGATCTAGCCGGCGTATCTGACCAGCGCTCCACGCGAAGGGCGCGGTCAGGGCATGCTTCGGTGGATGGCACACAACGCCGATCCATGGCGGACGCTGGGACTCAGCCCGGGCGCAACCCAGGACGAGATCCGGCGCGCGTATCGGCGCCTGGCCAAGATCAACCACCCTGACGCGGCCGGCGACGGCGCACTGCCCCGGTTCCTGGCCATCCAGCAGGCATACGACCAGCTCGCCGGTCCGGGCCGGGTCCGCCGGACTGGCAGCCGGCCGGCACCGAGCCCTCCGCCTGCCGCCGATCCGGGAGCGCCGTGGCGAGCCGATCCGGGCCGGGCTCGCGC
>JACCVQ010000235.1 GCA_013698095.1 Chloroflexota bacterium
CTCGTGCCCGCCGCGACCGCGACGCCACCGCCGCCGTCCGCCGGACCGTCGGCCGCCGCCGCGACCTTCCCGATGACCCTGACTGACGACGAGGGCACCCGGGTGGCGCTGGCCGCCGAGCCGAAAACGATCGTCAGCCTCACCCCGGCGACGACCGAGATCCTCTTCGCCCTGGGTGTCGGCGACCGGGTCGCCGGCAAGGTCGAGGACTTCACGCCGTATCCGCCCGAAGTCACGGCGATCCCCGACGTCGCGAAGTTCGGCGAGGTGGACGTGGAGAAGATCGTCGCTCTCGGCGCCGACCTCGTGATTGCCGGCGGCAACAGCTTCAACCCGCCCGACAAGATCGCCCAGCTCCGGACGCTCGGCGTGCCGGTCATCGTTGTCTACGCCGCGGACGTGGCCGGCGTCCTCAAGGACATCGAGTTGACCGGAACCGCAGTCGGCAAGGCGGCCGCGGCGAACGACCTGACGGCATCGATGCAGGCCGCCTTCGACCAGGTGGCCGCAGCGACTGCCGATTTCCCCAAACCGCGCGTCTTCTACGAGTTGGATGCCAGCCAGAAGATCTACACCGCGGCCGACGACTCGTTCCTGGCCCAGATGATCACCCTCGCCGGCGGCACCCCGATCACGACCGGGAGCACCACGAACTTCGAGATCCCGCTCGAGACGCTCGTGACGGCCGATCCCGAGCTGATCCTCCTGGGCGACGCGGCCTACGGCACGACCGCCGATGTGGTCAAGGTCCGCAACGGCTGGGCCGGGATGGCCGCCGTCAAGAGCGGTGCGATCGTGCCGGTCGACGACGTGATCATCAGCCGGCCCGGGCCGCGACTCGTCGACGGTCTCCGAGCGCTGGCCCTGGCGATCCACCCGGATGCCGCGGTCCCGTCGCCACAGGCCCCGCCCTCGGCCGCTCCGGCGGCTTCGGCCTCAGCGGCGCCATGAGGGGAGCGCCGAGGAGCCGATGACCGCACCCCCGATCGACCGATGACCGCGACAACCGCTGACGAGCGAGCGCCGCGGCCGGCGCGTATCGCCGCCCGGGCGTTCGGGCGCCCGGCGGGGCGGGTGGTCGCGATCGGGATCGGCGGAGTCGTTGCCCTCGGGACCGCCCTGGTCCTCGGGGTCGCTCTCGGGACCGTGGCGATCGCGCCCGGCGACACCCTCGCGATCCTCGCCCATCGCCTGTTCGGCCTCGACGTCGGCGCGACCTGGGCGCCCCAGACCGAGACGATCGTCTGGGACCTCCGTTTGCCGCGGGTCCTGACCGCGATGACGGTCGGCGCCGGGCTGGCGGTGGCCGGGACCGCGTTCCAGGGGCTGCTCCGCAATCCACTTGCCGACCCGTACGTGCTGGGGACCGCCAGCGGTGCGGCACTCGGCGCGGCGATCGCGGTCGTGATTCCGATCCGGGCGACGATCCTCGGATTCGGGCTGATTCACGCCTTTGCATTCGCCGGCGCGCTGGCCGCGGTCTTCACCGTGTATCGCCTGTCGCGGATCGGCGGGCTGTCGCCGCTGACGAGCCTGCTCTTGACCGGCTACGCCGTGGGCTCCCTTCTGGCGGCGGGTCTGGCGATGGCGATGTACCTGTCGGGCGCCGCGCTTCGCCAGATCTTCGCGTACCTCCTCGGCGGCTTCGACACCGCCGGCTGGGCGCAGCTCGGCGCCGCCCTTCCGCTCGTCGCACTCGGATCCGGTCTGATCCTGCTTCGGGCACGCTCGCTCGACGGGCTCCTGCTCGGCGAGGAAGCGGCCGTCCACCTCGGTATCGACGTCCGACGGGAGCGGGCGATCATGCTCGCCCTGGCCTCGCTGGTGACGGCCGCGGCGGTCGCCGTCAGCGGCCTGATCGGGTTCGTGGGGTTGGTCGTCCCGCACCTCGTCCGGCTGGCGGTTGGTCCGGGGGCGCGGCGGGTGTTGCCGCTGGCGGCGATCGGTGGCGCAGCCCTGCTGGCCTTC
Organism: Chloroflexota bacterium; assembly: GCA_013698095.1. Classification (GTDB taxonomy): domain Bacteria; phylum Chloroflexota; class Limnocylindria; order Limnocylindrales; family CSP1-4; genus CF-46. Next base: position 1,969 of record JACCVQ010000235.1, read on the forward strand.
GCCGACCTCGCCGCCCGGCTTCTCGGCGAGATCCCGGTCGGGGTCGTCACGGCCGTGATCGGCGCCCCGTTCTTCCTGTCCCTTCTGCGCCGGACGCGGACGGGCTACGAGCTGTGATCGAGCTCGACGGCGTCACCGTCGCCTACCACGGCCGGCCGGTCCTGCGCGACATCGATCTCACGATCCGGGCGGGCGAGCGGGTGGCCCTGATCGGGCCGAACGGCGCCGGCAAGTCGACGCTCCTGCGCGCGATCACCGGTCTGGTCCGACCCGCGACGGGCGAGGTCCGCCTCGATGGCACGCCGATCGAGCGGCTCCCGCGCTCGATGATCGCTCGTCGCCTGGCGGTCGTCCCGCAGCAGGCGGCTTTGCCGTTCGCCACACGGGTGGAGGAGGTCGTCGCCCTCGGCCGGTTGCCCCACGAGGACCCGATCCGCGGCGCCCGACCCGCGGACCGGGCCGCGACCGCCGCCGCGATCGAGCGGGTCGGCCTCGGTCATCTTCTCGGCCGCGACGCCCGCGAACTCTCGCTCGGCGAACGCCAGCTCGTCCTCCTCGCCCTCGCCGTCGCCCAGGCCGCGCCGGTCCTCCTGCTTGACGAGCCGACCGTCCACCTCGACCTTCGCCACCAGGTCGGGGCGATGGAGCTCCTGGTCGACCTGAACGACCGCGACGGGACCGCAATCGTTGCGGTCCTCCACGACCTCGCCCTGGCGTCGCTGTTCTTCCCGCGTCTCGTCCTGATCGATCGCGGCCGGCTCATCGCCGACGGATCGCCGGCCGAGGTCCTGACCGACGAGCGGATCCGCGACGTGTTCGGGGTGGATCCGTCCATCGTCCGGCGGGCCGCGCCTCTGGTCCCGACCGCGATCGAGACCCCGCTCGCCTGATCATCAGCGGCTGACCCAGGCGATCCGGGTGAAGACCTTGCCGGTCCATGGGTCGATCGCCGCTGCCTCGCCGGCCACATCCCAGCCCCAGCCGCGGATTTCCTCTGCCGGAGAGGGCGGCTCACTCGTCGCGATCCGGGTGCTGAGGTACGAGCAGATGATCAGCCGCCCGCCCGGGGCAACGAGGTCGTCGAGCAGGCGTCGGGCGAACCTCTCCTGATCGGTATCCGCGACGTAGCCGAGCTCGCTCCGGACCGCGTCGAACCGCCGCCCGCCCGGCGGCGACCACGTGCGCCCGTCGCCGACCGCGAATCGATCGGCCCAGCGCGGGAGTCGATCGCGGGCCAGCGCGACGAGGGCAGCCGACGTGTCCACGCCCCATGGGTCGATCCTCCAGCGGCGTTCCGCGCCCCACATGACGAGCGACTCGAGGAGCAAGCCGTTGGCGGCGCCAACGTCGAGGAAGATCCCGTCGCCGTCGACGCCGTCGAGGCACCTCGCGGCCCGCTCGCCACCGCGCGGCGTCGCCGCGAAAACCCGACCCGCCGTAGACATCCCGTGCGGCGAGGTAGGCGGCCTCGAGGGACTTCGCGACCTCGAGCTCGGTGTCGGCTCCGCCGTCCATCGTCGGCGATGATCGGCGATCATCGCCCGATGCGCATCGCCGACTTCGCCCTCGAGCGGTTCTTCGCCCGCTGGGAGTTTGCCGTCCGGCACCTCCTGTGCGCCTCGGACGTCGAGGGCTGGCGGATGGCCGACCTTCTCGACCTGGCCGACGACGAGACCGCGGCGCTGTGGGCGGATCTGCGCCTCGGCTACACCGAGGCGCCCGGTCACCCTCTCCTCAGGGTGGAGATCGCAGCCCTGTACGACACGCTCGAGGCCGACGACGTCCTCGTCTTCGCCGGCGCCGAGGAGGCGATCTTCTGCCTGTCGAACGTGTTGCTCGGGCCGGGCGACCATGCCGTCGTCACGTGGCCGGGCTACCAGAGCCTCTTCGAGGTCGGGCGTGCTGCCGGCGCGGACGTGACGCTGCATGAGCTCCGCGAGGCGGATGGCTGGGCGCTCGACCCGGAGCGGCTGATCGTCTCGCTCCGGCCCGAGACGCGGCTCGTGGTCGTCAACGCGCCGCACAACCCGACCGGGATGTTGCCGGCAGCGCCCGAGTGGGCGCGACTGACCGGCGAGCTGGACGCCCGCGGGATCCACCTTCTCGCCGACGAGGTCTACCGCTTCCTCGAGCTCGACGAGGCCGAACGCCTGACGGCCGGTGCCGATGCGTTCGCCCGCGGGGTGTCGCTCGGCGTCATGTCGAAGTCGTTCGCCATGGCGGGCCTCAGGATTGGCTGGCTCGCGACTCGCGACCGTGGCCTCCTGGCGCGCTGCGCGGCGTTCAAGGACTACACCACCATCTGCTCGTCGGCCCCGGCCGAGATCCTGGCGCTGATCGGACTCCGATCACGGGACGTGGTGCTGGCCCGCTCGCGCCGGATCGTCGGCGACAACCTCGGCCACCTCGATCGCTTCTTCGCCGACCACGGCGATCGACTTGCGTGGGTTCGCCCGCGCGGCGGCTCGGTCGGCTTCGCCCGCCTCCTCGACCCCGAGCCGATGGATGACTTCGCCGCCCGCCTCGTCGAGGCCGAGGGCGTCCTCCTCCTGCCCGGCTCGCAGTTCGGGTTCGAGGGGAACCACTTCCGGATCGGCTTCGGGCGCGAGGATCTGCCGCAGGCTCTGGCCGGCCTCGACCGGTTCCTCGCTCAGGCGTCCGAGCGGCGCTGATCGGCGACGTCGAGCGCAGACAGGTTTGCGATCGCGAGCACGCGCTGGTCGGCGGTGGCATAGCCTGCCGCGTTGAGCATGGCTGCGGAGGGCAGGTCCAGGATTCCGGCAATGTTGAGGACGAGACTCGAGCTGGCCCCGACCGAACCCTCCTCGAGGCGGGCGAGGAAGGCAACGCCGGGCGTTCCCCCGATCGCGGCGCACAGGGCATCGATGTCCATGCCGCGCGCCTCGCGCCGATTTCGGATGACCTGGCCGAACTCGATTCCGCTGACCCTGCCGATGTCCATCGCCGCTCCTCCGGGGTGCGATCGCCAGCGTCCACGATAGCCCTTACCGATTGCCGCATGGATCGACTTCATCCACGCCGCGGGGACTTCGCCGAGACGATGCTCGACGGGGAGACCGAATCTGCGGATGGGCCCGGCGCCACCCGGTCCCGGATCGGCCTCACGCGGACTTGCGCCGTCGCGGATGATGGGCGCGGGCGACGATCGGGGGCGGGGCTTCCCCTCCGGCGCCACCCAGCTGTCGAGGGGTCCGGCGTCCATGGAGATCCATCTCGGGTCCGAGCGAATCTTCGTCCTCCAGCAGCGCCAGAGCGTGGACGAGCTCCGCCAACATGCGATGGACCGGCGAACCCAGGCGTTCGGGAGCGGCCTCGGCTCGCTCCTCCAGCGCCCGAAGTCCGATGACGTCGTGCTCCTCACGAGCCAGCGCCGGCTGGAGCCGTTCTGGCACGTCTCGGGCCGGGCCCAGTACGTGTACGAGCGGTCGCGCGATTACGTGATCCCGGCGAGCGCGCCGGAGGTCCGCGAGGTCACGATCCACGGCGAGACCTATCCGATTGCCGCGGCGTCGGGCGGCGCGGGGCGGTTCACCGTTCCGGCCCTCGAGCATTGCCGCGAGGAGCTCGCCCACACCCTCGACGCCGACGCCCGGACCGGCGCCCGTGTTGCCGACGCGGCCGCGATCCTGTCCGGGCCGCGCGACGAGATCGCGGATCCGGCGACCCTGTCCGCCGACGAGACGATCGTCGTCGCCCCGGAGCAGCGCGCCTCGTTCGTCGTCCGCCAGCTCCTCGCCGAGATGCTCAAGCCGGTCCAGGCCGACCGGATCCTCGAGGAGTCGCTGACCCTCGAGACGATCGACCTGTGCTACCGACCGGTCTGGGCGTTCGAGTTTCACTGGCGCTCGAAGGACAAGAAGGGCGTGGTCGAGATCGACGGCGTGACCGGCACGATCCGGCAGGGCGGCTCGCTCCTGCCGCAACTCGGCAAGGTCATCAACCGCGACGCCCTCTTCGACATCGGGGCCGACACGATCGGTCTGCTCGTGCCCGGCGGGAGCATCGCGGTCAAGGTCGCCCGGGCGGCGTTCGACAAGGGCTACTGACCGGCGCCCGAAGACCGGCAGCGACAGCCGGCTCAGGGGTCCGTGTCGAGCCCGAGCGCGCGCCTCGAGATCGGGCGCTTCTGCCAGGAAGGTCTATTCCCGCGGAACCACAGCGCGTCCTTCGCGATTCATTCCTCCTGAGCATGGATCGGCTTTGGAAGGGGCTAGCTGATCCCGATTGATGCTCCGGAGGCATACGGCGGCGTTGAACTCGGCGTTCTGCTACCAGATAGACCTTCTCGGCAT
>JACCVQ010000093.1 GCA_013698095.1 Chloroflexota bacterium
CCGAGCAGGTCGGTGATCACCTGGACCTGGCCGCTGCACCCTGCGCCCGCCCCGATCCCGATCGTGGGGATCGTCAGGCGCTCCGTGATCGCGGCGGCGAGCTGCTCCGGGACGAGCTCGAGGACGACGGCGTACGCGCCTGCCTCCTGGACGGCGAGCGCGTCGTGGAGGAGGGCTCGTGCCTGCTCCCGGCTCTTGCCGAGGACGCGCACCTTGCCGGCGGCGTTGGCGGCTTGCGGCGTCCAGCCGATGTGGCCCATCACCGCGATGCCCGCCTTGACGATCGCCTCGATCGTGCGCGCCGTCCGCACCCCGCCTTCCAGCTTGACCGACTGGGCGCCGGCCTCGGACAGGAACCGGCCGGCGTTCGCGACGGCCGCATCCGGCGTGGCGTAGCTCATGAACGGCAGGTCGCCGACGACGAGCGCCCGCTTCGCCCCGCGCGAGACGGCCGCGGTGTGGTGGAGCATGTCGGCCATCGACACCGGGATCTCGTTCTCGTAGCCGAGCATCGCCCGGCCAAGCGAATCGCCGACGAGCAGGATCGGGATGCCGGCCTCGTCCAGGAGCCTGGCGGTCGGGAAGTCGTACGCGGTCAGCATCGCGATCCGCTGGCCGTCGGCGTGAAGCCTGGCGATGTCGCCGACGGTCATGCGGCGAACGGTCTCGGAACTGGCACTCACGCTCGGGTCTCCTGCGGCATCGGTCCAGTCTGCGCGGCGTGATCGCGGGCGTCCAGCGCGGCGGCCACGCGGTCGAGGATCTCGTCCGCGACGGCGCGCTTCGAGCGGAGGGGCAGATCCACCTGCGAACCGTCGGCAGCGAGGATCCAGACGTGGTTCGTGTCGGTCCCGAAGCCCGAGCCCTCCTCGGCGACATCGTTGGCGATGAGCAGGTCGACTCCCTTCCGGCGGAGCTTGTCGGCCGCTCGATCGAGGGAGCCGGTCTCGGCCGCGAACCCGACGAGGTACGGGCGCGGCGCCTCGGGCGGGAGGGCGGCGACCGCCGCGCCGATGCCGGCCAGGATGTCCTCGGTCGGCTCGAGCTCGAGGAGGAGGCCGGATTCGCGGGTCAGCTTCGTGTCGGCCGTGCTGTGCGGCCGGAAGTCCGCGACGGCGGCGGCCATGATCAGCGCGTCGGCGCCATTGAGGGCGGCGGTCACGGCCTCGCCCATCTCGGCGGTGGTCTCGGCATGGAGAACGAGCACCCCGGCACCGGGCGGGAGCGGAATGCTGATGTGGCCGACCACGAGCGTGACCCGCGCGCCACGGGCGAGGGCGGCCTCGGCGAGGGCGACACCCATCTTGCCGGTGGAGCGGTTGCCGATATAGCGAACCGGATCGATCGGCTCCGCGGTCCCGCCCGCCGAGATCACGATGTGGCGATTCTCGAGATCGGCGTCGCGCGTCTCGGTGACGATCGGCGGACGCAGGGTCGGGTCGGGCGCGCGGATCGGCCGATCGCCGATAGCGCCGACCACCGCATCGACGATCGACGCGGACTCGGCCAGGCGGCCTTGACCGGCCTGGCCGCTCGCCAGCGGGCCGGCCTCGGGCTCGACGATCGCATACCCGAACGCGTCGCGGAGACGGCCGATGTTCGCGCGCGTCGCCGGGTGGCTGTACATCTCGCCGTCCATGGCCGGCGCGACGACGACAGGCGCAGCGGTCGCGAGACAGGTCGCGGTCACCGGGTCGCCGGCGAGGCCGGCGGCCATCGACGCGATCCAGTGGGCGGTCGCCGGGGCGACGACGATCGCATCGGCGCTGTCGGCGACCACGATGTGGCCGATCCGCTGATCGGGCAGGACCCCGCCGACGTCGGTTTCGACGGGGTGACGGCTCAGGGCGGCGAACGTCAGCTCGCCGACGAAGCGGGTCGCCGAGGACGTCATCAGGACGACGACGTCGGCCCCTTCGTCGCGCAGGCGGCGGACGAGGTCGGCGGCCTTGTAGGCCGCGATCGAGCCGGTCACACCGACGGCAATCAGGCGGCCGGCGAGGCGGACACTCGGTGACCCTTCGGGCGCGGCGAGCCGGGTCGACTCGGACAGGTCGGTCATGTCGGCAACCCGAGCTCGAGGGGCTGGCCGCCGCCGACCTCGGCGTGCAGGATCGCGAGGCCCTTGAGTGTCAGGTCGGGATCGATCGCGTCGACGCCGGCGATGGCCCGCGCCCACGGCGCTGACGACAGGCCGCCGGTCAGGATCACCCGGACGTCCGCCACGGGGATCGCGGCGGCCTCGGCGAGCTCGGCCCGGATCCGCCCGATCAGGCCGTTCGCGAGCGCCTGGTAGCCCAGGACCGTTCCGCTCTGCATCGCGCTGACCGTGTCGCGCCCGATCGCCCGGTCCGGCGCTCGCAGCTCGACCCGGGGCAGCTTGGCGGTTCGTGCGGCGAGCGCCTCCAGGCCCAGCTCCAGGCCCGGCGCGATCGCCCCGCCGACGAACGCCCCGTCGGCCGCCACGCAGTCGATCGTCGTCGCGGTGCCGAAGTCGGCGACCAGCGCCGGGGTCCCGTGGATCCGGGCCGCGGCGAGGGCGTTGACCAGGCGGTCGGCTCCCACGTCCGTCGGTCGGTCGACGCGGATCGCGATCGGAACGGTGCCCGCGGCCGCGATCAGGAGCGGGCGTTCGCGCCGTGCCGCGATCACCTCGAGGGCGGCGGTCAGGTTCGGGACGACGGAGCACGTGCTGATCGCCGAGACGTCGCCGAACGCGGCATCGTCGAGTCGGAGCAGGGCGTCGAGGAGGTGCTCCAGCTCGTCGGCGGTGGCACGGAGGTGGGTCGTGGCCCGGCGTGTCGCGACCAGCGACCCGTTCCGGAACAGGCCGGTCGTGACGTTCGTGTTGCCGATGTCGACCGCGAGCAGCATGACGAGATGATACGGGCCGTCGCACGGACGGCGAGCCAGGCGTCCATGGGGCAGTCATCGAATCTTCGCCGTCGGCGGCAGCCTATCGGAGAAAAGATGCACCCAGCACGTTCCCTCGGGGTCCTCGTCCTCGTTTCGGGCTTCTCCTTGTCCGCGTGCATCTCGACCACGGCGCCAATCGTCGAGCCGGCGACTCCATCGGCGGTCACCCCGAGCATCGTGCCCTCGGCATCGACTGGTGCGCTGGCCACGCCCGTCGCCGTCGAGAGCGTCGCCCCGACCACGGCACCATCGGCAAACCCGTCGGACCCGACGCCCGAACCGTCCGAGGATCTGGGCAGCGCCGGTCCCCGCTGCGGAACCGGGCGCGCCGGGCTGTTTGCCCACAACGACGAAGTTCCCAGGACGCTCCGCTTCGGTGGGGCGACGATCGAGTTCACCAACGTCAGCGTGTCGATGCGAAACGGGACCTATGACACGTCCGACTCCGTGCCCGGCGGTATCGGGCTGACGCCTGACGAGATCGCGGTCGTCGTCGACTCGGGCGACCGCATCGTCCTCCGCGCCGTCGGCGTTGTCCTGACCTCGTCCGCCGCGCGAGTCGTCCCATGGCGGCAAGTCAAGTTCGACGGTCTCGCGACGTTGCGCGGCGATCCCATCGACCTCTCCTGGCGGTTGCGCGACGACGGCTCGGCCTCGATCGCCGCGCCAACAGACGCCGGTGACTACGCATTCGAGGTCTCCCCCAGCTGGACGGGCACCTGCATCGCCGGCGGCGGCCTTGCCTATGGCCGGATCAAGGTTCGCTGACTCGTCTCGCGTCCTCCGCCCGTTCGGTCGCCCGGCGCCCGAAACAGCGTCCGGCGACCCGCCCTCCGGCGGTTCGGTCACCCGGCGCCCGAAACGACGTCCGGCGTTCTTCCTCCGCCGGTTTCGGTCACCCGGCGCCCGAAAACAGACCGAATGGAGTGCCCGACTTTGCCGTCGATCGGCGGCCGACTGCGGTACCATCCGGCTTGCCCACCGCCCGCCCCGTCTTCCCCAGGAGACCCGTCGTGTCGAGCGCGAAGTTCTTCGTCAACCAGGGCGTCGTGACGAGCCGGGTCGACATGCAGAACCTGCTCCGGCCGCTCCTCAAGCAGACCGTGTCGTATCGCTTCCTGCGTGGCCGCGAGCTCGTCTCGCACGGCACCGGCTGGGTGGAGCGGATCGTCGTCGACGATCCCGAGATGTCGACGTACTTCACCCCGATCTCGATCAGCCTCAATGTCGACTCGTTCGAGCACCTCGAGTTCGACACCCGTCCCGATCAGCTCCTCGTCTACAGCCTGGTCCAGGGCGACGAGCGGGTGATCATCGAGTTCGCCCCGCTCGCGACCGAGCACGCCGGCTCCGGGGGCGCGCAACAGCTCGCGTTCGACACGAGTGGCTTCGTCCAGATGGAGCTCCAAGGGCTCGGAGGCGAGGCAGCGGTCGGCGACCCTGTCATGGACGAAGCCGAGCCTGCCCGGCGCGCGACCGAGCCCGACCTCGAGGCATAGATCCGCGGGTTGGACGCGCTCGGCCTAGTGGCCTCGCTCTCCACGGACATACGGCACGCCGAGCGCGGCCGGCGCTCCGATCCGGCGCCTCGCTGCCGCTCGTGAGCCGAGGATCACGACCACGATCACGAACAAGTACGGGAGCATCTCGAGAAAGAACGTCGCCGAGCGGCCGGGCAGGAACGGGTTCTGGGCGCCGAGGATCGTCGGGACGCCCTGGAGGCCGAGGATGAACGGCGAGATGGCGGCGAACAGGTAGGCCCCGACCGCCGCCCGGATCGGGTTCCAGCGAGCGAAGATGACCAGGCCGATCGCGATCCACCCCCGGCCGTTGACAGTCTGGTCGCCGAACCAGCCCGGCGCGACCGCGAGAGTGATCGTCGCCCCGGCGAGGCCCGCCAGCATCCCACCGAACACGACGTACGCGAGGCGCAGGCGGTGGACGCCGATGCCCTGGGCGTCGGCGGCGGCAGGCGCTTCCCCGACCGCCCGAAGGTGGAGCCCGGGCCGCGTCCGTTCGATCCAGAACCACGCGGCCGGAACCAGCACGAACCCGAGATAGACCAGCACGCTCTGGTCGCGGAACACGATCGGGCCGACGATCGGGATGTCCGCCAGCAACGGGATCGTCAGGGCTGGCAATCGCTCGACGTTCGTGTTCGTCAGGCCTTCGCCGAGAACCCGGGCGAGCCCGGTCCCGAGGAACGTCAGGGCCAGGCCGGACACGACCTGATCTGCCCGGAGGTGGATCGTGACGACGCCGTGGAGGAGGCCGAGGAGCCCGCCGACGAGGAGCGCGGCGGCGACGCCAATCCACGGGTTTCCTGTTGCGCCGGTGACCGAGAACCCGCCCACCGCGCCCATCAGCATCATGCCCTCGACGCCGAGGTTCAGGACGCCCGCCCGCTCGGCGAAGATCTCACCGATCGCGGCGAACAGGAGCACGGTCCCGGTCGCGATGCCGGCGGCGGCGATCAGCCCCAGGTCCATCAGCCGGCCTTCGGGGTCGGGGGCGCGGAGGGCAAGGACATGACTGGTGCCCCAGCGCCCCGATCGATCCGGATCCGGTAGCGGACCAGGACGTCGCCCACGATCAGGGTGAACAGGATGATTCCCTGGATCATCGACGGCACACCGGACGGCTGGATCTCGCGGCCGGCCAGGATCAGCGCCCCGAACAGGATGGCGGCCACGATCACCCGGCCCGGCCGGAACTTCGCGAGGTACGCGACGATCACCGCCGTGAAGCCGTAGCCCGGCGAGATGTGGTCCTGGAGGCGATGGACGGTCCCGTTGACCTCCGACATCCCGGCCAGCCCGGCGAGAGCGCCCGAGATCGCGAACACCACGACCAGCCGGCGGCCGATGTCGATGCCGGCGTAGCGCGCCGCCCGCGGGCTGTCGCCGATCAGCCGGATCTCGTAGCCGAACCGCGAGCGCTCGAGGAAGAGCCACAGCAGCCCCGCCGCGACGAGCCCGAACAGCAGCCCGAGGTGGACGGTCAGGCCGCCGAACGCGGGCACGACGTCGGCGAGGTCCGTCAGGCGCGGCAGCCACGCCGCCTCGGGAAATGGCTTCGTCTGCTGGAACCCACCCTCGCTCCACGGCCCGAAGACCCAGAACTGGATCCAGAACAGGGCGATGTAGTTGAGCATCAGCGTTGCGATGATCTCGTTGACCCCGAGGCGCGCCCGGAGGACGCCCGGGATCAGGCCCCACAGCCCGCCGGCGACCATTCCGGCCAGCATCATCAGCGGGATGAGGACGATTCCCGGCAGACCGGCCGGCAGGAGCGGGAACAGGACCACGGCGCTGGCGCCCCACGCTCCAAGGAGGAACTGGCCCTCCGCGCCGATGTTCCACAGGCGCATCCGGAAGGCGAGCGCACAGGCGAGGCCGGTGAGGATCAGGGGCGTCGCCTTGACGAGCGTGTCGGACAGCACCCCGACGCTGCCGAACGAGGCATCGAGGATGTGGAGGTACGAGCGGACCGGGTCGCCGCCGACGACGGCGATGATCGCGCCGGAGATGAACAGGGCGACGAATACGGCGCCGAGGGTGATCGCCGGCGACAGCCAGCCCGGCGTCGCGGTTCGGGGCTCGAGGCGGACGTTCATTGGGCCACGGCGGTCGGTCCCGCCTCGCGCGCTCCACTGTCGTCGTCGCCGCCCGTCATGAGCAGCCCGATCCGGCCGATCTCCGCCTCGGCGACGGGCATCGAGCCGACGATCCGGCCCTCGTACATCACATCGACTCGGTCGGCCAGCGCGAGGATCTCCTCCAGCTCTTCGGAGATCAGCAGGATCGCGGCGCCCGCGGAGCGCATCTCGAGGAGCAGGCGATGGACCGACTCGATCGCTCCGACGTCCAGGCCGCGCGTCGGCTGGACCGCGACGAGGAGTCCCGGCTGGGTCTCGATCTCGCGGGCCAGGATCGCTCGCTGGAGATTGCCGCCCGACAGCAGCCGGACCTCGGTGTCGACGGTCGGGGCGGCGATCCGGTACGTCTCGCGCAGGCCGTCGGCCAGCGTCCGCGCGGCAGCGTCGTCGACGAGCCAGCCGCGGGCCACCGGCGCCTCGCGATATCGCTTCATGATCAGGTTGTCCGTCAGCGACAGGTTCGGGGCGCTGCCCACCGAAGCTCGATCCGCGGGCACGTGGGCGACACCCTGGCGGAGGGCCGTCGCGGCCGACCGGTTTGCCACAGGCTCGCCCCCGACGAGGATCTCCCCCGAGCAGGCGCGCAGGCCGGTGATCACCTCCGCGAGCTCGCCCTGGCCGTTGCCGGCGACGGCGGCAATGCCCACGATCTCGCCGGCCCGGACCTGGAGCGACACGCCCCGCAGGGCGGGCAGTTCGCGATCGTTGCTGGCGGACACCGCGCGAACGTCGAGGACGACCGGGCCGAGCTCGACGTCCGATCGGTCGAGGGACTCGAGAACGCTCCGGCCGACCATGAGCCGGGCGAGGTCGGCCTTGGTCGCGCCGGCCGTCGGCAGCCCGGCGGCGGTGACCTCGCCGCGGCGCATGACCGTCACCCTGTCGGCGATCGCGAGGACCTCGCCGAGCTTGTGGCTGATGAAGACGACGCTCCGACCTTCGGCCGTCATCGTCCGAAGCGTCGCGAACAGGTCGTCGGCCTCCTGCGGGGCGAGGACGGCGGTCGGCTCGTCCATGATCAGGATCCGGGCGCCGCGATACAGCATCTTCAGGATCTCGACCCGCTGCTGCTCGCCGACCGACAGCTGCCAGATCCGGGCCGTCGGGTCGATCCGCATCCCGAAACGATTGGCCAGCGCGGCAACCTCTGCCTCCGACCGTCGCTCCCGGAGCAGGAAGCGCGGGCGATCGAGCCCGAGCAGGATGTTCTCGGTCACCGTTTGCGACGGGACGAGTGTGAAGTGCTGGTGGACCATCCCGAGCCCGGCCGCGATCGCGTCCCGCGGTGACCCGAATGCCACGGCCGCGCCCTCGACCCGGATCTCGCCGGCGTCGGGGCGGTACAGCCCAGCCAGGATATTCATCAGGGTGCTCTTGCCCGCTCCGTTCTCACCGAGCAGGGCATGGACCTCGCCGCGCCGCAGGTCGAAGTCGACGTCGTTGTTGGCGAGCACGCCCGGGAACCGCTTGACGATGCCGCGAGCCTCGACGGCGAGCGGCGTGGCCACTCCGGACGGCGCGGTCATCGTGAGCGGCGGACCTGCCCCGGGCGGTGGCACGACGAGAGGATCGGTCATGGATGACCCGACTTGGATGCGTCGAGGCCC
>JACCVQ010000254.1 GCA_013698095.1 Chloroflexota bacterium
CTTCGCCGATGAATGTGATGGATAGCCCGATGACGCCTGCCAGCACTGCTGTCAGGCCATCGTGGACCGTCGCCTTCAGAATCCCGTCCGATGTCGCGATGTCGCCGAGGCAGGGGCTGGATGTCGATGGTCCCTTGGAGGACTCATCGAGGAACGGGAACTCGACAGCGGCGACTTGCATGGCGCGGGCTAGCATGGCCCGGTACCCCTCGACCGTGACGAGCGTCGACAGGCGCTGGCAGAGCTTCTGGCAGGCCCGTTCCGCTGCCATGTGCAGATCCTTGAGCTCGCGCCCATCACCCATCTCGGTCGCGAGAGCCCACGCCGCGAGGTCATGATGCGCGACCGCCCCGATCGCCTTCACCGGCCCGGAGTCAAGAACCCGCTTGATGGGGGCCGGCGGGATGCCAGGGTCGCGCTGGAGCTCATCGGCTGCCTCAATTGGAGTCTCGTTAACGCCCAGTTCGGCCGCAGCATACGCGATGCCCACGCAACGACTCGCGGATCATGATTCCTTGGGTGCTGAGAGTCCTGAATTTGCGACGGCCGTCGAATGGGCTCAGGTCCTCGATTCGGCCGTTATCTCGGTGCTCGTCGGGCCGGCGAGCTTCGACGGCCGGACGCGTTCTGTGCGTCTGCGGCAGGCCCTCGTGATCACAACGGCCGACCTCAACACGAGGCTCCAAGCACTGAACCTCCAGGCTGACTGCGACCTGCCCGAAATTCATGGCAGCGGCGGAGCCTCGATTCTCGATCGCGCTCGCGAGAGTTAGTCTGGTGATGCGCGGTGAAGCTTAGGCAGGAGGCACTCGAGTGACAGTTCACGTGCGGGGCGCGCTCTTGCCGAATGGCGACGTCCGCGACGTCTATGTCGTTGATGGTCGGCTGACATTCATCCGTCCGGCTGACGACGTCGAGACGCTCGCCACTGAAGGGTTCGTCACTCCGGGCTTGGTCGATATTCACGCCCATCTCGAGCTGGCGAGTCCGGCCGGCGACGGTGCGCCGCCGCTCGAGAAGATCCGGGCGAGCCTGTCGGCCCATCTCGACGGCGGTGTGCTGGCAGTGCGCGAACCTGGCGGGCCGTCCCGGATGTCGACGGGGATGGGACCGGCCGACGGGTTGCCTCGCACCTTCACCGCCGGACGGTTCCTGTCCGTGCCGGGGGCGTATGTACCCGGACTCGCCCGCGAGATCGATGAAGACGACCTGCCCGATGCGGCCGTTGAGGAACTCGGGCACGGCACCGGCTGGGTCAAGGTGATCGGCGAACGTGTCCACGGCGGGCGCTTTGTTCCGAGCTTTCGACCGGACGTGATCGCCGAGACGGCCCGACGCGTTCATGCGGCCGGCGGCCGGCTGGCAATGCATGTCAGTCAACCGGACGCGATTGGGGCCGCCGTGGACGCCGGCTTCGACTCCATCGAGCACGGAGTGCTGGCCCAGCGAGAACACTTCGTCGAGATGCGACGTCGCGGCACTGCATTCGTCCCGACAATGATCGCCATGGCCGCGATGCTGCCGCATGCGCGAGACATGGTGGCCGCGATGGGCGTCGACCCCGCGGCGGCGGACGAGCTGATCAACGCTGCACAGCGGCACGGTCGCACGGTGGCGGCTGCGCTCGATGAGGGCGTTCGGGTTCTCGCAGGTACCGACGCCGCCATCGGACCGCACGGCATGGTGCGCCTAGAGATCGAGTCGCTGATCGCTGCCGGGATGGCTCCTGCTGACGCCCTCGGAGCCGGCTCGTGGGATGCCCGACGATTCCTCGGCCTTCCCGGCCTCGAAGAGGGCGCGCCGGCGGACCTCGTTGTCTTCGGGGACGATCCGCGTCACCAGCCTGGCACGCTCGGCTCCCCAAGCGTGGTCGTCCTTGATGGTGTTGTCGTCAAGCGCAGCGGGCACCACCTCGCAGACGGCTAGGGACGACGGAAGGAGCAGGTCGATGGACACCCGCAGCGCCGCTGAGTCAACCGCCACCCAGGACCGCACGACGGTCGAGCGGACGTCCGGGCTCGAGCTCGTCGTCACGCGGACGATCGACGGCCCGCCGCCCAACGTGTTCGAGGCGTGGACCGACGCCGAGCTGTTCCGGCAGTGGTGGGTGCCGAAGTCGTTCGGCGTGAAGCTGCTGTCGTGCGAGGTCGATGCGCGGGTCGGCGGGGCCTACCGGCTCACGTTCGACACCGGTAGCGCGGAGCCGATGGCGTTCTTCGGCCGATACCTGGAGGTCACCCCGCCCACGCGCCTCGTGTGGACCAACGATGAAGGTGACGGCGGCACGGTCGTCACCACGGCGACGTTCGAGGAGGATCACGGCCGGACCCGGCTCGCGGTCCACGATCGCTATCCGTCAAAGGAGGCGCTGGACGAGGCCGTCGCGTCCGGGGCGACGAGCTGGAATCCCGAGACGTTCGACCAGCTGGACGAGCTGCTCGTCAGCCTGGGCGTCAGCACGCGTCGGTAGGCGTCGCGCGCTGACGCCGTTCCGTCTCCCGCTCGACCTTTCGTACCGCCTAGGCCTGGTGGGTTTCGCCCGAGGGCGGCTCGTTGGCCTGGATCAGCTTGCGCCCATTCTCTGAGAGGTTGTGTTGCCGATCTGATCGCGGGCGCCCGGCACGCGGCGCGCTCATCGTCCTGAGCTCAGCCGATGCGCTTCATTGGATCGGGCCACGGATTTCACCCCGATTCTCTGGGAGCGGCACTCATAGTGGGTGAAGCGTCCCGTCAAGGGACGCGAAGCTGGGAGCCGGATGGATGGACCTCGCCCTCGTCGAGGCGGCACGCTCCGGGGACGAGGACGCCTTCGCCTCCATCGTTCGCGGCTCGGCTGACCGCCTGTTCGTCGTCGCGCATCGGATCCTGCGTGACGTCGGGCGCGCCGAGGACGCCGTCCAGCAGACGCTGGTCACCGCGTGGCGGGACTTGCCGGCACTCCGCGAAACCGAACGCTTCGAGGCATGGCTCCATCGAATCCTGGTTCACGCCTGCTATGCCGAAGCCAGGCGCGCGTCGAAGTGGTCCGCCAACGTCGTGATCCTGCCCATCGATGGGCCGGCGACGCCAGACACCACGCAAGACATCCTCACGCGGGATGCGCTCGATCGTGGGTTCTGCCGCTTGCCGGCGGAGCAACGCGCGGCGTTCGTGCTTCGCCATTACCTCGGCTGGTCGGTGGCCGAGATCGCCGAGAACCTCGGCGTCTCCACCGAAACGATCAAGTCGAGGATCCGCTACGCGACATCCACCCTCCGGGCGGCACTCGATGCCGATGCCCGGACGAGAAGCATCACATCTCTGGAGCGGATGGCATGAACGAGAACGAATTCGACCTGACCGCTCGAGCCTGGCTCGACGATGGCCCGATCCGGATGTCCGACCGCGCCGTGCAGTCCGCCCTGGAGGAGATCCACACGACTCGACAGCGCCGAGCCATGTGGCCGGCGTGGAGGGCAACACCTGTGAGCATCTTCGGCCGCATGGCCGGCACCGCAGTCCTCGCGGTCGCCGTCGGCCTCCTGGCCGTCAACGTCCTTCCCCGGCTGACGGACGGATCGGGCGTCGGCGGCTCCTCACCGTCCTCTACTCCGACCCAGGAGCTCGACTTGCCGAATCTGACGAAGACCTTCGTCTCGCCGAGGAACGGCTTCTCGGTCAAGCATCCCGAAAGGGTCGTGCTCACACCGGCAAAGCAACTCTGGGGTCTCAGTCAGCAGGTCGACGATGGATTCGATGTCGTGGAGACCGGCTTGGCCGTCGTTTTCAAGGGAGCGTCGACAGGCAGCGGCTTAGGGGACGAGAGGAGCTCGTCGACCGATGAACGGGTCGACGAGTACCTCTCGGACGACTACGTCTTGCCCGGCGGCTGCGGTGTTCCTCGCAGCCAGCAAGCGGAGATCACTATCGATGGGCAGTCGGGCCGGATCTCGGAGTGTCCGAACCGGATCGAGGCAACCGTCGTCGCCGCCGGGAGGCTCTACTTCTTCACCTTGGTGCATGACCGCAGTGACGCCAAAGCCGTCTTCGACGCCTTCGCCGCCACGATCGACCTGACCCCGGAGACCGCGGTCGACTTCCCGGTCATGACGACGAGCTTCGTCTCGCCGACCTACGGCTACTCCTTCAAATATCACGACCGGGGTGGGCTCGCACCGGCCACGGAGCTCTGGGATCCCGCCAACCAGCCGCTCGACAACGACAACCAGGTCCATAACCGATTCGATGCCGTGGAGACCGGCTTGGCCGCCTATTTCGCGGCCGCGTCGACGGAGATCCCGGAAGGGATCTCGATCGACGAATGGGTCGATGAGTACGTCTCGCCCGGCGGCTGCGAAGTCCCTCGCAGCCAGCAGGCAGAGATCACGATCGACGGGCAGTCGGGCAGGATTTCGGAGTGTGCGAACCGGATCGAGGCAACCGTCGTCGCCGGCGGGCGGCTCTACCTCTTCACGCTGTTGCACGACCGCAGTGACGCCAGGGCGTTCTTCGACGCCTGGATCGCCTCGGTCGACCTGACCCCGGAGACCGCATCGGGTCGCTAGACGCGGCCAAGCATGCCTCGGCTCCCGAGCCGAAGACGTCGAGGAGATGCGCGGTGCGCGGTGGTGCTGGTGGTCGGCTTCGGCAGGAGCGCCGACGATGATCGAACAAGGAGAGCGGAAGGGCGACATGATCGTCAGGACCGAAACGCCGGCATTGTCACTTTCGTGCTTGTGCTCGCCGGTTGTGGGTCTGGTGCCGGCGCGGCATCGACCGCGTCCCGACCACCGATGTCGAGCCTACGGCCCGGGTCGCTCGCGTGGTCCCACGGGTTGGCCCGGCCGCTGGTCGACGCCCTTCGCTCGAACTGACGAAAACAGAAAGAGGGAGCCTGAGATGAGAACTCGCACGACGTCGATCGCCGCTGCTGCCGTGCTGCTGGTCGCCATCGTGGGCTGCCAGCCCGCACCCGGCGCCGGAGGCAGCGGCAGCAAGTCGACGAATGCCCCATCGGGCTCGGCTGCCGCAGCACCATCCGTGGCCGCGTCTGCGTCGCCATCAGCGACCGCCGTGTTTCCGTCGTGGTACACGCCGGACAGCGACCGGGGGGGCAGCGGGATCCTGTCCGCAGGCAGCCATACCACTAGGTCGTTCGTGCCCGGCTTCACGTTCACGGTCCCGGAAGGTTGGGTCAACGACGGGGACATCGCAGGCTTCTATTCGTTGTTTCCGGACCAGCCCGACAATGCAGCGGAGATAGCCGCCTCCGGGAACCTTGCCCACGCGATCCACATGGGGCTGGTTGTCAGCCCGTTCTTCATGTGCGAGGCGCTCGAGACCAATCGCGGCGCGACGGCAGCCGAGATGGTCGCCGCCGTGGAGGCCAACGAAGCCCTTGCGACGTCCGATCCGGTCGACGTGACGATCGGTGGCCTGACGGGCAAGCAGATCGACGTCCAGATCGATCGCGGCTATTCGGGCAGCTGTCCCGGCGACCCGCCGACTCTCGATCTCAAGGACATGCGGGTTCGGGGGACCCTCCTTGACACCCACGATCGCGGCGTCCTCGTGATCTTCACGGGCTCGTTCCATGCGGCCGGTCATGACGCCTTCCTGTCCGACGCCATGCCGATCCTGGAGAGCTTCCAGTTCGACACCGGTCAGTAGACGCAACAGGCACGCGCGACGATGGGGGCCAGGCGTCGGCGGGGGACCGGGCCGAGCGTACTCCTCTGCGCACGGATACGGACCAGCATTCGGGCACACCGGGCAGCTGCCCGGCTACATGTCGTGGGCCGCGTGCCTGCCCGAGGACGAAGCGGTGGTCGTCGTGCTCACCAACCACGAAGTCGACGACGGCCACTTCGCGTTTTTCCCACGGGTTGGCCCGTCCGCTCGTCGACGCCCTTCGCTCATGCTGACCGCGAGCGTGTACGACGTCTGCGCGGCGACCCAGGTCGACGGTTCTGCTTACCGCGTGCACTGGAAGTCAGCCGTTCGGTAGTGCGGCGTCCCATCGGGGTTTCCCTCGCCCAGGTTGAGCCGCAGCCGGCGACACGTCCCGGCGGCGGCCAGGCGCTTCGCCCCGAGTGGGTTCACGTGGCTGGTCATCGTTCACTCCCCATGGACTCGTGCTCCGGAAGGTGTTGCGTCATCGCGGCCGCCGGGAGGTCAACCACCGCCACGATCCGCTCGAACGTCAGGCCGGCCGCCTGCAAGGCCAACCGCACGACGTCCGCCGCGGGCGCGTCGAACCGCCACAGCGCCATCTCGTCCGCGGGCACGTGGACGACGCCCACGAGTCGCATCCCCGCGTCGACCGCGATCGCTCGCAGCCGCGCCGCAACGGGGTCGGGAGACCCCAGGGCCGTGGGCCAGTACGACTCGACGAGCCAGGCCGTCATTGGGGATGTCATCCGCCGATCGCGCCTCGCGCCGCGATCGTGGATCGCGCCGCGCCGATCGCGGCTCGCGCGTCGCTGATCGCTGCCCGAGCCGCCTGGTTCTCCATCCGACGACCCTCCGCGGCACCGACCCGGGACGTCCGGGTCGCTTGGCGGTAGGGTCGGCGCAAGGCGGCGACCCAAGCATCGGGGGATTCCCTACGAACGCTCCTCACCGAGGCTCTCGTGGAGCTGGGCCCGCGACCGGATCCCGAGCTTGCCGTAGGCGCGGGCGAGGGTCGCTTCGACGGTCTTGGGGCTGACGAGGAGCCGGTCGGCGATCTGGCGGTTCGTCGCTCCGCCGGCCGCGAGCTCCGCCATCCGCCGCTCCGATGGCGTCAGGCGATCGACCTCACCGTGCTCGAGGCCGAGCCGCTCGGCCTCCGCGCGCGCCTTGACCGCCCACGGTCGGGCGCCGATCGCGTCGGCCGTGCCGGCCGCCTCGGTCGCCAGCTCGTAAGCGCGTTTTCGACGATTCGCGCGGCGCAGAATCCGCGCGCCGACGATCAGCGTCCGGACGCGTTCGAGCGGCATGTCCAGCCGCTCGTGCTCGACGAGGGCCCGTTCGAGATCGGCGATGGCCGCCGGCAGGTCGCCGCGGGCCGCGGCAAGGAGCGCCCGGCAGCGCGCAGAGGTCGCGGCGATCCAGGGGCGTGGGAAGATCCGGTTGCGCTCCTCGAACCGCTCGAGGAGTCGCTCGGCCCGCTCGAAGTCGGCGATCTCGATCACGGCCTCGATCTGGTCAGCATGGAACCGGTACATCGCGGGCTCGACCAGCCCCACGCTCGCGACCAGCTCACTCGCCTTGCTCGTCGCCCGATCGACGGAGGCGAAGTCCCCGCGGGACAGCGCGAGGAACGCCTCGACCTGGCAGCACATCGCGCTCGTCCACGGTTCATCGCTGTCGAGGCGCCTCATCTCGCGGAAGCCGGCCTGCGCCGCCTCGTCGTGGCCCTCGATCGATTCGATCATCACGAGCCTGGCGAGGGCGACCGCGAGCAAGCCCTCCAGACCGGTCTGGCGAACCAGCTCGATGCCCTCTTCGGCGTGACGTCGGGCGCCGGCGAGGTCGCCCACCCACATCTCGAGCTCCGCCAGGTAGCCCAGATTCTGGCCCATCGAGGCCTCGTCGCCGATCGACCGCTGGCGGGCCAGGTCGCGTTCGAGCCAGGCGCGCGACTCGTCAAACCGATCGGCGTACTTCGGGAACAACCCTGGAACGGAGCTGATCTCGCGCGGCTGCGCCGACTCCTGGATCGCGGCGCCTCGGCGGATCGCCTCCTCGTCGGGCGGATGCCCGGCGGCGATCCGGGCCGTTGCCCCGGCAAGGAGGGCGAAGGCGTAGGCGCCCGGTTCCTCCTTTGGGTCGAGTCGCTCGAGTGCCGCCTCGGCATGGCGGGCCGCCTGCGGTGTGTCGTCGTCGACCAGCCACGCCAGCCGGGCGTGGATCCGAGCCTCCCAGGGTCGATCGCCTGCCGCTTCTTCGAGCGCGCGTCGAAGGATGGCCCTCCCCGCATTCCCCTCATTCACGAACCAGAGCAGCGTCCCGAGCAGGATCGCGGCTTCGTACCGCGTCCCTGGCGTGGCGCCGGCCGCCGGCTGGAGCACGCCCTCGAGCAGGGCTCGAGCCCGGGTCGTGTCACCGACGTCCGACAGCAGATCGGCCAGGGCCACGTGCCGGCGAGCCCGCGCCGGTGCGTCGGCGGCCGGGGTCAGCTGGACCGCTCGCTCCAGGAGCCAGAGGGCGGACTCGGACGCTCCCCGGCGGGTCGCCGCGTCGGCGCCGGCGTCCAGGCCAGCCGCCACCGTCTCGTCCGGATCGACGCTCGACCGTCCAAGGTGGTGCGCCCGCTCCTCCGGATCGGTCGCGATTTCGGCAAGCCGGCGGTGGACCGTGCGTCGGTTCGGCTCGGACATGGCGAGCGTGGCAGCGGCGCGGACCGTTGGATGGCTGAACCGGAGCTCGTTGGCGTCGGGCACGAGGATGGAGGCGTCGGAGGCCTCATCGAGGGCGCGGTCCAGGTCCTCGTCCCCGGCGACATGGCGGAGCTTGCTCCGTGTCGGATGCTCCATCTCCGCGGCGAACGCGACGATCCGGCGGGCCTCCGAGGTCAGCCGGCCGAGCCGACGCCCGACCACCTCCTGCACGGTGCCGGGCACCGGAAGCGGGGCCGATGGCGAGACCGTGTCGATGCCGCGCTGCTCGAGCTCACGCGCGATCTCGAGGGCGAACTGGGGGTTGCCGCCCGTCGTGGCGTGGATGCGGACGACGAGGGGCCGCGGCATGACGGCTCCGACGCGGGTCGCGATCAGGCGGTGCAGCGCCCCGACCGACAGAGGCATCGGGCGAACGTGGCGCAGCCGCTCCGCCGGGAGAGCCTCGGCCAGGCGGAGCGGGAGGGAGTCGCCCCCCTCTGCCCGCCGCGCCGCCATGATGCCCACGCGTTCGGCGCGGATCCGTCGGACGATGAACTCGAGGACGCGGCCGCCGGCGGGGTCCACGACGTGCAGGTCGTCGACGGCGATGAGCAGCGGCGTCTCGCGCTGGAGCGCCCGCACGACTCCCAGCACCGCGACCGCGATCGTGCCCGGATCGGCGCTCTCCTCCGACGCCCGCCGGCGCAGGGCGACCTCGAGCGCGTCGCGCTGGGGAGCCGGCAGCTCGCGGAGCGCCGACTCCTCGAGCCCGTCGAATAGGTCCAGCAGGACGGCGTAGGAGACGGTCGCGTCCGTGCCCGCCGGACGGGCGGTGAGGACACGGATGCCGTCGCCCTCGGCCACCCGGACCGCAGCCTGCCAGATCGCCGTCTTGCCGATCCCGGCCTCGCCCTCGATCAGCAGGGCGCTCGGCCCGGAGGCGAGGTCCGCGAGGAACGCTGCGCACGATTCCCACTCGGCCTCGCGACCGAGCAGCGGGGACGGCTGGTCGGGCGTCGCCATGTGCCGATCGTACCGAGATTGCGACTCGCCGCGATCGCGGATCCGGGCCAGTGTTCTCCGTGTTCCCGATGGTCGTCCAGAGCAACGTGCCGGTCACCCAGATCGGTGCGGCGAGCAGCAGCGTGTCGTTCTTCCCGTTCAGTCGGCTGTTCGTCTGGATGAGAGTGTCCAAAGGCCCGAGGACCGGCCTCACGACATGGCGCGGCACAAGACCGTACCTGTCATCCAGCGCACACCTCCGGCGGGCTGACGGCGACCGGCGGTGCCGTGACCGGGATCGAGGTGACGTCCCTGCGCGCACTCGCGAAGCTGGAGCAGGTGTCGTTCGGTCACCCGGCGCCTGAAACAGCGTCCGACGCCCCGTTCCTCGGCCGGTTCGGTCACCGGCGCCCGAAACAGACCCGGCACCACCCGTTTCGTTGAGGCACTGGTCCGGCGATTGGGGCGGAGGCTTGACAGCCCGCTGATACAACCGTACGGTTGTATTAATGAGCACCCTCGCCGGCATCGACCAGGTCTTCTCCGCCCTCGCCGACGCAACCCGACGGGACATCGTTCGCCGGGCCATCGACGGGACGGAGGGCGTCGCCGAGCTCGCGGAGCACTACCCGATGAGCTTCGCGGCCGTCCAGAAGCACGTGGCCGTGCTCGAGCGGGCAGGGGTGATCACCAAGGAACGGACCGGACGGCGGAAGGTCGTTCGCACGAACCTGGACGGGCTGCTGATCGCGCGCCGGCTGCTCGACACCTACGAGGACCTGTGGCGCGGCCGCTACGGCCGCATGACGGACCTCATCACCGATCGGAAGGAGACACACGCATGACGCTCACCGCGGTCCGCAAGGACCCCGCGACACAGACGATGACGACGACCGCCGAGTTCGACGCGACACCGGACCGTGTCTGGCAGCTCTGGGCAGACCCGCGCCAGCTGGAGCGCTGGTGGGGCCCGCCGACATACCCGGCGACCGTCACGTCGCATGACCTCCGGCCCGGCGGCCGGGTGGACTACTACATGACGGGCCCCACGGGCGATCAGCCCAAGGGCTACTGGGATGTCGTCGAAGCGGAGCCGCCTCGCTCGATCGTCTTTCGCGACGGCTTCGCAAACGATGACGGCACGCCGAACACCGACCTTCCGGGCACTGAAAGCCGGATCCGGATCGAGGAGATCGGCGACGGCCGGACGCGAATGTCGATCGAGAGCCGCTTCCCGAGCGTCGAGGCGATGGAGCAGCTCCTCGCCATGGGCATGGAGGACGGGTTGTCCCAGGCGGTCAGCCAAATCGACGCCATCCTCGCCGAGGACGGCGATCCCACCAGGTAACCGATGAGCTTTGCCGCGCGGACCGGTCTGATCCGGTGCGCGACGGTTAACCAGCACGAAGGAGATGCATCGTGACAACGACCGAGACGCCGGCCCGAACCTTGGACGTGCCCGGCGCCACCCTCGCTTACGACGTGCGCGGCGGCGACGCGCCCGGCGACCCTGTCCTGTTCCTCATCGGTTCCCCGATGGGCGCCGCCGGGTTCGGCACGCTCGCGGGCCACTTCACCGACCGGACCGTCGTGACCTACGACCCGCGCGGGTCCGAGCGCAGTGAGAAGACCGATCCCGCGAGCCGTGTCACGCCCGACGTTCACGCCGACGACCTCCATCGCATCATCGCGGAGGTCGGCGCCGGGCCCGTCGACCTTTTCGCCAGCAGCGGCGGCGCGGTCAACGCCCTGGCCCTCGTCGCGCGCCATCCCGGTGACGTCCGGACGCTGGTGGCCCACGAGCCGCCGCTGGCGTCGCTGCTGCCGGACCGCGAGGCGGCGTTGGCAGCGTGCCAGGCGATCCACGACACCTACCAGCGCAGCGGCTGGGGCGCAGGCATGGCCCACTTCATCGCCGTCGTGAGCCATAAGGGACCGATGGACGGTGTGGCCGACCAGCCGGCGCCGGATCCGGCGACGTTCGGGATGCCGGCCGAGGATGACGGCTCCCGGACCGACCCGATGCTGGGCGAGAACATGATCTTCACGACCCACTACGAGCCCGACTTCGACGCCCTGCGGGCGGCCTCCACCCGGATCGTCGTCGCGGCCGGCGCGGAATCCGATGGCGAGATGGCGCAGCGCGGTGCGTTCGCCGTCGCCGAGCGACTCGGCACGGAACCCGTGATCTTCCCGAGCGGCCACGGCGGCTTCCTGGGCGGCGAATACGGCCAGACAGGCGACCCCGACGGCTTCGCGGCCAAGCTCCGGGAGGTCCTCGCCGGCAGCTGATCCGCTCTTCTCCGCACCACCCGGCGCCCCGCGGCGAAGTCCTCGCCGACGGGG
>JACCVQ010000005.1 GCA_013698095.1 Chloroflexota bacterium
CGGACCAGGTGGGCCGGGGGCTGCTGGGCGCGTTCATCGTCGACCCGGCCGATGCCACGCGCCGGTACGACGTGGAGCACGACGTGATCTGGATCAGCAACGACACGCTGGGCGGCTTCACGATCAACGGCAAGGGCTTCCCGGCGACCGTGCCGATCGCCGCCAAGCGGGGCAAGCGGATCCTGATCCGCTTCATGAACGAGGGCGTGATGATGCATCCCTGGCATCTCCACGGGATGCCGATGCGGGTCGTCGAGCGCGACGGCTGGCCGCTCGGCAGCGCCGCGTTCACGTGCGACACGCTGGCGGTCAACCCGGGCGAGCGCTACGACGTCCTCGTGACCGCCAAGACGCCCGGCGTGTGGGCGTTCCACTGCCACGTCCTGCCTCACGCCGAGGGCATGGCCGGGATGTTCGGGATGGTCAGCACCCTGATCGTCGTGCCGGAGAAGGCCCACGTCGACGCGATGGTCAAGCTTCTGACCAGCTGACCACCGCCCTGCCCGCGACTCCGTTCGTCGCGATGCCGACTGCGTTCGTGCGGCAGCTGGTAGTCCCGCTACAGAGCCCTGATGAAGTCCATCTCCCAGTTCGTTTCCCAACTCTGACCGCCGTCCTCGGAGAACGCCTGCTCCCAACGCGGTGACGGCGTGTCGGTGCGGGTCCAGACAAAGCGGACCCGGATCGGCCGGCCCTCGAACGTGTCGTCGGCCTCGAACGTTCCGACGCCGTCCACGAACCGACCGACGAACGGCACGTCGAGCACGCCTGGTCGCCGGCCGTCGAGCCACCAGATCGACCAGAGTCCGGTCGCCGGATCGAGGCTCCGGAGCGACGCTGCCCGGTAGGGATCGCCCGGCAGGTCGACGAAGTTGTCGTCGACGTTGCCCGCTCCGCCCATGAGCGGCCAGAGCTCGCTCGTGCCGTCGAACTCCTGCCACTCGTCGCCGCCCGCGAGCCGGGCCACGAGGCGGCGGTGATGGACCCGCGAGGAGCCCAGGATGAAGTCCCAGTCGTGGAGACCGGGAACGGAGGAATCGGACATGGATGGGTCTCCCGGGATCCGGCGCGCCGACGGCGCTCTCTTCTGTTTGTAGCGCCCGGGCCGGTCAGGGGGTGTCAGGATTCCGACGGCGGGCCGGGCGGCCACTGCCATCGCCTGCGCCGCGCGGGGCCGCCCGCCGGCCGCTGAGCGTCGGCAGGTTGCGCGGCGGCGGTCCGAGGATCACCTCGAAGCCGGTCGTGTTGCGAGCGACGGCAGCAACGCCGTCCCGGATGTCGAGAGTCATCGCGCCGCGGCCCGCCCGCAGGTTCGAGATCGTCACGCTCGGCAGCCAGTCGGGCAGCGCCGGGTCGACGTAGATCCGCGAGCCATCGGCGTCCGTCTGGCCGTGAAT
This sequence comes from Chloroflexota bacterium, assembly GCA_013698095.1. Taxonomy (GTDB): domain Bacteria; phylum Chloroflexota; class Limnocylindria; order Limnocylindrales; family CSP1-4; genus CF-46. Next base: position 1,398 of record JACCVQ010000005.1, read on the forward strand.
CCCGGCCAGGATCGCGATCAGCCGGATGATCGAGCCCGCCGCCCATGCCTGGGGGACGTTCGCCCCGAGGTACTGGACCGGGAAGTTGCCGTCCGCCCGGGCGAGGCCGCTGAACAGCTCCGGCACGCGATTCGCCTGGAATCGCTCCGCAGCGGCGAACGTGGCGCGGGCGATCCGCGCTGCCTCCTCGCGAAACCCGTAATGGGCGAAGCCGCCGGCGATCGTCGCGTTGTCGTGCGGCCAGACCGAGCCCGTGTGATAGCTGAACGGGTTGTAGCCGGGATGCTCGGTCGAGAGCGTCCGGATCCCCCAGCCCGACCACATGTCGTCGGCCATCAGGCGCCGGACGACCCGCTCGGCCCGCTCGACCGGGACGATCCCGGACGTCAGGAGGTGGCCTGGGTTCGAGGCGACCGACGCGATCGGCTTCTTGGCTCCGTCGAGCCCGAGGTAGTACGTCCCCTCGGCTTCCCACCACAGCCGGTCGTTCACGAGCTCGTACAGCCGGCGAGCGTGGCGGCGATGGCGCTCGGCGTCCTCGGGCCGGTCCAGGCGGTCGAGGATCGCGGCCATCCGGAGCCGCGCATCATAGGCGTAGCCCTGGAGCTCGATCAGGGCGATCGGGAGCGGCGCCAGGCTGCCGTCCGCGTGCTGGATCGCGTCGCCGGCATCCTTCCAGCCCTGGTTGTAGTAGCCGTGCGACGACCGCGTGGCGTACTCCTGGAGGCCATCGCGGTCGCGGTCGCCGGACTTGTCGATCCAGGCCAGCGCCGCCTCCGCGTTGGGGAGATAGCGGCGCAGGAGCTCGATGTCGCCCGCCCACTGGTACAGGTAGGACAGGACGATCACGAACAGGCTCGTCGCATCGGCCGTCCCGTAATAGGGCTGGTACGGCAGGATCCCGAGCTGGGCGAGCTCGCCGTGGCGAATCTCGTGAGGTATCTTGCCGGGCTCCATGTCCCGCTCCGGGTCGTCGCTTGTCGCCTGGAGCTGGGACAGTCGCCGAAGCGCGCCGGCCGCGAACTCCGGGTAGCCGCTGATGCACTGCATCGACACGATCAGCGAGTCCCGGCCGAACAGGGTCACGAACCACGGAACGCCCGCCGCGGGAATGAACACGCCTCGCCCGAACGCCGGATCTTCCAGCCGGAGCGACTCGAGATCGCGGACCGCCTGGTCCCACGCCCGCGACACGGACCGGTTGGCCGTCTCGAGCCCGACCCTCGGAAGGTGGATGGGGGCCGGCGCTTCCTCACTCGACCCGCTCGCGGGGATGACCAGCATGTGACACGGCAGGGTCGTCGGACGGCGCGACGAGCCGGTGATCGGGAGCCACCGGACGCAGGTGTGCCAGGTCCCCTTGGGCGGGATGACGGCGACGAAGATGAGTCGGCCATTGGCGAACTGCGGCGCTGAATCGGCATTGTCGACGGCCAGGATCAGGTCCCGCCGGAAGTCGCGGTTCGTATAAGTCGTGCGGAGCTCGCGCCGGGAACGGAACCAACGCGCGTTGAGACTGCCCCGGCGGACGAGTCGGCCGGCGTGGACGTCGAACAGGTCGGCGAAGTCGGAGTCGATCGCGAGCTCGATCGTGAGCCGGGCCGAGCGCCGCCCGTAGTTGGTGATGTCGAGGTCCTCGTGGACGCCACCCGCGACCGTCCGGTCCACCCGGATCGACAGGCTGTGCCGCTCGAGCGGACCGGCGTCATCGAGGAGGGGGTCGTTCGTGAACTCGAAGCGGGCGGAGTAGAACTCGATCGAGGAGGAGTTCAGCAGAAGCGGCGGGCGGCCGTTGACGAGCAGCTCCCAGCGGGACACGAATCGGGTGTCGCGGGCAAAGAACCCCTGTTCGGCGGCAGGATCGAGCCGGCCATCGGGTTGGCAGACGAGGACCCGGTCGTCGCGGTTGATCGTGACCGTCGACGGCCCGACCTGAATCGGCAGGGTCACATCGAGGCCGGTGGGGTCCGCGGGCCGGATCCGAGCTGCGCCTCGCGCTGTGCCCGAAGCTGCGTCTCGAGCCGATCCGCGGCCGGCAGAACGAGCTCGCTCGCGACCAGCGCAGCAAAGGCGACCGAGATCGTGACGAGTGCGACGATCGCGACGGCGCTCACGGCGATGAAGACCGCCACGACGATCGCGAAGGCGCCGATCCGGACCGGATGGGCGAGGACGAGAAGGGCTGCCAGCCGGAGCCGCTCGGCGAAGGATCGATGAGCCCGGTCCGGGTCGACGACGATCGGCCACGCGGTCCACGCGAACAGCCAGGTTGCGACCAGCCCCCATGCGGCGAGGGTCGCGAAGGCCCAGCCGAGCGCCGAGGCCGACGCCAGCCCGCTGGCGACGTTGAACCCGAGGATGGCCACTGCGAGCGTGATCCCGGCCCCCAGCGCCAGCGTCCGGACGATGTCGCTGCGCCAGGCGTCGACGGCATCCCAGAACGAGACCGCCTGTCCCCGTGCGATCCGGGTCGTGATCCGGAAGATCCCCGCGGTCGGAAGGGCGAGAACGGGCACGAGGACGAGGCCCAGCGGCGAGACGAGGATTGCGATGGCGAGGGCGATCGCGACGACGGCCCACACGATGTTCGCAGGCAGGAGGCGCCACGAGTGGTAATAGGCATTCTTGCCGGCCGCCCGAATCGCCCCGCCGATGGTCGAGGCGGGTGCTGGCCGGGCCACTTTGTCCGCCGACTCCGGTTCCGTCAGGGCGAGCGCGGCCGGTTCAGCCCTTGACGCCACTGGCGGCGATCCCTTCCACGAAGTAGCGCTGGAAGAAGATGTACAGGGCGAGAATCGGCAGGGTCGCCAGGACGACGACCGCCATCAGCGGCGGATAGTTCGTCGCGAAACCGCCGGCGTCCTTGAAGAAGCTGAGGGAGATCGGCAGGGTAAAGTAGGACTGATCCCGGAGCAGGATCAAGGGCCAGAAGAAGGCGTTCCAGGCGCCCTGGAACTGGAGGATCGCCACGGCCGACAGGGCGGGCGTCGCGAGCGGCAGCATCACCCGCCAGAACGTCGTGAAGAACCCGGCGCCGTCGATCCGGGCGGCCTCCTCGATCTCGCGCGGGATAGACAGAAAGTATTGCCGCATCAGGAAGATATTCGCGCCCATCACCGCCATCACCAGGATCACCGCGAGGTATTGGCCGACGCCGCGGGTCAGGCCCAGGCCGTTCATGATCAGGTAGACCGGAACGAGCCGGAGCTGGTCCGGGATCATCAGGGTGGCGAGGACGATCAGGAACAGGATCTCCCTCCCCGGGAACCGGAGGCGGGCAAAGGCATACCCGGCGAGGCTCGCCAGGAGCAGGTTCGAGAGGGTAATGGCCACGGCGATCCCGGCGCTGTTCGCAAACAGCCGGAAGATCGACGGCTCGAGGTTCGAGAAGACGTAATTCCATGCATCGAGCGTCGGCGGATCGGGGATGAACGTCAGCCGAAGCGCATCCGGACGAGACTTGAACGACGTGATCACCGACCACGCGAACGGCGTGAACATCAGGATCGCGTAGCCGATCATCACCGCGTACGCGAACCGACGCCGCCAGTTGGCTCCGCCATCCCCGACATGCCGCCCGACCGGGGCGACCGCGCCCGCGCCGTCGGCCGTCGCCGACAGGGACAGCACCGGCGTGACGCCGGGCCCGGGC
>JACCVQ010000016.1 GCA_013698095.1 Chloroflexota bacterium
CAGCGAGGGTCGGAGCGCCGACGTTGTGGCGCCCCAGAAGGTGCGTCAGGACGCGCGCGATGACGCCCTTGCCAGCCCGCGTAGGGCCAACCAGAAGCATGATCTTCTGAAGGCCCGTGTCCCCCGAAAGGGCATAGCCGAACATCTCCTGGAGCAGGGTGATGGAGTCCGGGTCGTCGTCCCACAGGTCCGCCAGGAACGCCAGCCAGCGGGTGGGCTCGGCGGCATCGGGGTCATATGCGAATGGCACGCTGTGGCCCACGAACAGGCGCGGGTCGTGGGGCAGCAGCTGGCGGTCGGGCAGGTGGAGGATGCCGTTGGCGGTGACCACGAGGTCATGGGGATCGGGCAGCCCCTCCCCCGCCAGCCAGGCGGGCGGCTGGACCGTCGGCGCGAGGTGAGTGACGGCAGCCAGCGCCTCGATCGCGTTGGCGATCTTCGATTTGGTGGGATCCCACGGCTTCAGCATCGTGCCCAGCAGGGTCTCGACCTCGTAGACGGCATGCTCGAGGTAGCCATACGTCTCCGACCGGATCGTCGCCCCGTCCCGCTCCGGCCAGCAGCGGCCGTCCCAGGCGCAGTAGCCACCGCGCCAGGCTCGAATGACGGTCATGCCGTCGGCGTCGGTGAAGCGGTCGGCGACGAGCCTGCGCGCCACGCCCATCGGGGACGAAGGGGCCGGCACGACGACCAAGTCCGGCATCGAGGTAGCCACGGGATCAGCGGGCCGAGCCTCGAGGATGAGCCGCCGAGCGACGTCCGGCGAGGCATTCGCGGCATCCCAGCCGGCCGGTGCATCCAAGGGTGGTGTGACCCAGACGACCGCCCGGGCGATGGAGTCGAGTTCGGCGGCGATCCGCTGCATGTGGCCGAGGCCCGGTCCGTCGGCATCCGGCCAGAGGACGACGTCCATGGCCGCCAGAGCCAAGAGGGCATCGCGGCACGGAATGGTCGCCGCGCCGGTGACGGTGGCCACGGCTGGAATATCGATGCCAGCCAGGGCGTCGGCGGCCTTCTCGCCCTCAACGAGCACGGCTTGCTCCCCGCCGCCCGCCGCGATCTCATCGATCCGGTACAGCGCGAACGACGAGGTCGACACCCCAGCCAGCCCCTTGCGCCCATCGCGCTCCCACCACATCCGCTTGGAGCCATCGGCGCGATCGAGGCGCACGTGCTCGATGCGCTCAGCGGAGTGGCTGCCGTCCGCCACGCGGACGCGGTAGCGGGTCTCGAGGTCCCGCGTCCGAGGTGGTGCGGGCCGCGCCGGACCGTCGGCACCATTGGTCCGCGGGTAGAGGTCTGACATCGCGAGGCCGATCGACGCGACGACCGCCGCGGTCGAACAGCCCGCGTGGCAGGTCAGCAGTGCACGGCCGTCGTCTCCTGCGGCGACCGCGAGGCTGGCGTGGCGGTCCTCGTGAGCGGGGCAGCGCGCCATCCACGCCGTGCCCGAGCGGCGGACACCATCGAGGTGATCGAGCAGGAGTGCGACTGGGTCGGTCATGCGCCGGCTGGCGCGTCGTCGGGGCGCACAGCTCCGGCTCGTCGGCGACCAGAGCGAGGACCGTGGTCGACTCGGCCGTCGGGAGACACGCTCGGCGACAAGCCCGCGCGCTCCAGGCCCGCGAGCACGAGGATGGCCGCTTGCTGCCCCGGAGCTCGGAATTCACGTCGCGCCAATTCGGCCAGCCTGATTGCGGCTTCGTCCGGGATCACGACTCGGATGCTTGTGTTCACAGAACGATGGGACCACGACGCCGCCCTGGCGAAACAGGGGCGCATTCCCGGGTCTTATCCCGGGTCTTATCCGAAGGGCGGCGCGCCGTGCTTACGGTGGAGGTCGCTTAGATGCTCGGCGTCGACCCCGAAATGCGAAGTGCCCGAGCGAACGCTGAGCGGGCGGAAGTTCGGTGCTACCGAGGCGAAAGTTCGCGGCTCGGGCGTCGCCGCGATGGCCTCGCTCCAGTGCTCGCGGAAGCGGTCTTGGGTCCAGCCTGGCCGGCCAGGCCGTCGCGGGACTCGGGGCTGCGGCGCCTCTGCGCCGTCGCCGGTGCCAACAACCGGCGCCAAGTCGCCAGGCCGAACTGCCGCTGTGGTCGTGAGCCGAATGCGGGTCACGCCCAGGAGCCGTGGCGCGGCCACGTTCGCCCCACCCTCAAAGGTGGCAGCCGCCGACAACTCGACAGGGCGGTCGCGAGGGACGTTGGCGCGTAGGTTGACCCGCGTCCCGCCCTCGTTCTCGCCGCGAGCGATGACGATCTCTCCTCTCTCAAGATCGCGCTGCGTGGTGTCGCTGACGAACGAGATCCGGATCGCTTGTGCGTCGTCGGGCCACCCTGAAGGGTTCAACAATCCGAATCACGCCGCCCGGCGGTACTCGTCGATCAGGCCGCCGAGCACGTCCCTTCGTTCGCCCAGGGTTGGGGTCGCCCCCGGAACCTGGGCTGGTCGGATGCCAGCCGGCACGGCAAGACCCAGGCCCCGATGCGGTCTCTCGTCGAGGTAGTGCGCGACGTACGCCCCGAGCACTCGTTCGAGGTGCCGACGATCGTAGATCAGGAC
>JACCVQ010000021.1 GCA_013698095.1 Chloroflexota bacterium
TCCCGTCCCTCCCGATGAACCGGCGCCGTCGCCGGAGCTGCTCTTCATGGCCCGCAGGGTCGGGCAGCGCAGCGTGTAGACGCTCGCGGCCGGAACGCCGGACCCGGCGACGTCCGCGTGGGCCCGAGGCCCGCGTGGGCCCGAGGCCCGCTGGCTACGGAGCAGTGCTCGCCGCCGGCGACCCGGATGGAGCTCCGGACGGCGGTGTCGTCGCGACAGCCGGGATGGACGGCGTCGGGGTCGGCGCCGCTGTCTGGATCGGGCCATTGCCCTCCGGGAAGTTGACGGGAACCGGAAGGCCGTAGCGCTCGATGATCAGGTTGGTCGTCTCGCCGAGCTTGCTCGCGTCGGCAAAACGGACGTCGGCCTCGGGCCGCATCACGATGCTGAACTGGGCGTTGCCGGTCGCGACGAGGTGGGTGATCTCCTCGGCCTGGGCCAGCGTCGTCTTGACGATGTACGCCGTGCCCGTCTTGGCCAGGATCAGCATGTTCTGATAGGTGATCTTCGTCGCCTTGTCGGTGTAGTAGGTCCCCTCGGCCTGGAGGTCGGCCGGGACGTTGACCTGGGCCGACAGGAAGACGTCGACGGTCATGCCGGTCACGATCAGCCCACCGACCGCGCGTTCATCGGGAACCGTCATCGCGACGGCCCGCCAGGCCTCCGAGTCGGGCCCAACGGTCTCGCCCGGCTCCAGGATCGAGAACTGGCCGCCGCTCGTCGTCGAGGCGAGCATGTTCGTGGTGAGCATCTGGCCCTGGAAGACGGTCACGGCCAGCACCCGGCCGACCAGATCCTCGGGCTTGCGGACCGCGATCGCCTCGGCGTTCGTCTCGTCGATCGGGATATCGCGGACGAGGAGGTCCTCGACCTCGACCGGCTTGCGGGCCGGGATCGGGCGGGCGGCAACCACCACGGCGACCGTCTGGAGGGTGCCCTGGCCGGCCTTCTGCTGGGCCTGGTTGATCAGAAAGAACGCGGCGCCGCCGGCCGCGACGGCGAGGACGATACCGATGATGACGATCCAGCGCCCGCGCTTGCTCGGATCGCGATATTCCATCTCCATGGTTGTTTGCCTCCCAGGCGCGGGTCGCCGTCAGTCGCCGCCCGCTGTTCGAGAATGCCGTGCCCGCCGGCTAGGTCCAGGGCACCAACTTCGCCACCTGACCGCGGCGCAGTCGGGGATCGTTCGGATCGGCGATGACCGGGGTGATCGCGTATGCGGAGACGGTGTTCGCGTCCAACGCGCTAATGCGCATGACGGCGAACCCGACGATGTCGACGTAGTCGTCGCGCGAGCTGGTGGTTGGGGCGACTCGCACCGTCAGGTTCATCAGGTGCGTGACCTTGCGGCTCGTGGAGTCGCCGTTCATCCCGGTCGCCCGGACGGTGAACGTGTACGACCCGGTCGCCATCGTCCCGGTGTTGATCGTGAGGGTGGTCGAGTTCCCGTTCCTGTTCGGCGTGACCGTCGATGACCCGAAGGTGATCGGCCCGACGCCTGTCGGCAGCGGGGTGTCGACGCTGAGGGTCACGGGGTTGCCGAAGTTGGTGTTCCTGTCCGGCGTGTTCGCGAGGGTCAGGGTGAACCCGACGACATCGCCGGACGCGGCGGCGTCCTTCGACGACGCATCCGAAGTAAAGGTGAAGTCGCGCGTGACAGTCCCGATCTGGACGCCGAACGGTTCGAGTTTCGTCGTCAGGTACGGCGCGCCGGCCTGGCCCCGGACCCAGAGTGCGTAGATACCGGGCGTCGCGGTCGCGGTCGTGGTGACGTTGGTCATGGCGACGCTCGCCCCACCGCCGAGGCTCGGCGTGACCGGATTCGGGTTGTAGGTGATCGGGTCGGCCCCGACGAGGGTGCCGAGGACCATCGGGTTGGCGGGGTCGAGCGTGTCGGCGATGGTCGCAAGGGTCACCTGGCCACTGAACGCCTGGTTGCGCGAGACCTTGAGCGAGCCGGCCGTCGGGGTCGTGGCGCCGACAGGCAGGACAAGCGTTCCTGGTGAAGTCATCGCGAAGTCCGGGATCGCCATGACGTTGCCCGGGTACACGGCGACGAGGATCTCCTCGCCGGGGATGTATCGGTTGACCATGGCGTCGATCACGATGCCGGTCGCGTTGCCGCTCATGATCGCGACCTGATCGTTGGGATCGGGCGGGGTGATCGCTGCCGGGAAGGCCGGACCGGGATAGCCGCCGGTCGTGATCCAGTTCGCCTCCATCGCCTTGAGCGTGTTGGTGTTCGTCCCGGCGGTGACGCCGTTGTAGTAGAACTGCGAGGTCGCCGACTGGAAGTTCCGGATGTCGAGGGCGATGAAGCCCCTGAAGTCGGCCCCGTTGCCGGGTTGGGCTCCCTGGCCCAGGATCGCGAGCTCCGGGCCGTGGTTTGACGGGTCGCTGTCGGGGTTCGTGGAATCGAACGCGCTGCCGGCGTTCGGCTCGACGCGCAGGGAGCTGTTCGTCTCGGTCCCGAGACAGGCGCTGTTCTGGGTCGCGAAGAAGTCGAGGAACTGGGTCTCGTTGACGGCGCACGGGGCGGTGTCATTCGAGGTGGCAGGCCCCGGTGAGTTGACGTAGCGGCGGACCGCGATCGGCAGGGCGTTGGCCATCGTCCTGGCCCGGGCCTGGCCGCGGATCATGCTCGACGTCAGCCCGACCGCCCGCCCGAAGGAGTAGCCGATCGCGTTCTCGACGGCAACCCGCACGTCGGTGCCGTCGAACAGGATTCCGTTCGTGAGGAACAGGGGATCGCCGGCGTGACCGCTCTCGTACTGGGGCGTGGTCGGCGGGAGGGCAGGGGTCACGCCATTCGGAGCGCCGCTGAAGTTGGCCGCCAGGACGGCTCGTGCGACGAGGTTGGCCTGGGCCTCGGTCTTCCCTTGGATCAGGGCGTTGGCGGCGGCCAGAGCGGCGGCATCGGCAGCGTTCTGGAGGAAGCGGCGCTCGGCATAGAACCGGCCGATGTCGAAGGCGAGGCCGGCGGCCGCGAACAGGACGGTGATCGCCAGGGCGAAGATCACGAGCACCTGGCCGGCGTCGCGGCGGTCCCGTCCACGCGACCGCGACGGTCGACGGTGGATCAGGCGCGACGAGCGGGCGAGGAGCGGGGCGCCGCGGTCGCCGGCCAAGGCAGGCAGGCGCATCAGTTGATGACCATCGTGACGACGCCGCCGAGCTGCATTCGCCCGCCCGCATCCTTGGGCAAGAGGATCGAGATCAGGGGAATGATCAGGTCCTGGTGATACGTGGCACTGACCGTGATCCGCTGGCCCGTTCGCGGGTCGCTGTCGGTGACGACGGGATCACCGCCGCTTCCGTCCGGAATGGCGTAGGTGATGACGAGATCGCCGTTCGTGTAGGTGGTCGTCGTGCCCGACGTCGTCTTCACCCATGTGGTCGTGGTCGTGAACCGCGGGGCAGCGATGGCCAGCCCGTTCATCGACGACTTGACCTGGGCCCGGATCGTTTCGTTGCGGGCGAGATCGTTCGTCGCCTTGGTCGCCCCGGAGGTGCGGTCATACACGTAGACCGTTCCGATCCGGGCCGCATCGCGCGCGGCGTTCGTCATCGTGATGTAGGTGTTGAAGATGAACCCGAACTGGATGATGCCCAGCAGGATCAGGAAGAGCGGCATCAGGACCAGGGAGAACTCGACGAGGCTCTGGCCTCGCTCGGACTCTTCCGACGCTCGACGCCGACGGGTCGACAGGTGAACGAGGCGCACGATCGCGCAGAACCTCCGGCCAGGGATCAGGTGAACAGGGTCGAGTCTCGGGCCGGCCGGCCGCGACTCCTATGACCAATTGGTCCCCCCGGACCTACCCCTGCCGTACGGAACCGCCGTCGTCCGACTTGCCCGTCGGGGACCTTGAAAAAGTCAAACCGAACGCTTGTTCGTTCCCGCCGAACGGGAGTATTCTGGTGCCATGCCCGACTTCCGACTCGTCGCCCCATTCGAGCCGACCGGCGACCAGCCGAAGGCGATCGACCAGCTCATCGATGGCCTCCAGAACGGCCTGAAGCACCAGACCCTGCTGGGCGCGACGGGCACAGGAAAGACGTTCAGCATCGCCAAGACGATCCAGGCCCACCAGAAGCCGACCCTCGTCCTCGCCCACAACAAGACGCTTGCCGCCCAGCTCTATGCCGAGTTCCGCGAGTTCTTCCCGGACAACGCCGTCGAGTACTTCGTCAGCTACTTCGACTATTACCAGCCCGAGGCGTACCTGCCCCGGAGCGACACCTACATCGAGAAGGACTCGTCGCGGAACGACGAGATCGATCGGCTCCGCCACGCCGCGACCCACGCCCTGTTCGAGCGGCGCGACGTGATCATCGTCGCCTCGGTGTCATGCATCTACGGCCTCGGGGCACCCGTGGATTACGGGGCCACGGTCGTTCGCCTCCGGCAGGGTGGCTCGTATCGGCGCGACACGGTCCTCCGCCAGCTGGTCGATCTCCAGTACCAGCGCAATGACCAGGCCCTCCAGCGCGCCCGCTTCCGGGTCCGCGGCGACACGCTCGAGTTCCAGCCGGCGTCGGAGGAGATTCTCGTCCGGGTCGAGTTCTTCGGCGACGACATCGAACGGATCACCGAGGTCGACCCACTGACCGGCGAGCTCCTCGCCGAGCGCAAGGAGGTCAACGTCTACCCGGCCAGCCACTACGTGACGCCCCAGGACAAGCTGAAGCTCGCGATCGTCGACATCGAGGTCGAGATGGAGGAGCGGGTCGGCGAGATGGAGGCCGAGGGCCGGATCCTCGAGGCCGCCCGTCTCCGGCAGCGCACGACGTTCGACCTCGAGATGATGCGCGAGCTCGGGTTCTGCACCGGGATCGAGAACTACTCGCGCCATCTCTCGCGACGCGAGCCCGGCTCTCGGCCGTGGACGCTCCTCGACTACTTCCCGCCGGACTGGCTGCTCGTCGTCGACGAGTCGCACATGACGATTCCGCAGGTCGTCGGGATGTACAAGAACGACCGGACACGCAAGGAGATCCTCGTCGACTTCGGCTTCCGCCTGCCGTCCGCCCTCGACAATCGGCCGCTGACGTTCGAGGAGTTCGAGGGCCACCTGAATCAGGTCGTCCACATGTCGGCCACGCCCGGGCCGTACGAGCACGAGCGGAGCCAGCAGGTGGTCGAGCAGCTGATCCGGCCGACCGGTGTCGTGGATCCGGAGATCGAGGTCCGCCCGACCGACGGCCAGATCGACGACCTCATGGAGGAGATCCGGCTCCGCGTGGAGCGCGGCGAGCGGGCCCTCGTGACGACTCTGACGAAGAAGATGGCCGAGGACCTGACCGACTACCTGCGCGAGCTCGGGGTCAAGGTCCAGTATCTCCACAGTGAGGTCGACACCCTGGAGCGGGTCGCGATCCTGCGCGACCTCCGGCTCGGCGTGTTCGATGTCCTCGTCGGCATCAACCTCCTGCGCGAGGGGATCGACCTGCCCGAGGTGACCCTCGTCGCGATCCTCGACGCCGACAAGGAAGGGTTCCTGCGGAGCTCGTGGTCGCTGATCCAGATGATCGGCCGAGCGGCCCGCAACATCGACGGGCGGGTCGTGATGTACGCCGACCGGACGACCGAGTCGATGGCCGCCGCGATCGACGAGACCAACCGCCGCCGGGCGATCCAGGTGGCCTACAACACCGAGCATGGGATCGAGCCGACGACGATCGTCAAGGAAATCCACGACCTGAACGAACGGCTCCGGTCGGTCGCGGAACGGACGGTCGTCTATACCTCGGAGCGCGAGGAGCTGGCCGGCCGGGCGCTGACCCTGGAGAACACCAAGGCGATCGAGAAGCTCGTGACCCGGATGGAGACCGAGATGCGGGCGGCCGCCAAGGAGCTCGATTTCGAGCGAGCCGCCGCGCTTCGCGACGAGATCCAGAACATCCGCCTCCGGGTCCTCGAGCAGGATGCGTCGCTGATCGTGGGCAGGGCCGCCGAGCGGGCGGCGCGCGGGAGCGGGCTGGCCGGTGCGGCTGAGCGGAAGCGCGGCGCCCGGCGCGACGAGGCCCTTGGCGATGCGCCGGCGTTCGAGGTCACCAGCGTGACGGTCCTGCCGGCCGAGGAAGAGCCTGCCGACACCGTTGACGCCCATCCGCACGCCGACCGCGACGGTGCGGGCGACGAGAACACGGCCGCCGACTGGCTGCCCGGCATCCGTGACGAGCACGAGGACTCGGGACGAGGTGCCGCCTGGCGGGATCGCCCGACGTGGGACGTGACCGTGACGCCGAACGTTCGGAAGCGGACGGGCTCGCGGCCCGGCGGCCGGCGCCGGCGCTGACCGCGCGGCGCGCCGGATCCGTGCAGACGAAGACGCCAACGAGTCGACTTGCCGGTCACACGGAACTACGAGGGCAGCGTCCCCGCCTTGACACCAGGGAGCATGCTTCGTTAGCCGCGCGTTAGATCAGCGGCAGCTTCGAACCAGCCCTAGGAGCGACATGCGCGTCCGACGTCATCGAACCCTGGCCCTGATCGCCGGCCTTACCCTCCTCGCGGCCGTGCCGTTGCCCGCTCAAGCAACGCATGCCTGGAGCAACTACCACTGGGCCCGCACCGCGAACCCGTTCACGATCAAGGTCGTCGACAGCATGACGACCGACTGGGACAACAACCTCGACGAGGCGATCGTTGACTGGAATTCATCGTCAGTCATGAACGTCGTCGAGGAGGCGGGCAGCGACGCCACCAGGATCCGCAAGCGCTGCGCGGCGATCAGCGGCAAGGTCCACGCCTGCAACGCCACCTACGGCAACAACGGCTGGCTCGGGCTGGCCCAGATCTGGATCAGCGGGAGCCACATCGTGCAGGGCACGGCCAAGATGAATGACTCCTACCTTTCGTCCGGCTCCTACACCGAGCTCAACCGCCAGCACGTGATCTGCCAGGAGATCGGGCACGACTGGGGCCTCGGCCACCAGGACGAGTCCGGTGCCGACCTCAACACGTGCATGGACTACGCGAACGCTTTGGACAACCCGGACCCCAACGCCCATGACTACCAGCAGCTCGAGACTATCTACGCCCACACCGACTCGTCGACAACGATCGCGGCCACGCCGGCAGGGTTCGCGAACGCAGACGTCACGGCCCAGGCCGCCTGGGGTCGGATGGTGGCCCGCTCTGCCGACGGATCTACGGCCGTCTTTGTCCGCGATTTCGGCAAGGGCTACCGCATCGTCACCCACGTCATCTGGGCCCGTTAGCCTTTAAGAGCGGTACCACTTCAGCCCCCGGCGGCAGCCCGGGGGCTGACGCTCGCAGTTCCTCGAGCCTGAATCCTGGGCGCCGTCACCCGCGCGACTCGCCCGTCGTCCGGGGAGCATGACGGCCGATCCCGTGCCTCGCGCGCTGCGCCGGTCGGCCGCGCTCGTCGGGGTCGCGGGCCTGCTCCTGACCGGCTGTCTGGCTCAGGTGCCGCCCAGCGCGCCACCGACCACCACCGCCTCGCTCCGGCCGTTCGCGTCGATCGTGCCTGACGCGTCCGGGTCTGGACCGACGCAGTCGCAGCCATCCGCGCCTGGGCCGTCCGACCGCGCGCTGCCGCTGGCCGGCATCGGCGCAGCCGACCTCGTTGCGCTCTGGCCCGCTGGCTCCGGACTCCTCGCTGGCTCCGGACCAGATGGCCAGCCCGCGATCGCCCGGCTGACGCGCGACGGTCGAGTCCTGGAATGGGACACCGTCGATGGCGCCGGGATCACCGATCTCACGGCCTTCGGCGACGACGAGGCCGCCGCGCTGGCGGGCTGCGGTGCGGACACCGCGATCGACTGCGAGCCGACCCTGATCCGGACATCGGACGGCGGCCGGTCATGGGAGACCTGGAGCGCCGGCGCCGCCAACGGTGGTTTGCGACGGATCTCGTTCGCGGGCGGAGTCGGTTGGGGGTTCGCCCAGCTGCCGCCCGGCGACCTGATCCCGGATCCCAAGGGCTCCGTCCTGCGGAGGACTCTCGACGGTGGCCGGACCTGGCGCCAGATTGACGATCCGTGCTTCGGCTTCTGGCCCGATCTCGTCGACCTCGCCTTCCTCGACGCCCGGCGAGGCTGGATCGCGTGCGGCGGCCAGGGTTCCGGGACCATGGCTCCGGCCGCGATCTTCGTCACCGACGACGGAGGACGGTCGTTTGCCATTCGCTCGTCCCGGGACGTCGGCGATGGACCCCGACTGGGCGACGCGCCGGGCGGCCCGATCGAGTCGATTGCAGTGATGGACGACCGGACCGCCGTCGTCGCCGAAGGTCGGAGCGCGACCGAGCGGACGGACGATGGCGGGCTGACCTGGAGGGCGACGCCACCTGGCGACCCCGAGATCGTGTTCGTCGACAGCCTTGCCGCGGCCGGCGGTGGCGCGATGGCTGCCCTCGTCAACGACGGCAACACGGATCGCCGGGCGCTGATGGTGAGCGACGATCGCGGGCTCTCGTGGACGGTGACAGTCATCTGGCCGCGGTGAGAGTCCGGACCTGAACACCTGTTCGCTTTGTCCCGGATCGCGTACACTTCGGAGGTCATGCCGCAGGATCAGCTCGTCGTTCGTGGTGCCCGCGAACACAACCTGAAGAACGTCACGGTCGCGTTCCCGCGCGATCGGCTGGTCGTGATCACCGGCCTGTCGGGGAGCGGCAAGTCGAGCCTGGCGTTTGACACGCTGTACGCGGAGGGGCAGCGGCGCTACGTCGAAAGCCTTTCTTCTTATGCGCGCCAGTTTCTGGGCCAGATGGACAAGCCCGACGTGGATCAGATCATCGGGCTGTCGCCGGCCGTCTCGATTGACCAGAAAAGCACGTCGCGGAACCCGCGCTCGACGGTCGGGACCGTGACGGAGATCTACGACTATTTGCGCCTGCTGTTCGCGCGGGTCGGCAAGCCGCACTGCCCCAACTGCGGGCGGCCCATCACCCAGCAGCAGCCGGAGCAGGTGGTCGACCGCGTAATCGTGCGCGCCGATTCGCAAATGCGCATCGCCGACAGCGTGCAAACCGCGCTGCGTTTGTGTGAATGCATGATTTTAGTGGAAGTTGTCGGAGGCATCGACGAGGCAT
>JACCVQ010000051.1 GCA_013698095.1 Chloroflexota bacterium
GACGAGCACTTCGCGACGATCGTCCGGGTCGCGATCGAGAACGACAAACCGGTCCGGATCGGGGTGAACTGGGGCTCGCTCGACCAGGCTCTCCTGACCGAGCTGATGGACGCGAACTCGCGCGCTGGCAGCCCGCGTGACGCCCGTGACGTGATGATCGAGGCGATGATCGAGTCGGCGATGCGCTCAGCCGAGCTGGCCGAGGAGACCGGCCTCCGGCACGACCAGATCATCATCAGCGCCAAGGTCTCCCAGGTCCGCGACCTCGTCGACGTCTACCGCCTGCTCGCCGCGCGTTCCGACTACCCGCTCCATCTCGGTCTCACCGAGGCAGGCATGGGTTCGAAGGGGATCATCGCGTCGACCGCGGGCCTCGCGATCCTGCTCAACGAGGGCATCGGCGACACGATCCGGGTCTCCCTGACGCCGGCGCCCGGCGGCGACCGGACCGAAGAGGTCGAGATCGCCCAGCAGGTCCTCCAGTCGATGGGCCTCCGCTCGTTCCTGCCCCAGGTCAGCGCCTGCCCGGGCTGCGGCCGAACGACCTCCACGTTCTTCCAGGAGATGGCCCAGCAGATCCAGGCCCATCTCAAGGCCCGCATGCCGGAGTGGCAGGAGACGCGGCCCGGCGTCGAGGAGATGCGGGTCGCGGTGATGGGCTGCGTCGTCAACGGCCCCGGTGAGTCAAAGCATGCCGACATCGGGATCTCGCTGCCCGGCACGTTCGAAGATCCCGTCGCGCCGGTGTTCATCGACGGCAAGCTGGATCGGACGCTCCGCGGCGAGGGCCTCGTGGACGAGTTCATCGGCATCCTCGAGGAGTACGTGGAGCGGCGTTACCCGCCGCACGAGGCGATGCCGGTCAGTCGATGAGGTCGACGCTGATCCGGTCGTGGATCACGATGTCCTGCGGCAACGCGGCGGTGATCTCTTCTAGCAGCGCGGATCCGCCCCGCCAGAAGATGGCCGGGATGTAAAGACGGTCGCCGTCCCGGTCCCACATCACGATCTCGTCATCGGCCGGCCGCTCGAGGACGACACAGTCGGCGTACCGAATCGTCGTCAGCGTGCCGTCGCTGGCGCGCAGGCTGACGCCATCGGGACCGATCATCAGGCGTTGTCGGCGACCCAGACCGAGCATGGACATGAGGGGCTTGATCTCGCGGCCGGCGACCGCTCCTGCCG
The DNA here is from genome assembly GCA_013698095.1 of Chloroflexota bacterium. Classification (GTDB taxonomy): domain Bacteria; phylum Chloroflexota; class Limnocylindria; order Limnocylindrales; family CSP1-4; genus CF-46. The sequence continues at coordinate 1,186 of JACCVQ010000051.1, forward strand.
AGGATGTCGGATACGGCCGAAAGTCATCCGGACGATGGTCGGTGGATGCCATGAGGATCGCACTCGAGCGAACTTCGGCTGCCCGGGTTGCGACATCGCCGGCACTTGTGAGTCGTTGTTCTTCGTAGCGCTCCTCAGGCGAGCGCGGCGGCCTCCCGAAGATATCGTCGCTGACCATCATGTCGAGGAGCCCAGCGACGGCGGTCGGGTCGTTGAGAGCGGCTTCCAGGTCCGCGAGCTCGTCACCGAGCTCCGTGTCGGTGGCCCCGCCTTCCAGGAGCGACCGGAGCTCCTCGAAGGCCACGTCGGCAACGACGTCAACCTGACCATCGTCGCAATCCGTTCCGATCATGCCCAGGGCATGCCCGGCATCAAGGGGTTCATACGAGCCTAGAACCTCGTAGACGAGGCCCAGATCGAGCCTCAATCGTTTCCGGAGACGTTGATGGAAGATCGAGGCGAATGTACCGGCACCGGTCCGGCGCGGTGCGAGATACCCGAGGCCGAACCCCGGAATGTCGCCCTCAACATAGGCGGGGAGGGCCACATCAGGGATCTGGGTCACCGGCGGTCCGTCACGGCGTGGGCCGTCGCGCAGGTGCAGCCGGAGGGATCCGGGCGGTTCGCCGGTCAGCCACAGGGCGGAATTGCCCCGAGTGAACGCGTACCTCGACCATCCGGCGATGCGGTCGGCGTCGAGCCGAGCCAGCCCGAACTCGGGCTGGCCGATGAGTCCATGCCCGGCAAACCCGAATCGAAGGTGGCGATGCACCTCGATGGCCGAGTCGTCACGGCCCTGCGCCTCACGCTTGAGAATTTCGCGCTCCATGTCCAGCCGATCGAGTGGAAGCTCTGCCAGCGATCGCGTCACGGAGTCAAGGAACGCCGTCACTTCGGCGGGGCTGCCCGACGCGAAGAAGACGGTCCGGTTGCCCTCGACGAATGCGTTGTGCTCGTACCGCGGTTGCCCGAGCGGTGCCATTGCCAGATGCTCGACGAGGTGGGTGATTCCACCGTCGATCGGGCGTTCATCGGCCCGCCCGATGCGGACCACGAGCGCTGCTGTCAGCGGGCCCGGCGCGGGCGACCAGACGGTCGGAACCCCGTCCACCTCAGTTCGGGAAATCAGCGGCATGTTCGGGAATGTCACCGACGTCTCCTGATGGCAATCCGAGGCTTCGACGTGGCACGCTACCATCTGCCGCCTTCGACCCGCTTATCGAGGCAGATTCAACCGGTTGGCGGGTGCCTCAAGGCCCCCAACTGGGTCAAACGACAGCCAGGCGAGCACAATCTCCGCTCGAGCCGGGATGCGGCGGCGAATGCGGCCCATCCTGGGCCATATGACAGGTACGGCCCGCTCTGATCGATTCGGAGCGACCCGACGGCATCGCCGGCTGCCTAAGGCCAGCCTGAGTGTCGTATGAGCGGAACCGGGGTCCACTCGCAGCGCGCAGCCGCACCGGGCGGGGACGGGCACCGGCCCGGGTGCGTTTGAGCGTCCAAAGCATCCGGGTGTATAGTTCGCCGCAACCGAACGGCCGCTCCACGCGTGGGTGACCCCCTCGCGTTTCTTTTTTGTCAGCCGGAAATCTGCAGCAGTGAAGGAGGCATCGTGAGTCGCGATTTCGTCGGTGCCCTCCTCCAGCTCAACGCCGAGAAGCAGGTCTCCCGGGAGCAGCTGATCCACGCCGTCGAGGACGGGATTCAGTCCGCCTACCGGCGCGTCGCCGGCGACGAGGACATCCACGTCCGGATCGACGCCGAGACCGGCAAGATCCGCGTCTTCCGGGCCATGTTCGCCGTCGACGAGGTCGAGGACCCGCTCATCGAGTTCACGCTCGAGGAGGCTCGCACCCACGACCCCGAGGCGAAGCCCGGTGACCTCGTCCAGACCGAGGAGCTCGCCGACGACGTGTTCGGCCGGATCGGTGCCCAGACCGCCAAGCAGATCGTGCTCCAGCGGATCCGCGAGGTCGAGCGCGACCAGGTCTTCGACAAGTTCGCCAATCGCGAAGGCGAGATGATCAACGGCGCGGTGAACCGGGTCGAGCCGCGGGCGATCATCCTCGACGTCGGCAACAACGTCGAGGCCATCCTCGCGACGAGCGAACAGAGCTCGGTCGAGCACTACCGGATCGGCCAGAACGTCAAGGCGTTCGTGCTCGAGGTCCGGCGCTCCAGTCGCGGACCCCAGATCCTCGTCAGCCGGACCCACAAGGGCTTCCTGAAGCGCCTGTTCGAGCTCGAGGTCCCGGAAATCCACAGTGGCACCGTCGAGATCAAGGCGATCGCCCGCGAGCCCGGCTCGCGCTCGAAGGTCGCGGTGTCATCGCGCCAGGAAGGGCTCGATCCGGTCGGCGCGACCGTCGGCCAGCGCGGCGCCCGCGTCCAGGCGGTCGTCGCCGAGCTCGGTGGCGAGAAGATCGACATCATCCCGTGGAACGACGATGCCAGCGTCTTCGTCGCCAACGCGCTGTCGCCGGCCCAGGTGATCAGCGTCGACATCGACGAAGAGAAGCGGATCGCGAACGTGACCGTCCCCGAGCGGATGCTGTCGCTGGCGATCGGTCGTGAAGGCCAGAACGCCCGGCTCGCTGCCCGCCTGACGGGCTGGCGGATCGACATCCGGAGCGACGTCTCGGTCGCGGCCAAGGCGGCCGAGGACGAGGCCACCGCGAGCGACGCCGACGCGCCGGCGACCACCGACGTTGCCGCGGCAGCGGGCTCGACCGACGATGGGGTCGCCGCCGAGGCACCGGCGAAGAAGACCCGGACCAAGAAGGCGGCTGTGGCCGCCAAGGCGGACACCGAAGCCGAGCCGGGCGCCGCCGAGGCCGCGGCCGAGCCGGAGGAAGCCGTCGCCGCCCCGCCGAAGAAGCCCCGCGCAAAGAAGGCGGCGGCCACCGACGAGCTGCTCGCCGCGGCGACCGAAGACTCGGTCGACGAGGCGCCGCCACCGGCACCCAAGAAGACCCGGGCCAAGAAGGCGGCAGTCACCGAGGAGGTGGCGTCGTAGTGCGCTCGCGTCCGGACGCGCCACGGCGCGTTCCGACACGATCGTGCGTCGCGTGCCGATCGGCCCGTGAGCAGCGTGACCTCGTCCGGTTCGTGCGGACACCCGCTGGCACGATGACATTGGATGAAACCGGCCGGCTGGCCGGCAGGGGAGCCTACCTCTGCCGCGAGCCCGGCTGCTGGACACTCGCCGCCGAGCGCGGTGCCCTCGGGCGTGCGCTTGCGGCCCCGGTCCCACCGGCCCTCCGCGAGGTGCTGCTGGCGGGACCGGCGACGATGACGACAGACAGAGGAGGAGCCCGTGGCCAGGAGTAGGAGCGGCACCCGCGGCCGACGCGGCCCGCGCAAGCCGCCGCGCCGTCCCGGCGACGCGAATTCACAGGTCCAGACGATCGACCCGCGCGAGCGCGGCGCGATCGAGCTGCCGACGACGATCACCGTCAAGGAGCTGGCCGAGCTCCTCGCGGTCAACCCGGCGGATGTCATCCGCGAGCTGATCAAGAGCGGGATCTTCGCCACGATCAACCAGCTGATCGACCGCGACACCGCGTCCCTCGTGGCCGGCGAGCTCGGCTACGAAGTGGCCGAGACCATCGCTCCGACCGCCGGCGTGGCCGTCGAGGGCGAGGAGGAGCGGGCACCCGCTCCGGCCGCCAAGGAGGTCCTCTACGACGAGGACGACGAGGCGGACCTCAGCACGCGCGCCCCGATCGTGACCGTCATGGGTCACGTCGACCACGGCAAGACGAGCCTCCTCGACGCGATTCGGACAACCGAGGTCGCCGCCGGCGAGCGCGGCGGGATCACCCAGCACATCGGCGCAAGCGAGGTCGAGCGCAACGGCAAGCGGGTCGTCTTCCTCGACACCCCGGGCCACGAAGCGTTCACCGCGATGCGTGCCCGCGGCGCGAAGGTGACCGACATCGCGGTCGTCGTGGTCGCGGCCGACGACGGCGTGATGCCCCAGACCCTGGAGGCGATCAGCCACGCCAAGGCGGCCAAGGTGCCGATCATCATTGCCCTCAACAAGATCGACAAGGTCGATTCGAACCCAGACCGAGTCAAAACCGAGCTGTCCGAGGCGGGGGTCATCGTCGAGGACTACGGCGGCGACACGCCCCTCGTCGCGGTGTCTGCCCGGACCCGGGTCGGGCTCGACGACCTGATCGACATGATCCAGCTCGTCGCGGATCTTCAGGATCTCAAGGCCAACCCGAAGCGATCGGCCGTCGGCACGATCGTCGAAGCCCAGCTCGACAAGAATCGTGGCGCGATCGCCACTGCGATCGTCCAGACCGGCACGCTCAAGGTCGGCGACGTGATCGTCGTCGGCGAGACGTTCGGCAAGGTCCGCGCCCTCGAGAACGATCTCGGCAAGCGGATCACGAAGGCCGGCCCGTCGTCGGCGGTCGTGATCCTCGGCCTGTCGGCCGTGCCGGAGGCTGGCGACATCCTGCGCGTCGTCGTCGACGAGAAGGCCGCCCGGACGATGGTCGAGTCGCGCCAGGCAGAGGTTGCCGCAAAGGGCGGCGACGGCAGCGGTCGAGCGACCCTCGAGGACCTCTACCGCCAGATCCAGGCGGGCCAGGCCAAGGAGCTCCGGATCATCCTCAAGGCCGACGTGTCGGGCTCGCTCGGCGCGATCACCCACGCCCTCGACCAGCTCAACCAGGACGAGATCCGGATCAACGTCCTCCACGAGGGCGCCGGCGACATCACCGACAACGACATCATGCTTGCATCCGCCTCAGACGCGATCATCGTCGGCTTCAGCACGAAGATCACCGAGACCGCCCGGCGCGCCGCCGACGCGGAAGGGGTGGACGTCCGGATGTACGACATCATCTACAAGCTCACCGACGACATCTCGGCTGCCCTCCAGGGCCTGCTCGAGCCGGAGATCGTGGAGGTCGTCGAGGGTCGCGCCGAGGTCCGCCAGATCTTCCGCGTCGGCAAGAGCACCGTCATCGCCGGCTGCTTCGTCACCGACGGACGGATCGTCCGCGGCGGCGCCCGGGTCTGGCGCAACGGCAAGATCGTCGTCACCGACAAGATCGAGTCGCTCCGCCGGTTCCGCGACGACGTCCGCGAGGTCGCCCAGAATTACGAGTGCGGCATCGGCCTGGCGGGTTATAACGACCTGGAAGAGGGAGACATCATCGAGTGTTTCACTTCCCAGTCGGTGTCACGCGTCCTTCCGAGCTGACGTCGAGATCTGACGGTTCGGACTGACATGACTGCCCGAACAGATCGGATCGACGAACTCTTTCGGCAGGAGATCACCTCCATCCTGAGCCGGGAAGTCGACGATCCGAAGATCGGCTTCGCCACGATCACGAATGTCGAGACTCAACCGGACCTCCGCCACGCCAAGGTTCAGGTGAGCGTCATCGGGCCGCCGGCCCAGCGCCGCGAGGCGATCGTCGCGATGGGCCGGGCGATGCCGTTCGTCCGGCACGAGCTCGGCAAGCGGCTCCGGATGAAGCGCATCCCGGAGTTCCACCTCGAGCTCGACGAGTCCCTCCAGCGCGGGACGCGGATCCTTCACGTGCTCGATGAGATCGAGGCGGGACGCGCCCCGGACGACGACTTCATCGCCGGCAGGGAATCGCTTCCGACACCAGCCCCGATCGTCTCCAAGGAGCCGACAGTGTCGGAGGGCCTCGGCGCGGCCGCAGCCGATCTCGCGAGCGCGGCCGCCCGCGAGGACGCCGCCCGCAACAAGCTCCAGCCGCGCCGCACGTTCCGCCCCGGGTCGCGGACGAACCGGACCGTGCCCGGCAAGCGCCGCCGATGATGATCGACCTCACGCCGTGGCTGGCTGACGTTCCCGTTCGGGTCGTGGAGCGTCTGAGCGCCGCCCGGCGGGTGCTGGCGGTCGGCCACGAGAACCCTGACGCCGACACGCTCGGGGCGACGCTCGCGATCTGCCGCCTCGTCGAGCGCGGCGGGGCGAGCGCAACCGCCGTCTTCGCCGACTCGGTGCCGCCGCTGTACGACTTCCTACCGGACGTGGGCCGGGCGCGGACCGACCCGGATCCCTCGATCGACTACGACCTGCTCGTCGTCTCGGATTGCGGCTCGCTCGACCGGATCGGCGCCGTCCGCGGTCGCCATTCAGAGCTGTTCGAGCGGCTGCCGCGGATCGTCATCGACCACCACGCGTCAAACGATGCCGCCGGCGCGTTCGACTGGATCGAACCCCGCAGTGCGGCAACCTGCGAGATGGTCACGCTCCTGGCGGCTCGCCTGGACGTGCCGCTGACGGAGGGAGACGGGGCTCTTGCGGCCGACCTGATGGCCGGCATCGTCATGGACACCGCGACCTTCGCCCATCCGAACGCGACGCCGCGGACCCTGGCGGTGTCGGCGGCCCTGGTCGAGGCCGGCGCCCCCTTGTCGGACATCTCGCGCCGCCTCTATCGCTCCAAGCCCGACGCCCAGCTGAAGCTCTTCGGGCTGGTCCTCGAGCGGCTCGCGACCGCCGCTGGCGGCCGGATCATCCATTCGACGCTGCTCGACGCCGACCTCGCGGCCAGCGGCGCGATCGCGCCGCACTCGGAGGGGATCATCGACCTCCTCGCCCAGTCCGAATCGGCCGAGGTGGCGATCCTGTTCAAGGAGGCGGGGGACGGAACCCGGATCAGCGTCCGGACCAAGCCGGGCGGCGTCGACGCGACCGTGCTGACCGGCCGGTTCGGCGGTGGCGGGCACGCTCGAGCGGCTGGAGCCACGGTCGTGCTGCCGGTCGACGAGGCACGTCGGGCCGTCCTCGCCGAGGCCGAGACGCTGGCCGCCGCCGTCGCCCGTTGAGCGGCCGAGCGCGATGAGCCTCGACGGGATCCTCGTGATCAACAAGGCGGTCGGGCCGACCTCCCACGATGTCGTGGGGTTGATCCGGCGTTTGGCCACGACGAAGCGGGTGGGCCACGGCGGAACCCTCGATCCGTTCGCGGGCGGGGTCCTGCCGATCTTCCTGGGCAAGGCGACGAGGCTCGTGGAGTACCACCTCGGTGATCGCAAGCGCTACCGCGCGACCGTCTGCTTCGGCGCCTCGTCGACGACCGACGACCTCGAGGGTGCCTTGACCCCCTCCGGGTCTGCGCCGTCGCGGGCCGACGTGGAGGCGGGCCTGAACGCTTTCCGAGGTCCGATCGAGCAGCGACCGCCGGCGTTCAGCGCAATCAAGGTCGCCGGACGCCGGGCGTACGCGATGGCGCGGGCCGGTCAGGCGGTCGAGCTGGCGCCGCGCGCGGTCACGATCCACGCGCTGGATCTCGTCTCGTGGGACGAAGCGACCGCCGGGGAGCCGGTCGCGGTCATCGACGTCGAGTGCTCGGCGGGCACGTACGTCCGGTCGCTCGCCCGCGACCTCGGCGCGGCGGTCGGGTCGGGCGCCTACCTCGGGGCGCTGACCCGCACGGCGAGCGGTCCGTTCAGCCTCGAGATGGCCCATGACGTCGACACGATCCGGGCGGCAGCGGCCGACGGTCCCGAGGCCATCGAGGCGCGGCTCCTGCCGATCGACGCGGGTCTGGAGCTGGCGACCGTGACGATCCCGGAATCGCTGTTCCTGGCCCTCGCTCGCGGCCAGGCCATCGGGGTCCCGGCCGACGCCGGCCCGCTGCCCGCCGATCAGCCGATCCGCCTCGTCGATGGCGATGGCCGGCTCCTCGCGATCGCCCGCCTCGACGGCACGAAGCTTGCCCCGGACAAGGTCCTTCTCGACGGCCCCGCCGGCGTCGGGCCCGCCTGACTGACATCGTGAAGACGGTCATCGGCCGCCACGAGCTCACGCCTTCGGATGGACCGTTGTTCGTGAGCGTCGGCGTCTTCGACGGGCTGCACCGCGGCCACGCGTACCTCCTCAATCACCTCGTCCGCGAGGCGCGGGAACGCCAGGCCCGGCCCGCGGTGATCACCTTCGACGCTCATCCCGATGCAATCCTGGTCGGCCAGGCGCCACCCCTGCTGATGGATCCCGACGAACGGCTCGAGCGCCTCGCCGCCGCCGGGGTGGACGTGGTCGTTGTCGAGCATTTCGACGATGCGCTTCGCCAGACCACGTACGACGACTTCGTCCGAACGATTGCCGAGCGCAGCATGATCGCGGGCTTCCTGATGACCCCCGACGCCGCATTTGGCAACAAGCGCGCCGGGACGCCCACGTCGCTGCGCGTTCTGGGGGATCGCGAGGGTTTCGACGTCGTTGTGGTGCCGCCTTTCTCCCTCGATGGCCGAGACGTTCGCTCGTCGGACATCCGTGCCGCGATCGCGTCAGGCGACCTCGCTACGGCCGCCCGTCTCCTCGGCCGGCCCTACGCGATGGTCGGCGCGATCGGCGACGATGGCCGGTTGACGTTTCCGATGCCGGTCGCCCTGCCGCCGCCCGGCACGTACGGGACGATCGGCCCGGATGGACGCGCCATCAGCCTCGCGGTCGGGCGCGGTTCGGTCACCGTCCAGAACGTGGCCGCCGCGCCGTCGATCCGGTTGGAGTTGACAGGCGCCGCGGCCTGAGGCGCGCCGCCCGGATCGACTGAGCGTGCACCACCGGCCGACTGTGCACCGACTGGGTCAACCGACGGCTGGGCCATGGCGCGGACGACGTCTGACGCGTTGGGCGCATCGACGGTCGGCCGGAGGCGCGACTCACGTCCGTCGTCGGTCGACGCCGGCCGTCCGAACGTCCGTTCATGCGCTGGGTGCACCAGACGCGCCCGGCCGGTCGAGTCCCGCGCCCCGGTTCGCCCACTCTGGCTGAGTTGGGCTTCGCGGCACCAGCGGCGTTTGCCCGGTCGCGGGTGTGCCTGCTACCCTTCGCCGGTCATAGAAAGAAACAGAAGCACAGAATCGTGTTCGGAGGAACGAGTGCCGCTCGCGCGGGAACAGAAGCAGGAGATCATGACCGGGTATGCCACCAAGGATGGTGACACCGGTTCACCGGAGGTCCAGGTCGCGCTCATCACCGAGCGGATCCGGAGCCTGACCGACCATCTCCGCAGCTTCCCCAAGGACAACCATTCGCGTCGCGGCCTCCTCAAGCTCGTCGGCCAGCGCCGTCGCCTTCTTGCCTATCTCATCAAGAAGGACAACACGCGCTACCGGACCGTCATCGGACGGCTCGGACTCCGCCGCTAGCGTCACCCGCACGGGACCCCGGGACATCCGGGCTCCGTTGGCATCCGACGCTCAGCTACGCGCAGACGGCTGACCTGCCCACAGGTCGCGCCCTCCTCCACGACCAAGGAGGAACATTCTCTTGTCTCAGACATTCGAGACACAGCTCGGTGGCAAGACCCTGACCATCGAGACGGGCAAGCTCGCCCGACTCGCCGGCGGCGCTGTCACGGTCCGCTACGGCGACACCTTCATCCTCGGCACGGCCAACCGGTCGGACCCCCGTCCGGGCCTCGACTTCTTCCCGTTGACGGTCGAGTTCGAAGAGCGGATGTACGCCGCGGGCAAGATCCCGGGCGGCTTCATCAAGCGTGAGGCGCGTGCCTCGGAGGCCGCGACCCTCGCGGCCCGCCTGACCGACCGCCCGATCCGCCCGCTCTTCCCCGAGGGCTACAAGGACGACATCCAGCTCGTCATCACGGTCCTCTCGACCGACCAGGAGAACGAGCCCGACGTGCTCGGCACGATCGCCGCGTCCGCGGCCCTGACGATCAGCGAGATCCCGTTCGCCGGCCCTGTCGGCGCCGTCCGGATCGGCCGGATCGGTGGCGAGTTCGTCGTCAACCCGACGTTCAGCGAACTCGCCGACTCGGAGCTCGATTTGATCGTCTCCGGCACCCGCGACGCGATCATGATGGTCGAGGCCGGAGCCAAGCTTCTGCCCGAGGACGTCATGGCCGAGGCGATCCTGTTCGGTCACCGCGCACTCCAGCCGCTCATCGACATCCAGGAGCAGCTCCGCGACGCCGTCGGCAAGCCCAAGCGCAGCCCGTACCTCGATCCCGGCACCGGCTCGGTCCTCGATTTCGCGAACAACTCCGACGCCAAGCGCGAGTTCGCGATCGTCGACGTCGAGACGACCGGCACCGACCCGAAGATGTCCGATCTCCTCGAGATCGGCGTCGTCAAGGTCAAGGGCGGCAAGATCAGCGATCGCTGGTCGACGTTCGTCAAGCCGTCGCAGCCGATCCTCGGCAAGCAGATGCACGGGATCACCGATGCGGACGTCGCGAAGGCGCCGTCAGCGGCCGATGCCGCCAAGCAGGCCGTCGACTTCATCGGCGACGCCACCGTCGTCGGTCACAACGTGATCTTCGATCTCGGCTTCCTCGAGGAGGCGGGCAGCGCCCGCTTCGAGCAGGGCCGCTACCTCGACACCTTGGTCCTCGCCCGCGAGGGCTACCCGGACCTCCAGAACTACAAGCTCGACACGCTTGCGAGCTTCTTCGGGGTCGACCTGACGCAGAGCCATCGAGCCCTGCCGGACGCCGAGGCGACCGCCAACCTGCTCATCCGCTTCGCGACCGACCTGCCCGGCCGTATCGCGACCGCGAAGAGCGAGATCTCCGACGCGGTCCGGGCCAACCGGACTTCGAAGGACGAGGCCAAGACCAAGCTCGAGGCCGCCCGCCGCAAGGCCCGCCTCAGCAAGAACCTGTGGAGCCTGGTCTACAAGAAGACCTGCCGCACCCTGGCCCTCGACGAGGGCATCCGGATGGACGGCCGTGGCACGACGGAGCTTCGTGAGATCTCGGTCGAGGTCGGCCTTCTGCCGCGGACCCACGGCTCCGGTCTGTTCACCCGCGGCGAGACGCAGGTCCTGACCAGCGCGACCCTCGGCTCGTCCTCGGACGTCCAGCGGATCGACACGATCAGCCCCAGGACCGAGAAGCGCTACATCCACCACTACAACTTCCCGCCCTACAGCACCGGCGAGAACAAGCCGATGCGCGGTCCGAGCCGGCGTGACATCGGTCACGGCAACCTGGCCGAGCGGGCGCTCATCCCGGTCCTGCCGTCCGCCGAGGACTTCCCGTACGTCATCCGCCTCGTGTCCGAGTGCATGTCGTCGAACGGCTCCACGTCGATGGCTTCGACCTGCGGCTCGACCCTCGCCCTGATGGACGCCGGCGTGCCGATCAGTGCTCCCGTCGCCGGCGCGGCGATGGGCCTGATCAGCGAGCCCGACGGCCGCTTCGTGGTCCTGACCGACATCCTCGGCAAGGAGGACTCGGTCGGCGACATGGATTTCAAGGTCACCGGTACCCGCGACGGGATCACCGCCCTCCAGATGGACATCAAGGTCCAGGGGATCAGCGAGGCGATCATCCGTGATGGCCTCAAGCAGGCCCTCGCGGCCCGGCTCGAGATCCTCGACAAGATGACCGAGGTCATGCCCGAGGCCCGTGGTGAGATGAGCGACTTCGCGCCGCGCATCACCACGATCAAGATCAACCCGGAGAAGATCCGCGAGATCATCGGCAAGGGCGGATCGATGATCCGCAAGATTCAGGAAGAGACGTCGACCGAGATCAACGTCGAGGACGACGGCACCGTCGAGATTGCGGCGGTCTCCGGCGACAACGCCCGCAAGGCGATCCAGTGGATCGAGAGCCTGACCAAGGAAGTCGAGGTCGGGGCACTCTATCTCGGCAAGGTCACCCGGATCATGGGCTTCGGCGCGTTCGTCGAGATCCTGCCGGGCAAGGAAGGCCTCGTCCGGATCGGCGAGCTGGCCGACTATCACGTTCCGACCGTCGAGGACGTCGTGTCCGTCGGCGACGAGGTGATGGTCGTCGTGATGGAAGTCGACCGCCAGGGCCGGGTCAACCTGTCCCGCAAGGCGGCGATGCAGCGTCATCAGGCGAAGGAGGCCGTGGGCTCCTGACTCGTTCGATCCCGAACGAACCGCGAAGGGCCGGCCCAACGGGCCGGCTCTTTCCGATTCCGGTCCCGGCCGCTCGCGCCAACGGGTCCGACGCCGTCCGACTGGCGGCCGTTCGCGGCCATGTGCTGCCCCAGTCCGAGGCGTCCCTCGAAGCTGGCTCATATGACCGTCAGGACGACCCAAGCGCCACGGATTCTCGTCGCTTCGGCCGAATCTTCCTCAAACGCCAGCGGGGCGAGCACTTGCAACAGTTCCGAGGCGCGCGGGGCCCAAACGCTTGGCTAGGGCCCAGCTGGCTGGCGTATGACCAATTCCATGGCGACGTGGCCGGCGCGCCGGGTCGCCTGATCCGCGAGGGCCGCGGATTGCGCGCTGGTATACTCCCGCGGTGCCCTGCCAGCGACCGTGAGTAGCGGAGCCATGTCCGACATGACACGCAAATCCTTCACCGTCGCGGTCGTCGGCGCCACCGGCGTCGTCGGGCGGACGATGATCCAGGTCCTCCACGAACGGGGTTTCCCCGTCGGCCAGCTGCGCCTCCTTGCCTCCGAACGATCGGCCGGACGGACGGTCACGATCGACGGCCGCGACCACGAGATCCAGCTCGCGTCCGGAGACGCCTTCGACGGGGTCGACATTGCCCTCTTCTCGGCCGGCGGCGGCCCATCGCGCGACCTCGCTCCGCTGGCCGCGGCCCGCGGTGCCACTGTCATCGACAACTCGTCGGCGTGGCGGATGGACGACGCGATCCCACTCGTCGTCAGCCAGGTCAACCCCGCTGACCTCGAGGGCCATCCGGGGATCATCGCCAACCCGAACTGCTCGACGATGCAGCTGGTGGCGCCGCTGATGGCGCTGCGCGATGCGGTCGGCATCGAGAGGGTGGTCGTCGACACCTATCAGGCCGTGTCCGGCACGGGCGGTGCGGCGATCCGTGAGCTCGAGGGCCAGGTCCGGGCCTACGTCGCCGGAGAGCCGACCGACGTCACCGTCTATCCCCATCAGATCGCGTTCAACGCACTGCCCCAGGTCGACGTCTTCCTCCCCAACGGCTACACGAAGGAAGAGTGGAAGGTCGTCACCGAGAGCCGCAAGATCCTTCACCTTCCCGACCTCCGCGTGTCGTGCACGGCGGTCCGCGTTCCGGTGTTCGTCGCCCACTCGGAGGCGGTCCACGTCGAGACCCGCGACGCCATCACCGCCGACCGCGCCCGCGAGCTCTTCGCCGCCGTCGCAGGCGTCGTCGTCCAGGACGACCCGGCGACGTCGACCTATCCGCTCGCGACCGAGGCCGCCGGCTCGGACGACATCTTCGTCGGTCGGGTGCGCCAGGACCCCTCGATCGCCGGCGACCGCGGCCTCGCCTTCTGGGTCGTCAGCGACAACCTCCGCAAGGGTGCCGCGACGAACGCCGTCCAGATCGCCGAGGTCCTCGTCGAGCGCGGCTGGGTCCAGGCCGGAGCGGCCCGCGGCGCCACACCGTACCGAGCGGAGGGGACCGCAATCGGGGCCCCGGCATGACCCACGCCGAGCGCCAAGCGGCGCTCGAGGTCATCGCAAGCGAGGTTCGGACGTGCACCCGCTGCCGGCTCGCTGACGGCCGGACCCATGCTGTGCCGGGCGAGGGCAGCCCCGACACCGAGGTGGTCCTGGTCGGGGAGGGCCCCGGCTACCACGAGGATCGCACCGGCCGGCCGTTCGTCGGGCGCGCCGGCGGGGTCCTCCAGGAGCTGCTCGAGAGCATCGAGTGGCGCCGCCGCGACGTCTTCATCACGAACGTCGTCAAATGCCGCCCGCCCGACAACCGCGACCCGGAGCCCGATGAGATCGCCGCCTGCGCTCCGTACCTCGAGCGCCAGCTGACGGTCCTCGATCCGGCCCTCGTCGTGACTCTCGGTCGCTTCTCGCTCGGCACGTTCGTGCCGGGAACGCGCATTTCGCAGGTCCACGGAACGATCCACCCCGTTGACCCGGCCAGTGGCGCGCGCGACGCATCCGTCCTGGCCCTCTATCATCCAGCAGCGGCCGATCGCTCGGCGGACGTCAAGCGTCAGAGCTTCGACGACGTCGCCCGCGCCCCGCAGGCCCTCCTTGACGCTCGTGCCCGGCGCGCGACCAAACCCGTCGCCGTCAGCGCAGCGCCACCCCCTGTCGACCCGGCCCCGACCCCGGCCGCCGACATCACCATCTTCTGATCACCCACCTCACGAAGGACGAACCAGCCCCTCATGCCAAACGCAAATCACAATCTCCGGATCATTCCGCTCGGCGGCGTCGGCGAGATCGGCAAGAACATGTACGTGTTCGAGTACGGCGACGAGATCGTCGTCATCGACTGCGGCCTCATGTTCCCCGACGAGGAGATGTTCGGGATCGACCTGGTCATCCCCGACATCAGCTACCTGAAGGAGAACAAGGCCAAGGTCAAGGCCTTCCTGATCACCCACGCCCACGAGGACCATGTCGGCGCCCTGCCGTACGTCCTGCCCGAGTTCCCCGGGGTGCCGGTCTACGCCTCGACCCTCGCCCGCGGGCTGCTCGGCAACAAGATCAAGGAGCACAAGCTCCACAACAACCCGATCCTGGCCCTCGAGCCCGGCGACGAGGTCCAGATCGGGCCGTTCGGTGTCCTTGCATTCCGGATCGGACACTCGATCCCCGATGCGATGGGTATCGCCCTCCGGACCCCGGCCGGGGTCATCGTCCACACCGGCGACTTCAAGTTCGACCACACCCCGGTCGACGGCAAGCTGTCGGACTTCGCGATCCTCGCCAAGCTCGGCGCGGAAGGCGTCGTCTGCCTCCTATCCGACTCGACCCGCGCCGAGAACCCCGGCTATACGCCATCGGAGCGGACGGTCGGCGAGGCGTTCCGCGAGATCATGGAGCCGCTCACCGGGCGGGTCATCGTCGCGACCTTCGCGAGCAACATCGCCCGCGTCCAGCAGGTCCTCGATGCCGCCGCGTCGTTCAAGCGCAAGACGGTCGTGATCGGGCGGTCGATGGAGCAGAACTTCCGGATCGCGACCGACCTCGGATACCTGACCTACGACCCTTCGATGATCGTGGCCAAGGACAAGCTCAAGGACGTCGCGGACGACAAGCTCGTCATCTGCACCACCGGCGCCCAGGGCGAGCCGATGGCCGGTCTCGCCCGGATGGCCAACCGTGACCATCGATTCGTCGAGATCCAACCCGGCGACACGGTGATCGTCAGCGCCAGCCCGATCCCCGGCAATGAGGAGTACGTCAGCCGGACGATCGACAACCTGTTCAAGGCCGGAGCGAACGTCTTCTACCACACGATCAAGCGGGCTCACGTGTCGGGCCATGCCAGCCAGGAAGAGCTGAAGCTCATGCTCGGCCTGACGAAGCCCAAGTACTTCATCCCGATCCACGGCGAGTTCCGGATGCAGGTCCAGCACGGCCGGCTCGCGATCGAGACGGGCGTCTCGCCCGAGAACGTGTTCATCATCGAGAACGGGATGCCGATCGAGATCGACACGGACGGCGTCGCCCACCGCGGCTCGCGGGTCCCCGCCGGCTACGTCTTCGTCGACGGCCTGTCCGTGGGCGAGGTCGGGGAGGTCGTCCTGCGCGACCGCAAGTCGCTCGCCAACGACGGCATGTTCATGGTCGTGGTCACGATTGACAAGCAGACCGGGAACGTCGTCGGCCGGCCCGAGATCATCACCCGCGGCTTTGTCCACCAGAACGAGAACGACCCGATGATGGCCGAGGCGATCGAGCGGATCCTGAAGGCGATCGCCAACCCGGGCAACCACATCAGCGAGATCGCCCTGCTGAAGAGCCAGATCAAGGAAGGCGTGTCGCGTTTCCTGTACGAACAGACGAAACGCCGGCCGATGGTCTTCCCGGTCGTGGTCGAGGTTTAGGGCGCGTGGCCCAGAAGCGACGGACGCCGGCGCGCCGCTCGACGACCCGGCGGAGATCCAGCGCGGGCCCGAAGCTGCCCACGATCCCGCTCCCGTCGGTCGGTCCCGAGGTCGCCCGGTCCATCCTCGGCATCGTCTTCCTCGTGCTTGGCGCCGTCACCCTGATCGCACTGGCCCTGCCGGGCCAGGGCGCGCTGACCGACTGGTGGCGCGACTCGATCGCACCCTGGTTCGAGTCCGGCCGATGGCTGTTGCCGTTCCTCCTGCTCGGGGCCGGGACGTACCTCGAGGTGGGGCCGGGCAAGCGGCCGAACTCCGGCTGGGGCGCGACGATCGTCGGCGTGGCGGTCGCCTTCGTGGGCTTCCTCGGCGCGTTCGAGGTCCTTCATCTGAACCTTCTCGGAGAGGAGCGCGGCGGCGGCCGGATCGGCCGGTTCCTCGCGATGGTCCTGGAGCCGATGCTGACGAGGCCCGGCGCGTTCGTCGTCTGTACCGCGATCTTCACCATCGGGCTGATGGTGGCGTTCAACCTCCAGTTCAAGGAGCTGCTCCAGCCCGTGTTCCGGTCCCTCGGCGCACTCGGCAACTGGCTTCGCTCAACGGCTGCCGCATCGTTCCAACGCCAGGACGCCCCGGTGGACCGAGCCCTGGCTCCCAAGCCGGTCGCTCCCTCGAAGCTCGAGCCGCGTGACGCCCGGGTGAGCGCCGCGGTGGCGCCGAGCATCCTCGACGAGCCGGGACCGATCGGTGGCCCGAGCACGATGAGCCAGACCGTCTGGACCGGCATCGGCGATGGAGTCGCCAGCCGGCCCGTCCGGGGCGCCGGCGCAACGGCTGTCGCAACGACCGCCCTCGAGTCCCTCCAGGCGATCGACTGGACGCTGCCGCCTGTCGAGCTCCTCGACGCCCGACCGGCGCCGGTCATCGGCGCGGGCTTCGACCACGGCCCGAACAAGCGCCGGATCGAGGAGAAGCTGCTGAGCTTCGCGATCCCGGCCAAGGTCGTCGAGGTCAACTCCGGGCCGGTCGTGACCCAGTACGAGGTGAAGCCGGAGCATCACGTCAAGCTGTCCCGGATCGAGAGCCTCGCCGACGACCTGGCGATGGCCCTGTCCGCCCGCTCGATCCGGATCGAGGCGCCGATCCCGGGCAAGGACCGGGTCGGGATCGAGATCCCGAACGCGGTCAGCGAGATCGTCGGCTTCCGGCCGCTCGTCGAGGAAAGCAACATGCTCGGCGCCACGAGCCCGCTGACGTTCGCGCTCGGTCGCGACGTCTCGGGCAAGGCGTTCGCGGTCGATCTCGCGAAGATGCCCCACCTCCTGGTCGCGGGCTCCACCGGATCCGGCAAGAGCGTCTGCGTCAACGCCCTGATCACAAGCATCCTGATGCGGGCCCGGCCGGACGACGTCCGGCTGATCCTGGTCGACCTCAAACGGGTCGAGCTGGCGCCGTACGACGGTTTGCCTCACTTGCTCCAGCACGTGATCGTCGAGCCGACCGAGGCGAAAGCGGTCCTGAACTGGGCCGTCCGCGAGATGGAGGACCGCTACAAGGTCCTGGCCGGTCACAGCGTCCGGAACATCGCTGCCTACAACGCCCGCCCGGAGATTGCCGCCGACGACGGTGACGAGGAGCGGATGCCCTACATCGTCCTGATCATCGACGAGCTCGCCGACCTGATCATGCGCGAGGGCCGCAAGGTCGAGGATCCGATCGTGAAGATCGCCCAGAAAGCGCGAGCCGTCGGGATCCACCTCGTGCTCGCCACGCAACGCCCGTCGGTCAACGTCGTGACCGGCCTGATCAAGGCCAACGTCCCCTCGCGGATCGCGTTCGCGATGGCCTCGATGGTCGACTCCCGGACCGTCCTCGATGCGCCCGGCGCCGAGGATCTGATCGGCCGCGGCGACATGCTCTACCAGCCGGTGGACCTGCCGCGCCCGGTCCGGATGCAGGGCGTCTTCGTGGGCGACCGCGAGGTCGCGGAGGTGACGAAGCACTGGCTCGACCAGACCGGCGGCCGGACGTTCTACGACGAGGACATCCTGGCCTACGGCGACGCCGAGGATGGCAACGGCAACGACGGCGGCAAGTTCGGCTGGCTCCGCAAGTACGGCGTTGACGAGATGACCGTCCAGGCAGCCGAGCTGGTGACGACATCACAGCGGGCCAGCACCTCGATGCTCCAGACAAAGCTGAAGCTGGGGTTCGCTCGGGCTAGCCGGGTCATGGATGAGATGGAGACGTACGGGATCATTGGCCCGCAGGATCCGCGCAATCCGGCCTCGCCGCGCCAGATCTACGGCCCGGACAACTGGCTCCGGACGATCGACGACGGCGATGGGCCGGACGAATGAACGATCGTCCTACTCGCGTGATCTGGACCGGCGGCCGGGAAGGGGTATTCTCTGCAACGAGGTCGGCTACCGGCGCGCGCGCGGTTGTGGCCGCTCAGGACGGGGTTCGATGACGACACGCGAGGACGCGCGACGCGGGAGCAGCGAGCCGCGGACGGACGGTCTGCGCCTCGTCCCGCCGCGTCCCGAAACGCACCGTCGCGAGGCGGAGCGCGCCGCCGAACGCGAGCACGAGACCGCTGCCGCGACACGTCCGCCGGCGCTCCCCGAGCGGCTGTACGCCGCCCGCGAGCGGAAGGGCGTCGATCTCTACCGGGCGGAGCGTGACACCAAGATCCGGGCGCGCTACCTGTCGGCTCTCGAACGGGGCGAGTACAAGGAGCTGCCCGGCGACGTCTACACGAAGGGCTTCCTCCGGAACTACGCCAACTACCTCGGCCTCGACGCCGAGGAGGTGGTCGGCCAGTGGCGGCGGGAGCGCGGCGACGCAACGGTCGGCAAGACCGTCCTGACTGTTCCTCGCCCCATCGCCCAGTCGCGGCCCGGCCTCCAGTTCTCGCCTGGCGTCGTCGTGGCTGCCCTCCTGACCCTGATGATCGTCGGGATCGGGGTCTGGCTGGGCGTCCAGGTCATGCGCTTCGCCAAGCCGCCGACCCTCGCGATCACGAGCCCACGCGAGGCCACGCTCAAGCTCGAGGAGACGGCCACCTCCTACACCATCGAGGGAACGTCGATCCCGGGCGCGACGATCAGCATCGACATGGCCGGCGGGACGCGCACGGCCTCCGCCGATTCGACGGGCAAGTGGACGCTCACGGTCGATCTCCGACGGGGCGCGAACGAGTACAAGATCGACGCGACCGATCCGGAGACCGGCAAGCACGCCGAGCAGGCCGCGATGATCGTGATCACCGTCCCGATCAGCGAGATCCAGGCCCCCACGCTGGCGATCGACCAACCGACCGACCAGACGACGTTCGAGAACGGGGCGATCCCGGTCCAGGGCAGCGCAGTGAACGCGACCTCGGTCACGGTCACCGCGTCCTACGACGGGCCTGTCGCCGGCGCGCCCGGCCCGAGCGCTTCGGCCGCGCCGCCCGCCTCGGCCGGTCCGTCCGCGGCTCCGCCGGGCGGAGGGCCAGGCCCCGCCTCGATCACCCTGCCGGTCGCCGCCGACGGGACGTGGAGCACAGCCAACAGCCCGCTCCAGCTGACGACCGGGCGCTGGACCATCACGGTGCAGGCATCGAACGAGACGAAGTCCGCCTCGCTGACGCGTCATGTGTCGGTCGCCTACAAGGGCGTCAACCTGGTGGTCACGATCAAGGGTGGTCCCGCCTGGGTCAAGGTCTGGGTCGACGGCGAGATCGCCCCGACAGTCGGCCGAGGCGGCCAGACGTTCCGTGAGGGCAAGGTCCTGACGTTCAGCGGCAACTCGTCGGTCGAGGTCCGGACCGGTTCGTCTGGCGCGACCCACTTCACGTTGAACGGCCAGGCCCTTGGCGCGCTCGGCAGGCGCGGCACACCGGAAACCTGGTTGTTCAAGCCGCCCGCGGCGCCGACCCTCACGACTCGCTCCTGACGATGGGCGGCGAACCGCTCGTCGTCACCGACGGCGACCCGCTGGTCGAGCTGGCGACGCGCCTCCAGGCGGTCTGTCTGACCACGGGCCGGACGGTTGCGCTCGCCGAGTCATGTACCGGCGGCATGGTCTCTGCCGCCCTGACCGCTGTCTCGGGCTCGAGCGGCTACTTCGTCGGTGGGGTCGTGTCGTACTCGAATGACGCGAAGCGCAATCTCCTCGGCGTGGATCCCGCGATTCTCGACGCCCACGGCGCCGTCAGCGCCCAGGTTGCCCGGGCCATGGCAATCGGCGCCCGCGAGCGGCTTGGTGCCGACATCGGGGCGGCCGTGACCGGGATTGCGGGTCCCGATGGGGGATCGGCCGCGAAGCCGGTCGGGCTGACGTATGTGGGAGTCGCGGACGAAGCCGGGAGCAACGTTCGGCGCGTCGTGTGGCCCGGCGATCGGGCGGCGAACCGGATGGACAGCACGATCCTCGTCCTCGAGGTTCTGCTCGCTCGCCTCGAGCCGAGTGGGGAACCCTCGGCACCCCCCGTTGAAGGCTCATCAGCGCCTGGGCCCACGCGCCCGGCCGACGCCGGGTGACCGGCAC
>JACCVQ010000053.1 GCA_013698095.1 Chloroflexota bacterium
GCCAGAGCTGGGGCGGGATGCTGCTCATGGAGTACCTCACCGGCCGGCCGAGCGGTGTCGTGTCGGCCACGATCGCGAGCTCGCCCGCGAGCATGCCGGGATGGATGGAGGAGACCGGCCGACAGCGAGCCGACCTGCCGCCCGATGTGATCGCTATTCTCGAGCGGCACGAGGCAGCCGGGACCTGGGACGACCCGGAGTACATCGCGGCCGTGGAGGTCTTCTACGAGCGTCACCTGTGTCGGGTGGTGCCATTCCCCGAGTTCGTGACCCGCTCATTCGCCAAGCTCGACCGGAACCCGCAGGTCTACCGGACGATGAACGGCCCGACCGAATTCCACGTCGTCGGGACGCTCCGAGCGTGGGAGGTCCTGTCACGGCTCGGGAACATCGATGAGCCGATCCTCCTGACGAGCGGCTGACACGACGAGGCCACCCCCGTCCAGAAGGCACGGATCCTGGCTCACCTGCCGCAGGCCGAGTGGGTCCTGTTCGAGGAGAGCGGCCACCTTTCCCATGCCGAGGAGCCGGATCGCTACATGGCGGTCCTGGCCGACTTCATGGCCCGGGCCGAGGTCGGCCGCGCGCAACGTCGCTCCGATGCCCCGGAACGAAGCGCGGCGTTTCTCGCGGCGGTCGAGGCGGACCCGACGAGCCTGGCGCGCTCGGCGGGAGCCGGCCGCCTGACCGGGCGGGCGGGCGACGGATGACCATCGTCACGGCCCCGACGACGGGGGCCCTCGACCGTTCCGACGACGCGGGCGACGCGCCGCTCCTATCCGTTCACGACCTGGTCGTGACATTTCCGAAGCGACGAAGCGTGATCGACCAAAT
This sequence comes from Chloroflexota bacterium, assembly GCA_013698095.1. Lineage (GTDB taxonomy): Bacteria > Chloroflexota > Limnocylindria > Limnocylindrales > CSP1-4 > CF-46. The sequence continues at coordinate 835 of JACCVQ010000053.1, forward strand.
GCGCGGCCGGGCGGCCGCGGGATTCACCGCCGTGCGCGGCCTCGACCTGACGATCCGGCGTCACGAGACGCTCGCCCTTGTCGGGGAATCAGGATCGGGCAAGAGCACGACTGGCCGGGCGATCATCCGATTGACCGAGGCAACGTCCGGGGCCGTGACGTTCGACGGGATCGACGTCCGGTCTGCGTCGCGCCGTGAGCTCCGCCGCCTTCGGGAGCGGATCCAGATCGTGTTCCAGGACCCGTACTCGAGCCTGAACCCGCGAAAAGCGGTCGGGGCGGCGATCGAGGAGGTCCTCGTCGTCCACCGGATCGGGGCGAGTGCCAGGGAGCGTCGGACGCTGGTGACAGCGCTCCTCGCGGACGTCGGGCTCGGACCGGAGCACGCCCGGCGCTACCCGCACGAGCTGTCCGGCGGCCAGCGTCAGCGGGTCGGGATCGCACGAGCCCTCGCGGTCGACCCGGAGCTGCTGATCCTCGACGAGCCGGTCAGCGCCCTCGACGTGTCCGTACAGGCCCAGATCGTGAACCTCCTCGAGGACCTCCAGGAGGCGCGCGCTCTGGCGTACCTGTTCATCGCCCACGACCTCGCGATCGTCCACCACATCGCAGACCGGGTCGCGGTCATGTACCTCGGCGAGATCGTCGAGGAGGCCGCGGTCGACGAGCTCTTCGCCAATCCCCATCACCCCTACACCAGAGCCCTGCTCGCATCGATCCCGGGTGAGGCAGGAGTGAGGGAGCGGGCCGCCGAGGAGCGGGCCCGCGGTGAGCTCCGGGTCGAGCTTGCGTCCGGTCCGGGCTGCCCTTTCCGGAACCGCTGCCCGGAACGTCATGGCCGCTGCGAGTCGACGCCGCCGTTCGTGGAGCTCGGGCCGGAACGGCGGTCGCGGTGCTGGCTCGATGTGGAGGCCGCCCCGTCTGGGCGAACCGCCCAACCTTGGAGGTGTTCGGATGAGTGAGTCGCCCTTCCACGTTGGCCGCGATCAGTTCCATCTCGCCTGGGATCGCGCCGTGGAACCGGTCCTGAGCGTGGCCAGCGGCAGCGAGGTGGCCTTCGACGCGCTCGACGCATCGTGCGGCCAGATCACCGCCGACTCGACCGTGGCGGACCTTGCCACCCTCGACTTCTCGCGGGTCGACCAGGTAGCAGGCCCGATCTTCATCGAAGGCGCCGAGCCGGGCGACACCCTCGAGGTGGAGCTCCTCGACTTCACGCCCGGCGACTGGGGCTGGACGGCCGCGATCCCGGGCTTCGGCCTGCTCGCCGACGAGTTCCCGGACCCCGCGCTCCGGATCACCCGCCTCGGCGAGCGGATCGCGGAGTTCCTCCCGGGCATCCGGATCCCCCTCGCTCCGTTCTGCGGCGAGCTCGGCGTCGCGCCGGCTGGCGAGGCCCGCTCGACGATCCCGCCGACGGAACTCGGCGGCAACATGGACACGCGGCATCTGACCGCCGGCTCCACGCTCTGGCTGCCGGTTGCAGTGCCCGGTGCGCTGTTCAGCCTCGGCGACGGCCACGCGGCCCAGGGCGACGGCGAGGTCTGCGGGACGGCGATCGAGACTTCGATGCGGGCCACCGTCCGGCTCACTGTCCGGCGTGACGTCCGGGTCACCGCGCCGGAGTTCCGGACCGCCGGTCCCCTCGGCGCGTCGACGAACACGGCCGGCTGGTATGCCGCCGACGGGGTCGGTCCCGATCTCATGAAGGCCGCCCGCGACGCCACTCGCCGGATGATCGACCGGCTCGGGATCGAACACGGCCTCGCCGCCATCGACGCGTATCTGTTGCTGAGCGTGGCCGGCGATCTTCGGATCAGCGAGATCGTCGACCAGCCGAACTGGATCGTGACCGCCTACTGCCCGCGCTCGATCTTCGGCTGAGCCCGCCTCGGATGAAGTTGTGGGTGCGTCGATCCGGTCGATGTGCCAGTCGCGGCGTCGCTGCCAGGCCCTCAGTCCGCTGGCCGGACGCTCGACGCGGGGTCACCTCGCAGGGGAGGCCCCTCGGCAAGGATCCCGCGCGCGAACGCCGCCGACTCGGCCACCCCGACAAGGGGGTCCTCGGACCTGTCCTCGTGCTCGATACTCAGAGGGCCGTCGTAGCCGATCGCCGCCAGGGCCGCCACGAACGCCGACCAAAAGGCACGGTCATGTCCGCGGCCGACCGTCCGGAAGTTCCAGGCCCGGCCCTCCGGCCGGTCGAAGGAGCGCAGATCGAGCACGCCGGCGATCGCGACCTGGTCCGCGACGAGCGCGGTGTCCTTCAGGTGCACGTGGTGGATCGCCGGACCGAGCGCCGCGATCACGGCCAGCGGGTCCATCTGCTGCCAGAACAGGTGCGACGGGTCCATGTTCGCCCCCACGACGTCGCCCACGGCCGATCGGAGATCGAGAAGGGTCGGAACGTTGTAGACGAGCTGGAGGGGATGGAGCTCGAGCGCCACGCGGACTCCGGCATCGCGGGCAACCGGCGCCAGCTCCTGCCAGAGAGCGACCATCTCGTCCCAGTGGCGGCGCTGGAGGTCGAGCAGCTCGTCCGGCCACGCGTACACGGGCCAGTTGATCGTGGTCGCGCCCGCGCCGTCGCCCGGACAGCCTGACATCGTGACCACGGTCCGGACCCCGAGCAGCGCTGCGAGCCGGAAGGACTCCTCGACGATTGCCCTCTGCTCCGCCGCACGGCGCGGATGGAGCAGCCAGGCAGAACAGTTCAGCGCCGCCAGGCGGAGGCCGCGGCTGGCGATCTCGTCCAGCAGGCGCGCCCGGGCATCGGCCGAATCGAGCAGGTCCGCCCGAGCCAGATGCGGGGCCGTGGACTGGCCCCCGGTCGCGATCTCGAGGGCGGTGGCTCCGATATCGACCGCGACGTCGAGGGCCGCGCCTCGGTCCAGCGCCGACAGCGAGTCCGTGTAGATCCCGAGCTCCATCCGATCTCTCCTCAGCGACCTGACCCGATGCCGAAGATCCCCTGGCGGGCAATGGCGCCGCCGGGCGCGAGCGGGAGCTCGGCGAGTCCAGCGAGCCCACGGCGATGGACCGGGTCGTCCGATGCGAGAGGAAGGTCGATCGTCCGGCCGGTGGCCGCCGACGCGTAGGCCCCGAGCGTCGCCTCGAGCGCACGGACGCCGTCGAGCGCCGTGGCCGCCGGCGGCTGCCCGGCGGCCAGGCGCTCGAAGAACTCTCGAAACGTTTCCTTCACGCGAACGTCGATCGAGCCGTCGGCCGGCGGGAGCGGCGGCGTCCGGTCTTCGACCCGACCGTCGCGCCGGGTCAGGCGAACCGATTGGAGCCGCGCGAACGGGCCCGTGCCGCCACCCTCGAAGCCGATCTCGATGCGACCGTCCGGTCCGGAAACCGCGATGCCACCGGGCCCGACGCCCCATCCTACGTTGACGAGGGCCATGCCATCGTCGGCCTCGAAACGGCACAACGCGATGTCCTCGACCGGCGCGCCTGCGGTCCGGGCGAGGACCTCGGCGGAGACGCGCCGGAATGGCCTCCCAAGGAGCGCCTCGGCGACGTAGACCACGTGGAGCATGTCCATCAGGACGCCGCCGCCGGCGATGGCCGGGTCGTGCCGCCAGTTCGGCTGCCAGCCGGAGCTGCCCGGCCGGTCCTCCACGCCAAGCAGGTTGAGGATGGCGATCTCCGGTAGACCGATGCAGCCCGCGGCAATCGCGTCGCGGGCGGCGACGATCTCGGGCAGGGCGAGCCAGTTGTGAATGATCGCCGCCGGGGCGCCGCTGGCGGCCGCAGCCGCGGCGATCGCCAGCCCGTCGGCCGGGGTGAGGGCGATCGGCTTCTCGCACAGGATCGCTCTGCCCTGGCCCAGTGCCTCGATCGCCAGCGCTGTCCGGACATGGGGCGGCGTGGCGAGATCCACGACATCGACGTCGTCCCGGCCGAGCAGGGCCTCGGGCGTCTCGTGGACGGAGCCGCCGTCGAGATCGAGAGCCCGTGCCGTCAGCGCACGCCGCCCCGGCGATGGGTCCGCAACCGCAACAACCCGGACGAGCTCGGGGAGCGCGAGGAGCGCCGGGACATGATGACCGAGCCCGACGTGGCCGAGGCCGATGAGCCCCACCCGGATCGGGACCTGCGCCGGGCGCCACGACCGGACGGCAGCCGTGCTGTCCGAGGCGATCACCACAATGGCACGCCATCCAGCCCGGCGACGGCTCGAACGAGCGCGGCAGCGTCGTCACCCATGACGCCGTCCGCGCCGGCGGCAAGGCTCGACGCGATCTCCGCCTCCTCGGTCGTGGGCCAGGACCAGAGCGCGATGCCATGCTCGTGCAGGCTGCGCACGAGCTCCGGCGTGATGAACCGCCAGTGGTTCTGGAGCACCTGCGCGCCGAGCGCCTGCGCCTGGCGGACTCCCTCGCCGGGCGGCGGCGGGACGTCGTCCGGCAGGCGCTCCGGCGCCAGGAGGAGCTCGGGGACGCGCGCTCGGGCGGCCGCCAGCGCCTCGTGGTCGTAGCTCGACATGAACGCCCAGCCGAGTGCGTCACGGGCCGCTAGGAGGTCCGCGAGGGCCTCGCCCGTGCGCCGGTAGTCGGTCGGCGTCTCGCCCTTGACCTCGAAGCACATGAGGACGCCTGCCTCGCGGGCAAGCTCGATCGTGTCGGCCGTCGTCGGGATCCGGAGGCCCGTGCAGGAGCGGTCGAACCACGACCCTGCGTCGAGCCGTCCGATCTCCTCGAGGCTGAGGTCACGGACCCGGCCGCTGCCATCGGTCGTGCGGTCCACCGTCCAGTCGTGGATCATCACGAGCTCGCCGTCGCGGGTCATGTTGACATCGCACTCGATCATCTCGATGCCGAGCTCGATCGCTCGCCGGTACGCCTCGAGGGTGTTCTCGGGAACCTCGATCGAGTGGCCGCGATGGGCGATCGAGAGCGGATGAGAGCGGTTGAGCCACGGATTCGCGGTCATGTGTCTACCTCCTGGGTGCATGGCGGACGGGCCGTGAGGAGCGTTCTCACGAGATGAGGTCACCGGCGGGTTCGGCAAGCTCGACGGCTCGCCGGACGAAGGTCCGCCATGACGTTCGCTGGGCGAGCCGTTCGCGCTCGGCGAGTCGCGGCAGCACGCGCCGCGCCGTCGACGCCACGCCTGAGGCCTCGCGCTCCGTCAGGCGCCCGGCTCCGACCGCCGCCATCAGGCCGACGCCCAGCGCGGTGGATTCGGAGGCAGCGGCGACCGCGACCGGACGGCCGAGGATGTCGGCCAGGCGCTCGACAAGGAGACGGCTCGCCGTCAGGCCGCCGTCGACCCGGAGCGGCACGCGAGAACCGGCCGCTCCCGCGTTCAGCGCCTCGACGATGTCGGCGGTCCGCTGGGCGATCGCATCGATGGCCGCCCGCGCGACGTTGGCCCGGCCCGCGACCGGGGAAAGCCCGGAGATCACGACCCGGGCGTTGGGCTCCCACCACGGCGCCCCGAGGCCGGCGAGGGCAGGCAGGATGCAGACCCCGGCGGCGTCGTCGGCTTGCGCGGCGAGGTGGTCGAGGGCCACAGGATCGTCGATCAGGTCGAGCGCCTCGTGAAGCCAGTCCAGGAGCGCGCCGGCGCTGAACGCACCGCCGTCCAAGGCATAGGTCGGGTTGCCCTCGGCGTCGGTCCAGGCAACGGTCACGAGGATGCCCTCCGGGGCCTCCGGGACCATGGGGCCTGCGTTCGCCAGGACGAACACGCCGGTCCCGAGGGTCGCCTTTATCAGACCCGGCCGAAACCCGCCCTGGCCGAAGAGCGCGGCCTGCTGATCGCAGAGCATCGCCCGCAACGGGAGCGAGCCGCCCCAAGCCGGATGACTCACGGTCCCGAGGTCGCCGACCGAAGGGACCACGGCGGGCAGCACGTCCAGCGGCACGTCCCACCATCGGCCGAGCCGGGCGCTCCAGGCGAGAGACCCCAGCTCGAAGAGCTGCGTCCGAGAGGCGGTCGAGGGGTCGGTCTGCGGACGCGGCCCCAGGCGGGCCGTGAGCCACGCGTCGACGGTGCCGATCGCCAGCCGCCCGGCCGCGGCTGCGCCGGCCACGTCGGGCATCTGCTCCAGCATCCAGCGCATCTTGGACGCGGAGAAGTAGGCATCGAGCGGCAGGCCTGTGAGCGCGCGGATGGCGGGACCATGGCCGGCACCCGCCACCCGGTCGACGATGGGCTGGCTCCGCCGGCAGCTCCACAGGATCGCCGGGCCGAGCGCTGCACCGGAGGAGGGATCCCACGCGACGACCGTTTCGCCCTGATTGTCGATGCCGAGCGCGGCGATCCGGCTCGGGCCGCCGACGTCGGCGAGGACGTCGGCCACGACATCCACCACTGAGCCGAGGATGGCCTCCGGATCCTGCTCCGCCCAGCCCGGGCGCGGATGGGCGGTGGTCAGCGACCGGCTGGCGCTCGCGACCTCCGACCACATCCGGTCGTAGACGATCGCGCGGGTCGAGCTCGTGCCCTGATCGACGGCCATCACCAGATCGGCCGTCATCCCGCGCCTGCCGCGGGCCCTCCGGCCCCGCCGCCGGCGTCCGGTCCACGTTCGATGACCGCGCCGTCTCCGACCGGCCGGCTGAGCTCTCGCTCCAGGTTGGCGACCAATGTCGCGACCTGGCGACGGAACGAATCGCGCAGGAGGGGCGCTCCGAACGACGCGAGCCGGCCGGTCGTCGTGAGCTCCAGCCGGTAGCGGATCTGGGTGCCGCCCGGCGCGTCATCGAAGTCGATCGGGATGATCGCCCGAAACCCGCCGGCAAGGCCACGCGGCCGGCCGTCGAGCACGAGCTGGAGATGGGCCGGCGGGTGCATCTCGGTGAGCGTTGCGGTCACGTCTGCCCGAATGGTCAGAAACTGGAGCTTGGTCGCCAGGACGCCGCGGTACGTGTCGGGGCCGGCGGACACGAGCTGCTCACAGCCCGGCAGGACGCGACCGAGGAGGCTCGCATCCGTGAATACCGGCCAGATTCTGGCCCGGTCGACCGCGACGACCACAACTTCGTCGGCGAGCACGGTCACCGTCTCGCCCCGGAGCGCGACGACGCCGGCCGGACGCGGATCACGCGCGCAGATCCGCGATTGCGGTCAGCCCGGAGCCTGCGAGGGCGGCCGCCACCACGCGCCCGACCGCCATGCCCGCGTCGAGCGACCGATCATGATCGATGCGCGGATCGACGCACGTACCGGCCGCCCACAGGCGAGGCAGCGGCAGCGCTCCCGAGGCGTCGGCCGGCATCGGCACCCCGGGCCGCTCGTCGCCGATTCCCAGACCGCGGAGCAGGAACGAGGCCGGCCGGACGGCGTCCGCCATGACCAGCGTGTCGGCGACGATCCAGGACCCCCCGACGTTGACCGCCTCGAGCCGGCGCTCGCCGCGGACGCCTTGCAGGGACAACTCATCAAGCTTGTCCTCCGCTGCCAGCTCCGCGGGCTGGCCACCGCCGATGACTTCGACCCCGGCCCGAACAAGCCTCTCGACCGTCGATCGCGCGATCCGGCCCTGGCCGCTCACGAAGGCTCGGCGGCCGGGTAGCCAGCCCCGGTCGAGCGCATCAGTCGCAAAGTCGGCCGTCATGATTCCGCTCGGTCGCGGTCCGTCGATGGAACGATGCTCCCTGGGTTCGAGATAGCTGCCCGTGGCGAGAATCACGCAGCGGGCCTCGACCGATCGGCTCTCCGCTGTGCCGGCGACCTCGACGGTCCAGCCGGACGGCGACTCGCCGAGGCCGACCACCGTCGCGTCGGTCCACCAGCGCACACGCCCAAATTCGATCAGCTCGACCACCCGGCCGGCCGCGGCACGCTCCGGGTCGGTCCACCCCGACCCGGCGACGGCAGTCAGTGCGCCGCCCGGCCGGCTGCCGCGATCGACGACCAGGACCTCGATGCCAGCATCGGCAAGGGCGACGGCGGCACCGATGCCCGCCAACCCGCCGCCGACGACGAGGGCCTCGGGGCGCGCCGCGTCGCCGATGGACATCCCACGAACGGACGGCAGCCAATCCGCGAGGTCGCCGGCCGGCTTCGGATCGCCGACCGCGGCCACGAGCCACGCCCCGCCAAGATGCTTGTCGACCTCCGTCGGCGAGACGCGACGGGCCCGCGCAACCAGCTCAATGGAGACACCCAGGCAGCGGTTGCCCTGGCAGTCCCCGAACCCGACACCGCAGCGCCGCTTGAGGCCATCGGTCGTGACGGCGGCTGCCGGTCCGGTCAGCGCCGCAGCGACCTCCGCGCCGCCGACCGAGCGGCACACGCAGACCACCGGGCCGGCGTCCGCACCGAGCTGGGGGCCGGCGAGGGGATCCAGACGCGCCGCCGGACGGGCCGACCAACCGCGTGCGGCGCTCGCCAGCTCGACCGCCGCCTCGGCGATGGCCGGCGACGCACTGACCCCGGTCGAGCGGATGCCGGCGACGATCGTCAGGCGATCGCCCGCGGTGGACGCGCGGATGACGTAGTCGCCCGTGCTCGAGACCGCGCGAACGCCGGCAAAGCTCCGGATCGGCTCCATGCCGTCCACGTCCGGCACGAGCTCGCGGCAGGCCGCCAGGATTCGGCGCCGGCCGTCGTCCGTCGTGGATCGATCAGCTTTGTCGTCACCGTCCTCCGCCGTTGGACCGAGGAGGACCCCGCCGAAGACGATCGGGGTGACCAGCATCCCCTTGCCGAGCGGACCCGGGATCGGCAGGACGATCCGGTCGACCCCGAACGTCCGCTCGCTGACGAGGAACTGACCCTTGCGCGGCGTGAGCGTGAAGCTGGTGTCGCCGGCCAGGGCGGCGACCTCGTCGGCCCGGACGCCGGCACAGTCGAACACCTGGCCGGCTCGGATCGACCGGCCGTCCGCGAGGCCGATCTCGACGGAATCCGGCGCGACCGCGATTCGCGCGACGCGCGCGTCGGTCAGCACTCGGCCGCCCATTGCGATGGCGGCCTCGGCGTACGCCCGCGTCAGCCAGAACGGGTCGACGATCGCCTCGCCGGGGACATGGAGGGCCGCGCTGGCAGCCGGATCGACGTACGGCGCGTGTTGGCGGACCCATGCCGCATCGATGATCTCGGTCTCGACGCCATGCTCCGCCGCAACGTCCTGGATCGTCCCGAGACGGGCCGCGTCGTCGGCGGTCCGGGCGAGCATCAGGGCGCCGCAGGTAAGCGCGGGAACGCCGAGGACCTCGAGGAGCTCGGGCCAGCGCGCGGCAGAGCGACGGAGGAGCGGTGCCTCGAGCGTCCCGGGCTTCGCGTCAAAGCCGGTGTGGATGATGGCGCTGTTCGCCTTGCTGGCACCCTCGCCGATGTCCGGCTCGGACTCGACGAGGATCGCCTCGATTCCGCGCGCCGAGAGCTCGAGGAGGACCGCGCACCCGACCACGCCACCGCCGATGACGACGGCCTCGGCCGTGTCGACGATCGTGCCGATCCGTCCGCGCTCCACCGCACGACCGTAAATGGTAAGACGTATGATGTCAAGGTGATCACCGGTCGCCCGGCGCCGCTCGCCTACAGTACGCTCGCCTGCCCGGAATGGGACGCCCTGGAAGCCGTCGCAAAGGGCGCCGCGTACGGGTTCGACGCGATCGAATGGCGCGGCGGTCCCGACGGAACCATCCGGGTCGCCTGGGCTGACGGCCGGCGGCGCGATCTCCGGCAGGCGATCCGGCAGGCCGGCATGTCGTCGATCGCCGTCACCGCGTACCCGAATCTCCTCAGCGGCGACCCGGCCGAGCACGCTCGATCGATCGCCACAATCGTCGAACACGTCCAGCTCGCGAGCGATCTCGACGCGCCTGCGGTCCGGGTCTTTCTCGGGATCGCAGACGATGGCGCGCCGGAGAGTGAGCTCCGGCGACGGGCGATTGCCAGCCTCGAGGAGGCACTCAGGCGCACGAGAGACGTGGGTGTCGCGCTCGCGATCGAGCCCCACGACGATCACGTTCGCGCGGAGCACGTCCGGCCGGTGCTCGACGCCATCGCTGATCCGCGCCTGGGCGTCGTCTGGGACATCGCCAACGCCTGGTCGGCCGGCGAGCAACCCGGAGTGGGCCTGAAGGCATACGACGGCCGGATCGTGTGGGTCCAGGTCAAGGACGGGATCGGGCGCGGGCGAAACTGGCGGCTGTGCGAGCTCGGCGCGGGCGAGGTCCCGCTCGAAGCGGCGCTCACGGACCTCGCCGCCTCCATCACAGCCCGGGGTGCGCCGATGCCGCCGATCAGCCTGGAATGGGAGCGCGCCTGGCACCCCGATCTCGCGCCGGCGGACGTCGCTCTGCCTGCCGCGCATCGCTGGCTCGCCGAGCGCCTCGCCCGCCTCGGGAGCCCGGCGTGAGGTTCGGGATCATCCCGTCGGAGGGCGGTCAGCGCTTCGCCGACGCACTCGCTGAGGCCGAGCTGGCAGAGGAGCTCGGATTCGACTCCGTCTGGCTCGAGGAGCATCACGGCGTCCGCGATCACTACTGGCCGTCGCCCCTCGTGGTCCTCGCCGCAATGGCCGCGCGGACCAGCCGGGTCATGCTCGGGACGGACGTGATCGTCCTGCCGTTCTATGCGCCGGTCCGCCTGGCCGAGGACGCCGCTGTTCTGCAGGGGATCTCTGGCGGTCGGTTCATCCTCGGCGTGGCGAGCGGCTACCGGCCCGAGGAGTTCGCGCTGCATGACGCGTCGCTGACCGGGCGCGGCGGGCGGCTCGAAGAGGCCCTCGGCCTCATCCGCGCACTGTGGGCAGGCGAGGAGGTCGACCATCTCGGTCCGGCCTACCGCGCCGTCGGCCGGATCGAACCACTTCCGATCCCGCCGCCGCCCATCTGGCTGGGCGGCTGGGGCCCCCTGGCACTCCAGCGGGCAGCGACCCTCGCCGACGCCTGGGTCCCCGGGCCCACCGCCGACCTGACCCGGCTCGTGACGCTTCGGCGCGACTACGATGCCGCACTCGTCGCCGCCGGCCGCGACCCCGGCGCCGTCCGCCGGCCCCTGACCCGCGAGGTCGTGGTTGCGCCGACCGATCGAGCAGCCTGGGAGATCGCCGAACGGCACCTGCTCGTGAACTATCGCGACGAGTACGGCGGGGGCTGGTCGCATCCGCTCGTCGGTGCGGCGGACGCGACCCCCACGGATCGGCTGGACGCCCTGGCCGCCGGACGATTCATCGTCGGCAGCCCGGCGACCTGCGTCTCGATCATCCGCGAGATCGTCGACGCCTTCGCGCCTGACGAGCTGATCTGCCGGTTGTTCTTCCCCGGGCTGCCGCACGCGACCCTCGTGTCGGAGCTGCGCCTGCTCGCGTCGGACGTGCTGCCGGCGTTTCGCTGAGATGGCGAACCCCGGCGGAAGGGCGCCGTATACCGGCTGGACCCGCGACCACTGGGTGCGCCTCCTGGGACGCCTCACCGACGGGTTCGTCCGGGCGATCCCCCCCGGCGGCTCGCCGGCCGCTGCCCGCCTGCCCGGCGCCGCCGGGCCGGAGCGCGTCCCCTGGATCGAAGGGTTCGCCCGGATGTCGGTCGCCTGGGCGGCCTGGCTTCACGAGCCGTCGAACCCGTCACACGTCTCGTGGGCGGGCCGCCGCCACGATGTCGCGGCCCTGCTCGCGACCGGTCTCGCCCATGCAACCGATCCGGGTCATCCGGCGTGGTGGGGGCCGATCGGCGATCGCGACCAGCGGATCGTGGAGGCCGCCGAGGTCGCCACGGCGCTCCTCATTGGCGGGCCCCCGCTGCGGAAGGCGATCGATCGGGTCGATGCCGGCGCGTCCGAGCGGATCCTCGACTGGCTCGCGCTGGTCGACGGCCGTGACGTGTGGCCCGACAACTGGGTGCTGTTCCCGATGATGTCCGCCCTCGCCCGGCGCCGGGCTGGCCGTCCGATTGGTGACGCGGCGATCGACGATGCGGTCGACTGGATGTCCGGCCACCACGCCGGCGATGGCTGGTACAGCGACGGCCCCGGGCACGCGCTCGATCTCTACACCGGCTGGGCAATTCACTGGCACCTGTTGTGGTGGGCCACCTCGCCGGACGGCGAGCGACGACCAGGCCGCCGTGCGGCGATCGTCCGGCGTGCCCGCGCCTGGCTGGCCGGCAGCGCTCCGATGGTCGCCGCGGACGGGACGTACCCGCGCTTCGGGCGATCACTCGGGTACCGATTCGCCATCGCGGCGCCATTCGTGCAGGGCGCTCTGCTCGGGATCGACCCGCTCGCCCCGGGCGTCGCCCGCCGGCTCGCCAGCGGAGTGGTGGCCAGCGCGCTGGACCACGGTGCGATCGATCCGGCCACCGACTGGTTCCGGGTGGGCGTCGGGGGCGAGCGGCCGGCGGTCGTCGAGCCGTACGTCACGCCGGGCGCGGCGGCGTGGGCGGCGCACGCCTTCCTGGCCCTGGCGATGCCGGCGTCCCACGTCTTCTGGAGCGCCCCGGAGGGTCCCCTCCCCGACGACGGCGCGACGGCCGGCACGATCGCCGCCGGACGGGCCGGGCTGCTCCTGTCGTGGGCCGGTCGCGGCGGCGGAACGCGCCTCCACAACGCCCGATCCGGACACCCGGCCGACGTCGCCGATCACGACTACGCAGCGACGTACGGGAAGTTGGCCTACCGGTCCGGCTTCCCGTGCGACGTCCCCGCTTCGCCCGGGGCCACCGCCGGCGACGACGACGCGGTCGTCGCGATCAGCGCCGGCGAAGCGCGCGATGCCCACCGCAACCAGACGGACCGCGGCTCCGCCGGGCCGGGCTGGATCCTGGCTCACTATCGCCTGCCGACCGCGCCTCGTCCGACGCCGATCGCGACAGCGGTTCTCGTCCTCGACACGGGCGAGATCCGGGTCAGCGCCGTCCGTCCACGACGCGACACGCCTGTCCGTCTCCGCGAGGGCGGCGCGGCGCTGGGTACGAGCAAGGGATCGACATCGGGGCAGACGGCGATGTCGCCCGCCGAACGCTCATCCTCGGCGACGGCCGGCGCGTGGTTGGGTTTCGGGCGCTTGCGGGCTATGACCGCGTCCGACAGAAAGAGGACGCGCCCGGTTCGGCCAACCTGATCCACGCGCGCGCAGCGCACGTATCGGCGGAGGAGCTCGGTGCGTCGACGCGGCGCCGGATCGTGGCGACGGCCCACGTCGCGGACTCCTCCGCGCTGGCGTCGGCCGAAGGCGCGCTGCGGTTCCTCGAATCGGTCGAGCTCAGCGCGAGCGGCGACGAGACGATGGAGGTGCGTGTGCCCGGCCTCGTCGCCGCACTCTCGCTCGCGGGGCGGCCGCCGACCAGCCTGCCCATCGCGGGTACGACCGCGCGCGGCCCGGCGCTCCGAATCGTCCGGGCCTCGCCCGACGGCTCGGCGTTCGGCGGAGAGCGGATCGATTCCGTCGACGGCGTGTTCGCCCTGGAGCGACCCGGCGTGGCCTCGGTGGTGCGTGCCGAGGGCAGCGTCGAGGCGACCGTCGAGACCGGGGTTCGCCTGGACCCGGGATGGGCCGGCTGTGCGCTCGTCCGTCTCTCCGTCCGGCGCGGCGCGGGCCCGTTCGTACCGGTCGCCACGCTTACCGAAGCCGGCGTCGCTCCCGGCTGGCTCGTTCGGCGACTGGCGCGCTCCGGCGGCACGCGTCTCGTACACATCCGTTTCGACGCCGTCGGCTGAGACGAATGGACGCACGGCTCCGACATCCGTTGGCCGACCTCGTGACGGTGATGTGGCATTACGTCCGCGATCCCGACGCGGAACCGCGTGTCGGAGCCACGGCTGTCGATCCCGTGACGTTCGAGGATCAGATCGACCTGATCGGGCGCTCCCGGACCGTCGTCGGCTGGCCCGCGGTGGCCGCGGCGCTCGGTGGCGGCCGGGGCCTGCCGTCCGACGCGGTTCTGCTCACCTTCGACGACGGCCTCGTGGACCACCACCGGACCGTGCTCGAACATCTCGCCCGGCGCGGATGGCCCGGCGTCTTCTTCGTGACGGCTCGCCGGACCGGCGAGCGCCTGTCGGTCGGGCATCGGATCCATGTCCTGCTCGCGACCCTGACGCCGGACGAGGTCCGCGCCGCGGTCCTCCACCGCCTCGGCCGGACCGACCGCGCCCGGTTCCTCGGCGCGGAGCGACGCGAGCGCGCCGCGGGCGTCGACGCGATCGATGTCCTCAAGCGTCCCCTCCAGCGCGACCTGGCGCAGGCCGCCGGCCCGATCCTGTCGGCTCTCATCGATGAACGTTGGGGGTCCGAAGCGGACCTGGCCGATGCGATCCACGTGTCGGCCACTCAGGTGGCCGACCTCCGCGGCGCCGGGATGACGATCGGCGGTCACGGCCGGCACCACCTCTGGCTCGACTGGGAGCCGGCCGACCGGGTCTGGGCCGAGGTCGCCGACTCTGCCGCATTCCTGGCCGACGAGCCGAAGCCATGGTCGTTCGCCTATCCCTACGGCGCGGGACATCCGGTGGCTGCCGCGGCGCTGGCGAAGGCCGGTTTCTCCGCCGCGTTTCACGCCCGAACGACGATGGCCACCGGTCCGTTCGACCTCGGCCGGGTCGATGCCGAGGCCGCCGGGGTCGGTACCATGCTCCGTGGGTCCGGCCGATGAGCACGCTCGACGGCGGGCTCGTCGGCCTGGGAGTCGTCGGCTGCGGAGGCGCTGCCCTCGACGTGGTCCGATCGGTTGGCGGGTCGTCCAGCGTTCGGGTTGTGGCCGTCCACGACCGCGACCCGGCCCGCGCGGAAGACCTCGCGCGCCGTTCGGGTGCCCGGATCCGGCCCGACCTCGAGGGCCTCCTCGCGGACCCTGCGGTGGACGCCGTCTACGTCGCCCTCCCCCACGATCTTCTCGCGCCGATGGCCGTCGCTGCACTGGGCCATGGGCGGCACGTCCTCGTCGAGAAGCCGCTCGCGGTCGACCGCCGCGGGATCGCATCCGTGCGTGCCGCCGCCGCGGCGGCCGGCCGGTCGGTCGGCGTCCTGTTCGAGCTGCGCTTCGTGGCCACGGTCCGCGCGGCGACCGATCTCGTTCGATCCGGGGCGCTCGGCGCGATCCGCCAGGTCCGGATCCGGACCCTCATCGACAAGCCGCCGGCGTACTGGTCATCCGGGCCGACCGGGCGGGTCAGCGATCCATGGCGGGCGACTCGGGAGCGGGCCGGGGGGGGTGTCGTCATGATGAACGCGATCCACCAGCTCGATCTGGTGCGGTCGATCATCGGCCAGGAGGTCGTCCGGGTGGCAGCCGAGACCGAGCCGGGCGTCGCCGGGGTCGAGGTCGAGGACGTCGCGGCCGCCACGCTCCGCTTCGCGGACGGGGCCATCGGGTCGCTGGTGGCGTCCGCCCACGCGCCGGGTGCCAGCGCCGGCGAGACGATCGAGATCGACGGCACGAACGGCGCGCTCCGGCTCGGCGACCCCTACGCGGACCTGCCCAGGCTCGAGCTCTATTTCCGCGCTCCGCACCTTGACCATCCCGAGGGGCGCTGGATCCGGATCGAGCCGCCCGCGGTGGACCCCTGGGCGACGGCGGTGGACGCGTTCGCCGCTGCGATCCGGTCGGGCGGTTCGCCGGTCCCAGGGCTCGACGACGCCGAGGCCGCGCTCGCCACGGTGCTTGCCCTGTACGAGTCCGCAGCTCAGCGGACGGTCGTCGCCGTTCGGCGCTCCTTTGACCCACCCCACGATGGCGGCCCGCTGGCCCGACGCCCGGAACCGGATGAGATGGAGGCTCGCTGATGCTGGACCTGGCAGGGATCATCCCCGCGATCGTGACGCCGATGACCGCGGACGGCGAGATCGACGAGGACGCCGTCGGCGGCTACGTCGAGTGGCTCGTCGGCCAGGGACCGATCGCGCTCGCCGTCAACGTCGATACGGGCGAAGGGCCGCATCTCTCGCGTGACGAGCGGGGCCGGATGCTGGCGCTCGTGCGCGAGGCAGTCGCGGGCCGCTGCCGGATCGTCGCCGGCGTTGGCGGGCCGTCGACGCGCGACGGCGTCAGCAACGCCCGCCAGGCCGCGGACGCCGGCGCCGATGCCCTGCTCGTGTTCCCGATCGGGGCGTTCCTGGCCCAGCCGCTCCGACTCGACGTGGCGCTCGGCTACCACGAGGCGATCGCCGCCGCCAGCGGTCTGCCGCTGATCCTCTTCCAGCTCCAGCCGGCGCTCGGGGGCGCGATCTATCCGACCGATGTCATCGACCGCCTGCTCGCCATCCCGTCGGTCGTCGCGATCAAGGAGGCGAGCTTTGACCCGATCCGCTTCACCGAGATGCGCGCCCGAGTCGCCGCGGCCGACCAGCCGGTCACGCTCCTGACCGGCAACGACAACTTCATCGCCGAGAGCTTCCTGCTCGGGGCGACGGGCGCCCTGCTCGGGTTCGCGACCCTCGGGACGCGCCAGCACGTAGAGCTGCTCGCGGCGGTCAGGCGGCGGGACATGGACGTTGTGGTCGACCTGGGGCGGACGCTGCAGCGCTTGGCGGACGTGATCTTCGCGCCGCCGATCGGGGACTACCGGGCGCGGACCAAGGTCGCGCTGCGGCTCCTCGGCGCGATCCCGGGCGACGCCGTCCGGCCGCCGCTTCTGGCGATCGACGCCGACGAGGTCGATCGCATCAGCCGAGCTCTGACCGAGGCCGGCCTCGGTGCGGCCGGCAGCAACGCGGCGGACGCCCGCCGCGGAGGCGCCCCGGGCTAGTCGCGCGGCGGATCCTGGCCGAGCGCCGCCAGCACGGTCTGGACCTGAGCCGCGACCGACGGAGCGCCCGCGAAGCGACCGTCGAAGATCGCGCCGCCGATCGTGAAGCCCCACACGCCGATCCGGGCGAGGGCCGCAATCCGTTCCAGCGAGTCGACGCTCCCGGCGGCGATGACGGGCCCCGTCGCCCGCGCGTTCACGGCGGTCGTCAGGGCCTCGACGTCCCCGTCGTAGCGGTACGCCAGCAGGTCGAGGCCGTGAACGCCGGGCCGGGAGGTGAGCTCGGCCGCAGCGGCGGCGATCTCCTCGATCGTCCCGCGGAGCAGGCTCGGATGACCGATGACCCGACCCGGAAACGGGCAGTAGCGGACGGCCGTGCCGGCGAGGATCTCCAGGGCTTCGTCGGGGTGGGTCCCGCCGAGCAGCCAGTCGACTCCGATCTCGAGCGCAGCCCTGATCGAGCGAAGCTCGTCGCCCTTGTCCTCGGACACGACCTCGAGCATCACCTCGCGGCCGTCGGACCGGATCGCCGCGGCGAGCTCGCGCAGCTCCGCGATGGGCAGGCCGATGTCCTTGAACCCCACGTAGCGGAGCTCCGTCGAGCGGACCTCGTCGTAGACGGCGCGGGCGTTCGGAACGGTCCGGTCGTCGTGGGTGAGCATGAAGATGAACTCGGTCACGCAGGGCTCCGCTTCGGCTGATCGGGGATGAGCTGGTCAAGATTCGCGATGACGAAATCCGGTTCGGCCGCAGCCGCCGTCTCCGCGAGGTCATCGAGGCTGCTCGCGCCGGTCAGGACCAGCGCGCCGACCATGCCCGCGGCGCGGGCCATCGCGACGTCGGTCAGGAGTCGATCGCCGACCATCACGACCTCGCCCGGCGGCAGGCCAAGCCGCTCCAACGCGACTCGGGCGATGTGGGCCGACGGCTTGCCGACGACCGCCTCGGCGGCAACCCCGGTCGACACCTCGATCGCTGCCAGGAGGGCGCCGCAGTCGGGCATGCCGCCCTCGGGCGTCGGGCAGTACGGGTCGGCGTTCGTCGCGATCAGGCGGGCGCCGTTGCGGACGGCAGTGAACGCGCGTTGGAGCTTCTCGTAGGTGAAGGTCCGGTCCCACGAGACGACGACGGCGTCCGCGAGGCCGGGTTCGTCGGTCAGCTCGTGACCCGCGGCCCGGAGCTCGTCCTGGACGAGCCCCTCGGCGATCGCGAGGATCCGCCGGGCAGGCCGCTCGCGCAGATAGCCGATGAGCGCGTCGATCGAGGACACCACGTCCCCGTCGTCGACGGGTACGCCCATCGACCGCAGTCGCGCGGCGTACGTGCCCGATCGTTCGAGCGGATTGTTCGACAGGAAGACGAAGCGGCTCCCGATGGCGTGCAGGGCGGCGATCGATTCGACGGCTCCCGGCAGCGGCTCGGACCCGAGATAGACGGTCCCGTCGAGGTCGAGGACGTAGCCGGGGTAGACCCGATCCGGTCGGCGCAGCCGCCGGTCGCGGGCCACGGGGCGAACGGTCATGACGCGGCTCCGGAAACGGGTCGCGCAGCCGCGAGTGCGACGGCCGCAGCCTCGTCGATCGCCGCCGCCGCCGCGTCGGCGGTCCACTCCCCGGCGAACCAGGCCAGGTCGGCGAGCATGAACCGGTTCCGGATCAGGTGACCGTTGAACAGCGCCCACTCGGCGTCCCCACGGGCCACGGCCGGATCGATCTCCGCGAAGGTCGCGCTCGCGCCGGCCGACCGGAGCGCGCCCGCGATCGCGGCCGGACGACCGAGCAGGCTCGCGAGATCCGCGCGGATCTCGGGCCAGCGCTCGACGACAGCCGGGAGACCGGCCCGGGCCGCGTTCCAGTGGTCGAGCTTCTGGCGATACTCGGACCAGCATTCCTCGGCCATCGCGCCCGACGGATCGAGCGCCCGAAATGCAGCGACGATCCGTTCGTGCATGGCGGCCGGCGCGGGCGGCCGGGCGCTGAGCAGGACGCGCGGATCGAACGTCGCGAGCAACCGCTCCCAGGCCACGGCCACCGCCAGGGCGGCGACGCCGACCTGCGCGCCGTGGAGCCCGGCCGGGCGACCGCTGCCGGCGGCGGCCATGTCAAGCAGGTGGCTGACCGTGTGTTCCGTGCCCGAGATAGGCGACGTCTTCCCGGCGATCCCCAGGGCGAGGCCGCTCAGCGTCATGAGCTCGGCGAGCGTGCGCTGGGCCACGACGTTGTCGGATGTCGCTCCGGGCGCGGCGTCGAGGAGCGCCGTCGCGCCGTTCCGGAACAGGTCGACGACCCGGCGATCCCAGCTGGGATCCATGCCGAACGCTTCGGCCAGCCGCCAGTCGGCCGGGGCGGTGAACATCGCGGCCAGCTCCCCCACCCCGGCCCGGTTGAGCGCAGCCGGGGCGTCCGCGAGCACGGTCAGGTCGATAACGAGCACGTCCGGCCAGCGAGACGGCATCGTCCGCTTCACGCCGTTGATCAGCAGGACCGCCATGTCGTCCGAAAAGGCATTGACCGAGTTGGCGGTCTGGACGACGACGAACGGCGCCCCGATGGCCCGGCTCGCCTCCTTGGCGATGTCACAGATCGTGCCGGAGCCGAGCGCGACGACACAGCCCGCGCCGGCAGCTCCCGCCACGACCTCGGCGATCGCGGCAGCGTCGGCGTGGAGCCCGCCGTGGCCCGCTCGGAGACGAACGACATTGATGCCAATGTCGGGGTCGACGGCGGCGAGGCAAGCTGCGACGAGGGCCTTGAGGTCGTCCGGGCCGCGACGCATGGGCGTGTCATCGACGACGAGCGCGATCGAGCCCGGCTGGCGGACGCCGCCGACCAGCTGCGGAAGCTCGTCGAGCGCGTCGGGGCCGATGACGATCCGCCGAATGCCGATCCCGCCGAGCGGCGACGACGGGTCGTTCAGCCCGACGGCTCGCCGAACCGCATCGAGGTCGGTCGGGTCGAGGTGGCGCACCGCCGTCACGCAGGGCTCCCGACCGCGAGGGGCTCCAGGGCGTCGAACGTCGCTCGGTACGCCGCCCACCCGTGGTCGTACTGACGAGCGAGCGACTGGTTGGGCTCGAATCTGACCGGATCGACACGGAGCGTGGACGTCGCCGCGGCATCGAGGTCCGGGAACCAGCCGAGTCCGACCGCGGCGATGAGCGCGGCGCCCAAGGCGGTCGCCTCCGGCTCGACGAGAAGCTCGACCGCGCGCCCGGTGACGTCGGCCTTGGCCTGGAGCCACGTCCGGTCCCTGGCGCCGCCACCCACGACGCGGATCGTGTCGGCGCCGAGGCCGAGCCGTTCGAGCCGGTCGACGATGTCACGGACGGCGAAGCAGCAACCTTCGATCACCGCCCGCGCGAGGTGGCGCCGGTCATGTCCGATGCCGAGCCCGGTGAATGCCGCGAACACGTCGGCATTCCAGCGCGGCGTGGTTGCCCCGCCGAGCGCCGGCTGGAACCGGACCCCGCCGGCGCCGGGCGGAGCCTCGGCCGCGAGCTGACCGATCTCGACCGGGCCGCAGCCGAGCAGATCGGCCAGCCAGCGGACGCTGCCGGCCGAGACGAAGCCTGGGTGCTCGATGAGCCAACGGTCGGGCAGCACGTGAGCATGCGTCTCGACCAGACCATCCGGATCGCGGACGGGCTTCGAGCTTGCAGCTGCCACCGGCTCGGCCGTCCCCGCGATGTCGCCGATCGTCCCGGGCCCGAGAATTCCGGCGGCGAGACACGCTGCATGCTCGTCGCCCGTCCCGACGACCACGGGGCAGGACGGCAGGCCCCAATCCGCGGCCAGGTCGGCCGAAATGGTCCCGGCCACGGCCGTCGCCGGAAGGATCTCGCCGAGCGCCCCCGGATCGATCCCGAACGCCTCCAGCAGGGTCGCCGACCATGACTCACCGGCGACGTCGAGGAGGAGGAGCGATGACGCGTTTGCGCGGTCGAGCACGCGGCGCCCGGTCAGTTGGGCGACGACGAACGCGGCTGGCGTCAGGTAGGCGTCCGGCCGATCTTCGAGATGGTCGCGCAACCATGCGATCTTCGGGGCGCCGTGCGAAGGATCGGCGTTTGCGCCGCTGATCGCGAGGATGGCGGCGGCGCCGACTCGGTCAGTCGCGGCGCGCACTTCAGCTGTCGCGCGGCGATCCATCCAGATCGGCGCGGGCGCCAGCGCCTGGTTGGAGCGATCGACCGCCACGATCCCGTCCACCTGAGCCGCGATCCCGATCGCCGCGAGGTCCGATCGGGCGGCACCGGCTGTCCGGATCACGTCCCCGATCGCACCACGGGCCGCGTCGAGCCAGTCACGTGGTTCCTGCTCAGCCCAGCCAGCGGCCGGGTGTCTGGTCGGATAGGCCCGTGCAGCACGACCGACCGTCACGCCCTGATCATCGAGAAGGATCGCCTTGGTCGACTGGGTCCCAACATCGCAGCCCACGACGTAGATGGCAGAACCTCCAAAGACCGAGAGTCGTAATATGACTCATCGTACGATCGGCGTCAGGCCGCGTCAAGCTGAACCGGTCATCACGCGGGCGGCCGTTGTCCGCCGCGGCCGAGGAAACTCCTCGTTCAGACGACGGGTCCGGGACCCCGGCGGTACACCCGCAGCTCGATGACCGAGGTCACGTGCCACTCGTCCGAGACCATGACCGGCCGGCCGGCTTCGTCGTAGTCGGTCTGGCGCAGATGCTGGATCGGCGTCCCGAGCGATACGTCGAGTAGATGGGCCAGCTCCTTGTCGGCGACCGCCGGGATGAGGACGGCCTCGGCGTGCGCGATCGGATGGCCGGCGGCGGTGAGCAGGCGGTAGAGCGATCCGCCGAACGCGGCGCGCTCGACGGTCGTCTCGATCAGGCCATCGGGCAACCGGTCGACCGAGTAGATCGCCGGCCGCCCGTCGGCAGTCCGGATCCGGCGGACCTCGAGGAGCGCCGTGCCGACCGCGATCCCGAATGCCTCCGCCAGATCGTCGTCGGCCTGGATCCGCTTCATGCCGATCAGGCGCCGTCCCGGGCGGAACCCCGATTCCTGGAAGTGCTCGGTGTAGCTGAAGTTCACGTCGAGCGAGTTCCGGATCAGGGGTCGTCGGGTCACGTACGTCCCCGAGCCGTGGCGGCGCACGACCAGGCCGTCCTCGATCAGACCTCGGACCGCCTCCCGGACCGTGACCCGGCTGACCCCGAACCGCTCGCACAGGCGGTCCTCGTTGGGCAACTTCGAGCCGAGCGCGAACTCACCGCCCAGGATCAACCGCTTCAGTTCCCGTCGAACGACATCGGCAAGCAGTGGTCGCCCGCGCGATGCGGTCACGCGACGGTGCGGGTGAATGGGGCCTTGAGCATGGCGCGCCCATCATGGCACGAACACCGCGGCCAATCAGGCCGTCTTCAGCGCTGGCCGACTTCGACCGTCGCCCGTTTCGAGAATGCGAAGAGGATGACCAGCGAGATCAGCCAGCTGATCGCGAACCCGATCATCACCATGACCGTGGTCTTGTGAGGCTGGTCGTCCCAGATCGCGACGGTCCAGACGCCGGAGGTCTTCCACGCGTCGCCGACGATGAACGACGACAGGGTGAACTCGCCGAACGAGACGGAGAACACCAGCAGGGCACCCGCCACGATGCCGGTCGAAATGTTCGGCAGGATCACCCTCCTCAGGGTGGTCCAGCGCGATGCGCCGAGCGTCGCCGACGCATCGCTCAGGTTCCTCGTGTCGATGGCCCGGAGGCTGTTGTCGAGGCCGCGATACATGAATGGCAGCCCGGTCACGACGTATGCCAGGATCAGCAGCGTCGGTGTTCCGGACAGGACGACCGGCGGCTCGGAGTAGGTCCGGATCAGGGACAGGGCCAGGACGATCGTGGGCAGCGCGAACGGCAGGAGCGACAGGAACTCGACGATTGGGCGGAGCCGGGGCGCGGCCACATGCAGCAGGAACACGACCGGCGTCATCAGGACGACGCTCACGATGATCGTCGCGATCGAGGCGATCAGGGAGCGACCGACCGTCGGAATGAACAGGGGATCGTTCACCGTCTCGACGACGTGCTCGAGCGTGTAGCCGACCGGCAGGATCGTGTCGAACCAGGTCGTGGCGATCGAGAACAGGAAGACCCCCACAAGGGGCACGAGCATGTACGCCGTGAACAGGACGAAGAGGAGCGTGAAGCCGAGCTCCGGCCCGCCCCGGCCTGGCCGCGCGACCGGCCGATCGACGAAGGTTGCCGGGGCGTCGCTGGTGATGCTCACGCCTCGATCCACCTCTGGGCGCGGCGCTGGATGAGGTGGTAGGCCAGAACCGACAGGGCGACGATCAGGAGGAGGACGACGGCCATCGCGTCGGCCTGAGCCGGCTGGTACAGGACCTCGCCACGGCGCAGGATCGAGATCTGGATCGTCATCAGGTTGATCCGGCTCCCGATCAGTGCCTGGGCCGTCGCGTACGCGCCCATCGAGCTGACGAACAGAAGCACGGTCCCGGCCACGATCGACGGCATGAGGACCGGGATCCCGATCCGCCGCCAGAAGTCGCGGCCGTCCCCGCCCAGCGAGTCCGACGCCTCCGACCAGTCCCGCCGGAGGCCGACGAACGCGGGCAGCATCAGGACGATCATCAGCGGGACCTGGAAGTACAGGTAGACGACCATGAGGCCGATGACCGAGTAGATCGAGAAGAACGACAGCAAGTCAATTCCGAACGTTCGGAGCAGGATCGTGATCATCCCGGCCGCGCCCAGGATCGTGATGAACGCGAAGCCGAGCGAGATCCCGCCGGCGTTCGAGCTCACCGTCGCGAGTGCGGTCAGCGCCCGCCGAACACGTGGCCGCTTCGTTCGGGTGATCGCATAGCCGATTGCGGTCCCGATGATCGCGCCGCCGATCGAGCTGACCACGGACAGCAGGAGCGAGTTCCAGATCGAGCGCTGGAACGTGGCGTTCGTGAAGACCTTGGCGATCCACTCGAAGCTGAGGCGCTCGACGCCGCCGACGCTCCCGAGGAGCAGGGCGACGACCGGGATCAACATGAACATCGCAGAAAAAATCAGAAACGGGGCGAACGCGAGAAGCAGTCCGATCCGGTTGATCGACCGGCTCGAGAAGATCACTGGTTCACCTCAAGTGCTGGATCGCGGGACGCGCCCGCCGCCGGAGGCGACGGGCGCGGGGCCCCGCAGGTGAGGAGGAGCTGGCTAGGTGCCGACCTCGATGACCCAGTCGGTCGCGAGCTTGGCGACGGCGTCCGCTGCGGCCTTCCAGTCGGTGATCGGCTTGACCGAAGCGTAGGCCGAGTCCGGCGGGAACTTGGCGGCGATTTCCGGCGGGAGCACGACGCCCTGGACGAGCGGCCGAGCGTACTTCTTGGCCTGCATGATCTGAACCTCGTCCGTGAGGATGAACTCGCGGAAGAGCTTGGCGGCGTTCGGATGGGCTGCGTACTTGTTGATGATGTGGCAATACGGGGCCTGGGTGGTCCCGTCGCTGGGGATCACCACCTCGATCGGCACGGCCGGCGACTTGGTCGCGAGGTCGTCCCGCATCGGGAGGGCGTTGTAGTCCCACAGGATCGCGATCGGAGCCTCGCCCTTCTCGACGTTGGCCTTGCTCGGCGCGACCGCGGTGAAGTTGCCGGCCTTGTTCAGGTTGTCGAAGTAGGTGAACCCAGGCGCAAGGTCCTTTTCGCTTCCGCCGCTGGCGAACGTGGCGGCGAGGACGGTCATTGCTCCCTGGCCGGAGTTGCGCGGGTCGCTGATGGCGACCTGACCCTTGTACTCGGGCTTGAGCAGATCCGCCCAGGTGCGCGGCACGTTCTTCACGAGGGCCGTGTTCACGGCGAACGAGACGGTGCCGGTGTACCAGCACATCCAATACCCGTCGGGGTCCTTGGCGTAGTCCGGAATCTTGTCCCAACGCGTCGGCTTGTAGGCGGCGACCGCGCCGGCGGCGACCGCGACCGGGCCGAACTGGATCCCGATGTCGCCGATGTCGGCGACCGGGTTGTTCTTCTCCGCGTCGAACTTCTGGACCTCCTCCGCGCTCGACATGTCAGTGTCGGTGTGGGTCAGCGGCGTACCGGCCGCCGGGCCGTACTTCGGCAGGAAGGTGTTCCAGATCTCTTCGAAGTTGGTCCAGTCGGGCGGCATCCCGTAGCTGTTCAGGGCGCCTTCCGTCTTGGCCTTGGCCTCGAGGTCGGCAATGATCGCTGCCGCGTCCTGGCTCGGCGCCGCCGAGGCGCCGGTCCCCCCGCTCGCGGCCGGCGACGCGGTGGTGCCGCACGCTCCAACGAGGATCAGGGTGAGCCCCAGCGCTCCGAGGCGTGTGCGTGATGGCTGCATTCGTCCTCCTCCAGATGTCGAGCTTGTGGTGGTCCGCCCCGCTAATGATGGTCGCGCGTCGTGAACGGATTGGTTGCCGATGATCGAATGGATCTGGTGCTGCCTGGCCGCCGGCCGGGTCCTCGGGTCCGGAGCGGCCCTCGTCGGGCCTGCTTGAGTCTTCGCGCCTCAGGCGCCCGATCGGATCGGGCTCGCCCGGGAGGGCACGGCGTCGAGCGCCGGGCCTCGTCGATGAACGCTGAATTCGAACGTGTCGGCGACGTATGATTCGACCGAATACAGCACGGGCTCGCCTTCGGCCGTCGCGTCGACCTGCTCGAGCTGCAGGATCGGGCTGCCGATCGGCATCGCCAGCCGCTCGGCGGCGAGTTCGTCCGCCCGGGTCAAGCGGATGGCGGCTTGACCGTCGGTGATCGACCGCCCGAGGCGTTCTGCATACAGGCGGTAGAGCGACAGAGCCGGATCGAGGAGGATCTCCGGGTCGACGGCCGCCTGCGCGAACAGCCGGGCGGGCATCATGTCGATCGTGAAGATCACCGGCCGGCCGTCGGCGGTCCTGACTCGCTCGAGGTGGATGACCATGTCGGCCCGCCCAAGGCGAAGCTGCTCGGCGACCGCCGGCGGCGGAGTCCGGCGATCGATCCGGGCATGGCTCGTGCCCGGCTCCATTCCGTGCGAGCGGATGACCTCGGTCGCGCTGAGATTCGCGTTGAGGCTGCCGCGCAGGCGCGCGCTGGACCGGACGAACGTGCCGTGGCCGTGGCGCCGAATCACGAGGCCCTCCTGCTCGAGCTGGAGGAGCGCATCGCGGACGGTCGTCCGGCTGACGCCGAGCGAGACCGCGAGGTCGACCTCGGGCGGAAGCTGGACGCCGTCGGCGAATCGCCCGTCGCGGATCCGGTCGCGGACCTCCTCGCGGACGCGCGAGGCGAGCTTCGTCTGGCCGATCACGGTGACGGACAACGGTTTCCTCTGGCGCGGGGGGTTTGCCTATGGACATCAAAGACGTATGAGGTATAACGTCTGACCTAGAAGCAACGCTACACTCCATGTCAAGCGGTCTGGACAAAGGGAGCGTCGTGAGCCAGCTCGAACTCCACCAGCTTCGGAAGACGTTCGGACGCGTCGTCGCGGTCGACAGCCTGGATCTCGAGATCGACCGGGGCGAGCTCGTCTCGCTCGTGGGCCCGAGCGGTTGCGGCAAGACGACCACCCTCCGGATGGTGGCCGGGCTCCAGGAGGCGGACCGCGGAAAGATTCTCCTCGAAGGCCGCGACGTCACGCATCAGCCGGCCAATCGACGCGGCATGGGCGTCGTCTTCCAGTCCTACGCGCTCTTCCCGAACATGACGGCGGCCGACAACATCGGCTATGGCCTCGTCGTGCGCCACCGGCCGCCTGACGAGATAAAGAAGAAGGTCGCGGCGCTCGTCGAGCTGATCGAGATCGGCGACGCGGCCGATCGCTACCCGCACCAGCTGTCGGGTGGCCAACAGCAGCGCGTCGCGCTCGCCCGGGCTCTCGCGATCGAGCCCGGTGTGCTCCTTCTCGACGAGCCCCTGTCCGCCCTCGACGCGGCGGTCCGCCTGACGCTTCGCCTCGAGATCCGACGGATTCAGCGGAGCCTCGGTATCGCCACGATGTACATCACCCACGATCAGGAGGAGGCCCTCTCCATCTCCGATCGGGTCGCGGTCATGCGCGACGGCCGGGTCGAGCAGCTTGGTACGCCCGAGGAGATCTACACGGCCCCCGCCAACGAGTACGTGGCCCGCTTCGTGGGGACGTCGAACCGACTCCGGGTCAAGGCCCTCGACGGCGACGGACGCAGCGTGGAGTGGCGCGGCAACCGGATCCCCGTCGTGGCGGCGACTCCCCTGCCCGCCGGCAGCGACGCCCTTCTCGTGGTCCGCCCGGAGCGGGTCCGGGTTGCCGCCGTCCCGGCCGACGGCCTGCCCGGCGGCTTTTGGCAGGGCCGAGTCGTGGAACGGACGTTCCTTGGCTCCGTCACTCGGCTGACCATCACGGTCGGCGACGAGGTCCTGCTCGCCGACCTGCCGGGTGAGGCGACCGCCGACGTGCGCTTCGGCATCGATGACGCCGTGGCGGTGGCATTCGAGCCGGGCGGCTCGCGGCTCATTCCGGCCTCGGCGACGCCGATCGACCTCGCGCCCGAATGAGCCGGTCCGGGGCGAATCCCTGGCGCCGGGCGACGATCCTGGCGATGGCCCATCGAGGCCAGCGAGCGACGCTGCCCGAGCAAACCCTCGAGGCCTACCGGGCCGCGATCGCGCTCGGCTGCGAGGCGATCGAGTGCGACGTCCAGCGAACCCGCGACGGGCGCCTGGCGATGTTCCACGACCTCACCCTCGATCGGACGACCGACGGGCACGGACCGATCGCCGAAATCGACTGGGCCGACCTGCAGCGGCTCGACGCGGGGTCGTGGTTCGACCCACGCTTCGCCGGCCTTCGGGTGCCGTCCCTCGAGGTCACGCTCGAGCTCGCCGTCGAAACCGGAATCCACCTCTGCATCGAGATCAAGGGGACGCCGGCCGATGCCCCCGCGACGGCTGGGGCCGTGGCGGCGGTCCTCCGCGATCGCGGGCTCCTCGACCGGATGGCCGTCTCGTCGTTCGACCACGATGCCCTGGCCGTTGCCCGGGCGGTCGCCCCCGGGGTCTGGCTCGCCCCCGAGCGCCTCCCGGAGTCCGGCCCGCCCGATCCGCCCATGGCCGTCGCCCAGGCAACGGCCATGGGAGCCGCTGTTCTGCAGCACCGCTGGGAGGAGCTCACGGTCGACGTCGTCGATGCCCTCCACGCGGCGGGCGTCGCGGTCTGGTCGTGGCCGATCGACAGCTTCGAATCGATCGACCACAGTGTGGCGGTCGGAGTGGACGGGATCATCGGGGACGACGTTCCGCTCCTGCTCGAAGGACTGGGCAGGAAGCCACCCGCGGCCGCGATCGCTCGGTCGTGAGCAATCGATCCGAGGCATCTCGGGCGCCCGATTCGTGGGGTGCGCCACCGGCGCCGGCCCCGCCCGCCGAGCCTGCCGAGCCCGCCGAGTTCGCCGAGCCCGCGTCGATCGTCGTTCTGGTCGACTATGACGGCACGATCGCCCGCTCCGACGTCAGCGACGAGGTGATGTGGCGCCACGCCGACCGGGACGCCTGGGCGCCGCTCGAGGCGGCCTACCTGCGCGGTGACATCGGCTCGCGGACGCTCCTCGTCCGCCAGGCCGCGGTCCTCCACGGGGACACCGCGGAGATCGCGGCGATCGGCGACGACCAGGAGCTCGATGCCCACTTTGTCCCGTTCGTCGGGTTTCTCCGGGATCGCTCGATCGAGGTCGAGGTGGTCAGCGACGGATTCGGCTTCTTCGTCGGGCCGTCGCTGGCCAGGCTCGGCCTCGGGGACCTGCCGGTGTTCACCGCGCGCACCGCCTTCCCGCCGGGCCGCGTCGAGATCGGGTTTCCGGACGGTCACCCGACGTGCCGGGTCTGCGGCACGTGCAAGCGCGAGCGAATTCTCGTTCACCATCGCGCCGGCCGCCACGTCGTCTTCATCGGCGACGGATTCAGCGATCTGTACGCCGCGGGCCACGCCGACACGGTCTTCGCGAAGGACCACTTGGCCGAACTGTGTGCCGACCGCGGCTGGCCCTATCAAACGTGGAGCAGCTTCGCTGACATCCAGGCCGCGCTCGGCGAGTTGCTGGCGGCGGGCGTCCCGGCACCGCGCCAGAGGCCGTTCATCTGCGGCCCGGAGGTCTGGCCAGCTGGCACCATCGAGCCGCTCTGGACCCGACCGCCGGCGCCGCGGACGGTCGGGGGCGGGGCGTCGAAGTGATCGTCCTGACCGGCCGCCGGCCCATCGGCGGCTGGTGCCTAGGGTCCGCCGGTCGCCAGGCGCCGTTCGAGCTCGTCGATCTTGTCGACCTTGCGGGTCGACGCGCCGCCCGCGAACTCCGACGCCAGCCAGGCGTGGATGACCGTCTTCGCCGCCTCGGGACCAATCACCCGCGCACCGAGCGTGACGATCTGGGCGTTGTTGCTCTTCCGGGCGCGCTCGGCCGAGTAGACGTCATGGGCCTGGGCGGCCCGCACGCCCGGCACCTTGTTTGCGGCGATCGCCATGCCGATGCCCGTGCCACAGATGAGGATCCCGCGGTCGGCGCGGCCATCCCGGATCGCGACGGCCACCCGTTCGGCGACGTCGGGGTAGTCGATCGCCTCGGGGCCGATGTCGTCAGGCCGGACCGTCTCGATTGCATGGCCGAGGTCGGCGAGGTCGGCAGCGACGATCGCGAGCAGCTCGAGGCCGGCATCGTCGGCACCGAGCAGGATCGGTAGATCGGACATCTCAGGCACTCCTCTCGAGCGTGGTGACGCGTGGCGAGCCGGCGATGGGCGTCGCGGCGATGGCGGCAAAGCGACGGGGATCGAGCGCCGCGCGCCCGACGAAGAGGCCGCCGACGCCGTCGCAGGCCAGCAGCTGGGCGGCGTTCCGCTCGTCGACGCTGCCGCCGTACAGCACCCGCGGGATCGCGGCTCCCCGGGCCGTCAGCCAGGCGTCGATCGCGACGTGCAGGGCGGCGACATGGCTGGGATCGGCGGCCGCGGCCCCCTCCCCGATGGCCCAGACGGGCTCGTATGCGACAACGACGCGCTCGAGCTCGGTCGGCCCCAGACCGCCCAACGCGCCCTCGAGCTGGGCCTCGACCATGGCCCACGCCGGCTCGACGGCCCCGGCGTCCCGCTCGCCGACGCAGACGATCGGCGTCAGGTCCCAGCGGAGGGCAGCCCGGACCTTCGCACCGACGATCGCGTCGGTCTCGCCGTGGTCGCGCCGCCGCTCGGAGTGGCCGATCTCCGCGTATCGGCAGCCGAGGTCGGCGAGCATCGAGCCCGAGATGTCACCGGTGTGGGCTCCGGCGTCATCCTGATGGAGGTCCTGCCCGCCCCACCCGATCGCGGAGCCCGCAAGCGCGGTGCGCGCGACGTGGATCGCGGGGAACGACGGCAGCACGAAGAGGTCGCGCTCGGCTGTGAGCGGCTCGAGCAGTGGCCGGGCCGCCGCCAGCCAGGCCGCCGCCCCGGAGACGGTGATATTCATCTTCCAGCTCGTCCCGATCATGGGCCGACGGTCTGGCGTGGCGGTCACGGTGCCCCTCCCCCGTTTCGCCGCGTGGCCCCGGCCCGGTTCGCCGCAGCAATGGCGTCTCGCATTGCCCGGCCTCCGGCGGCCGGACCGTCGGGATGGCCCTGGATGGATCCGCCGGCCGCCACGATGACGTCGCAGCCGGCCGCGTCCACGATCGCTGCGACGTGCTCGGCGGCGATCCCGCCACCGACCATCGGCATCGCAGGTCGCACCTCACCGCCGACGAGCGGCATGCCCAGTCGATCGAGCGTCGCCCGGTAGGCGGCGTCGGGGAGTGGCCGCGGGGCGTGCGGCGTGCTCGTCAGGACGGCATCTGCACCGGCGAGACGGAGCAGCAGGGCAACGGCGCCGTGGCTGATCCCGCCCTCGGATGCGCCAGTGACCGCCTCGATTCCTGCCACGTGGGCGAGGATCGGCACGCCGGCCGAGGCAGCGAGCTCCGCGAGGGAATCGAGTCCGAGGGTCAGGGGCGTGACCATGACGGCCGCCGCGCCCGCATCCACCGCGGCGCGGGCCGTGTCGACAAGCCGGCTCGGGCGAGTCGTGACGTGGGCGACGTAGCGGGTCGCGCGACCCGTCTCCGCCGCGACCGCGTCGATCGCTGCGACGTAGGCCCGGGTCCGCTCGGCGACGCGGCTGAAGGACGGGTCAGCGAGAAGCTCGTCGTCCTTGATCAGGTCGACCTCGCCCCTTGCGCTCTCTGCCGCGAATCCGGCGCCGACCTCGGGCGGGAAGCCCGTGCATGGCTTGATCATGTTCAGGAGCAGTGGCCGGTCGGGGACGCCGGTGATGGCTCGCCAGCCCGCGACGCCGAACCGGGGTCCCGGAAACGCCGCCAGGAACGCCGGCGGCACGTCGAGGTCGACGAGGCGCATCGCAATCGAGGTCGAGGGATCGTTGCCGATCGCGGTCGTCAGCAGCATCGCCAGCGAGTCACCCAGGTTCGCGAGCGGGAA
The DNA here is from genome assembly GCA_013698095.1 of Chloroflexota bacterium. Classification (GTDB taxonomy): domain Bacteria; phylum Chloroflexota; class Limnocylindria; order Limnocylindrales; family CSP1-4; genus CF-46. The sequence goes on from JACCVQ010000053.1 coordinate 31,942, forward strand.
CGCGATGCGGAGCACCCAACGCCCGTCCCCCGAGCCGCCGCCTGCGCTCTCGTCGTCGGGGCCAGCTCGCCGCAGGTCGACGAGACGGGCTCCGTGGGCAAGCCGCATGGCGTCGGTGATCCCGGGGATTGCCTTCCAGGTCCCGAGGCTCTGGCCGAGCGCGAACGCCTCGGCGGCGGCCCGTGCGGCCGGCTCGCCGGCGGGCAGCGCCGCGAGGTACGTGACGGCAATATCCTCGCGCGGTTGTGGACCCGCCTGCGCCGCCGAGGAACCCGAAGCGGTCCGGGCGGTGGGCGTGGTCATGCCGGCGCCACGGCGAGGTGATTGGGTGACCCCGTCGCGCGCGCGGCCAGCGCAGGCGGAGCGGACAGGGGCGCGAGTGCCTCGTAGAGACGCTGGAACCGCGCGTAGCCCGCGTCGTACCCGGCCCATCTCGCGGGGTCCGGCTCGTAGGTCCGCTTCACCCGGACCCGCTCGCGCACGAACCGCAGGTCCGGCTGCGCACCGATCCCGACGAGCGCGCAAGCCGCGGCGCCGACGGCCGCTCCGTCCTGAGGCCGCTCGATGGAGGCGATAGGCCGGCCGAGGACGTCGGCGATGATCTGCGTCCAGCTGGTCCCGATGAAGCCGCCGCCCACGCCCCTGATCGTCCCGATCGGGACGCCGTAGCGGGCGCCGTACTCGAGCGCCCAGCGCATCTGGTACGCCACGCCCTCCATGAGCGCCCGGAGCAGGTGCGCTCGGCCGTGGCGGAGGCCGAGCCCCACGAAGGCTCCCCGGATCCGGTCGTCGAAGACGGGCACGCGCTCGCCGCTCAGCCACGGGGCGAAGAGGAGGCCATCCATCTCGTCGGCGCAGGCGGCGACGTCGCTGTCGACGGCGGCAAGTGCCGCGGCTCCGGGGTGGGAGCCATCGCCGAGGAGACGCAGGAGCCACGAGAGCGCACCGCCGCCGGTCGCGACCTCGAGCCACAGGATCCAGAGCGCCGGGTCCGCGTGACCGATGACGCCGAGCTGTCCCGCCGGGTCGACGACCGGGCGATCGGTCGTAATCCCGAAGTAGACGGCGGTCCCGAGGCTGACGTGGGCGTCGCCCGGGTCCGTTGCGCCGGCCCCAAGCTGGCTCGCGGGCACGTCGCCCGTCCCGACGACGACCGGGATCCCGGCCGGCAGGCCCAGTCGAGCCGCCGGCGCAGGGAGCAGGCCGCCAGCGATCGCCGTCGCCGGTGCCACGTCGGGCAGGCGATCGATCGGGATCCCGATCCGCGCGCAGGCGCCCTCGGACCAGCGGCCGGTGGCCGGGTCCAGCAGCCGGAAGGCCATCGCCCCGGCTGGATCGATCACGGCTCGGCCGGTGAGCCGCAGGACGATCGCCTCCTTGCAGTCCAGCAGCCAGCGCGTGGCGCCCCAGGCCGCAGGTTGGCGGTCGCGCAGCCAGAGCATCTTGGGAACGACGTCCTTCGCCGTGAGCACCGAACCGAAAGCCGCTGCCTGGGCGGCGCGATCCATCGCGGCCCCCAGGGCATCGGCCTCACCGACCGCGCGCTGGTCCAGCCAGCTGATCATCGGCAGCGTCTGGTTGCCCGCCGCGTTCACCGGAGCAAGATCGAACATCTGGGCCGTCAAACCGATCCCCTCGATGTCGCGAGCGGCGGCCCCAGCGCTGGCGAGCAATTCGAGCGTCGCCGCGACGCAGGCCGCCTCGATCTCGCCGAGGTCCTGCTCGACGCGCCCGCCGTCGCTGGTCGTCAGGCCGTAGCTCCGCCGCGCGGACGCGACGACCCGCCCGTCTCGATCGGCAATGACCGCCTTGACGCCGCTCGTGCCGATGTCCCAGGCGAGGACGCTCATCCGGGCAGCGTCGCGACGGACCGGGCCGCTTCGGGTGGCCGGGTTGCTGGCCCACCTGGCGCCGAGTCGGCGCTGTCCGGTCGATTCATCGCTCCGCCCGTCGTGTGAGGTGCTGCGATCTGCGGCCCGCCCACGATCGCCCGGGCGAAGACGTCGATGAATCGGTCGTTCTGTTCGATCGTGCCGATGGTCACCCGGACGAACGCATCCTTCAGGCGGTGAGCCGTCATCGCCCGAAGGAGCATGTTCTCGCGCTTGGCGAAGTCGACGATCTCGCCGCTGGTCCGGCCGGTGCCCGCGACCTCGATGAGGATGAAGTTGCCCTCGGACGGAAACGGTTTGAGGCCGGGCATCTGCAGCAGGGCGGCGAGGACGCGACGGCGCTCGCTGCTGATGAACGCACGGCGCTCCTCCAGCTCCTCGGGATGGTCCATCGCCGCGAGGCCGGCCCGGAGCGCGACGAGGCTGATACTGAACGGGATCCGGAGCCGGAGAAAGGCGTCGACGAGGCTCGGCGTGGCGATCCCGTAGCCCAGCCGGAGTGCCGCCAGGCCGAACGCCTTGGACATCGTCCGGGTGACGATCAAATTCGGGTGGCTGGCGACGAGCCTGGCGAAGGACGGGGCGTCGCCACACTCGAGATACGCCTGGTCGACAACGGTCGGCACACCCAGCGCGAGGACAGTCTCGAGCTCGGCGGGCGTCCAGCTGTTGCCCGTCGGGTTGTTCGGGCTGCACAGGAAGATCGCCTTGGTCCGGACGGTCACCGCGGCCAGGATCGCCGGCACATCGAACCGGAAGTCGTCGGTCATCGGGATGAGGAGCGGCTCGCCGCCGTAGAGCCGCGTCTGGGACTCGAAGAACGCGTAGGTCGGGACCGAGATCACGGCCTCATCGCCGGGTCCCACCAGGGCTCGGGTGACAACATCGAGGACCTCGGTCGAGCCGTTGCCGAGCATCACGCTCGCGGGCTCCACCCCGTTGAAGGCCGCGATCGCCGCTCGCAGGTCCTCGCCCGAGTTCGGGTAGAAGTTCGCGATCTGGAGGGCGGCCGTGGCGGCTGCGATCACCGACGGCGAGGGCGGCAGCGGGCACTCGTTCGACATGAGCCGGTCGAGCTCCCGGTGGCGCCACGCGAAGTCGTGGTGCCGAGCATCGTAGGGCGACGCGGATGCGATGCCGGGCCGCAGGTACTGCTCGATCGGGATGTCGTTCATCTATCTCCTCGAAGAGGCGTGGGAGGTCGGCCCGGACGTGCCCGGGCCGAACGGGAGGGATGCGAGCCGCGGGCCACCACGGCTCGCACCGGAGGTTACGGTTAGATGGGCTCGGCGAGCACCGGACTCGCCACGTCGCCGGCCGCCGTGCCGGGCACGCCCGCCGCGCCGCGCTGGAGCCGGCCCCGAAGGACGAAGGCGTACCAGATCGCCGCGAGGAGGAAGAAGGCGCCGGCCGCCAGGGCGGTCTGTTGGTTCGCCGTCGGGATCGTCAGCACGCCGAGCACAAGGATCGACCAGACGAGCGCGACAGCGCGGATGAGTTGGGCTCGCGGACCGAGGTCGAACGAGCTCTTTGCCCTGAGCAGGCCGCGTCGGGCGGCCAGGATCGCCGCGAGGATGGTCAGGGCGTAGACGGCGTAATAGCCGACGGACGCCATGCCGACGATGAGCGGGAGGGCTGCCGTGGCGACGGTCGACCCGATCACCACGAGGGTGATCGCGAAGCCGGCGGCGACGAGGAGCGCACCGGTCGGCGAACCGGTCGACCGGGAGACCGCGGCCAACGATCCCGACGCAGGGAGCATCCGGTCGCGTGAGAGCGAAAAGATCAGCCGCGATGCGGCTGCCATATTGGCGAGGCCGCCGGCGTAGAGAGCGACCATCGCGACGACCTCGAAGATCAGGGCACCGGTGGTGCCGAGCGCGCCCTCGAGGACGGCGATGATCGGCACCGGGGCCGAGGTCACCGCGCCGAGATCGCGGATGTTGATCGTCAGGGCGACGATCATGAAGAACCCGATGACGACGGCCAGGATGAGCGACGTCACGACGGCCTTCGGCACGTTCCGGCGGGCGCCCTGGGTTTCCTCGGCCAGGTCCGCCGCCCCCTCGAACCCGGTCAGGACCCAGATCCCGAGCAGGCCCGACAGCAGGAACGCGACCAGGAAGCCGTTGTCGCCCGGCGTCGAGGTGGTCAGGAAGCCGACGCCCTGTACGGGGTTCGTGATGAACCCGACGACGAGCAGGATCAAGGTCAGGACGATCGACAGGCCGAGCTCGGCGGTGTACGCGGCGATGTTGTTGATCCGCGACGCGATCCGCACGCCCAGCATGTTGATCGCGAGCTGGCTCAGGACGAGCAGGATCGTCGTGATCATGATCGTCGTGACGTTGATCTCGATGCCCAATCTCGAGAGCAGGATCGGCGAGAGTCCCAGGTTCAAGCCGGTGAAGCCGGGCGTGAATGCCATGAGACCGGCCCAGCCGGTGAACCAGCCGTAGTGCGAGTTCACGAGCCGGCTCGTCCATTGGAAGGCGTAGCCGCTCAACGGGATGCGCCCGGCAAGGTCGGCCAGGACGAGGGCCACGATGATCTGGCCGATGGCCACGATCGGCCAGGTCCAGATGAAGGCCGGGCCAACGGAGCCCAGCGAGTACGCGAAGACGGTGAAGATCCCGGCCGTGATGCACATGCACGAGATCGAGATCGACAGCGAGCTGAACAGGCCCATCGACCGGTCCAGTTGAGGCTCGTAGCCGAATGACCGCAGGTCGCTGTCGTCGTCGTGTGGTTCGGCTTGGGATGCGCGGGTCAGGGACACGGGGACGCCTCCTACCTCCGACGCTGATGACGCGCTGCCGGCCACGGCGAGCGCGCCTTGCCCTGTGGGGGCCAGGTCACGATTCGCTCATCGAGCCTCCATAGCGGTGAAACCACGCATTCGATCGGTTACGGATCCTCAGCGACCATCGTCGGGCGACCCCTTCCTGTGACGGATGCGGCGGACGCTGAGGTTGAGGACCGAAGGGACGTAATGCTCTGTCGAGTACAGGACCGGACGATCGGCGGTGGAGCGTTCCAACTGGTCGATCCGGAGGAGCGGGGCAGCCTCGTCGACGGCCAGCAGGCGGGCGAGGGAGCGACTGGCCGGGACCGCGCTGACGTCGGCAAGGCCGCCGACGAGTTGGATCCCGCACGCCTCCTCCAGGAATCGATAGACGGATCCGCCGTCGAACGCCGCTCTCCCCACGACGCGCCTCGGGATCGCGTCGATCGCATGGGCGGCGGGAACATCGTTGACCCGGATCACCCGCTCGACCCAGAGGACGCTCGTGTCGCTCGCAAGCTCGAGGCGTTCGGCGATCGCGGGTGGTGCCGGCTCGACCGTCGCTCGCAGGAGTTGGATCCCAAGGCGCTGGTTGGCGGCCGCGACGGCCTCGGTGATACCGAGGTCCAGGTCGAAGCGGCTCGACACCGCCGGCCGGACCTGGGTGACGAACGTGCCGACGCCATGGATCCGCCGCACGAGCCCATCCCCCTCGAGGCTGCGCAGAACCTCGCGGATGGTCGGACGGCTCACGCCGTACGCGGTGGCAAGCTCGGGCTCGGACGGCAGCCGATCGCCCGGCTGGTAGCTCTCGGCGAGATCAGTGAGGACCTCGCCTCGGACCTCGCTGAAGCGCGCTTGACGGACTCGGGGGCGACTCGTGGCGGCACACACAAGTCATAAGATGTCAGACGTCAGTCGTCATGTCAACGCGTCCCGGCGGCCGGTGGTGTCTCCGGAGGCCAGCCCCTCAGCGCGCTCTGTGAGCTTGTCGAGGACGACCTCGTGGAGGACGCCGTTGGTCGCGAATCCCTCGCCTCGCTCGAAGCTCCGCCGGCCGTCGAAATCGGTGACCCGCCCACCTGCCTCCTCGACGACGATCCACGGAGCCGCGAGATCCCAGGGATGGAGGTCCTGCTCCATCATCGCCTCACCGACTCCGTCCGCGATCAAGGTGTATCCCCAGAAATCGCCGAAGCCGCGCTCGCGCCACGCCGCGCGGATCAGCCCGCCGAAGCCCGCCGCGACTCGCGAAGCATCCATGTCGCGAATCGACCGGAAGAAGATCTGGGCGCGGTCGATCGAATCCACCGTCGACACGGCGAGCCGCCGCGGCCCGTCCGGGTTCGGCGGTCCCCCGCTGACCCATGCTCCCCCGCCGCGACTCGCAAACCAGCGCTGGCCGAGGGCCGGTGCGCTGATCACGCCGGCCTGGATCTCACCGTCGCGCTCGACCGCCAGGAGCGTCGCGAAGATTGGCACTCCGCGCATGAAGTTGTGGGTCCCGTCGATCGGGTCGATGTACCAGCGCTCACCGCCAGCCCCGGCGGCAGCCTCGCCATATTCCTCACCGATCAGCCCGTGCGACGGATAGCGAGCCGTGATCCGTTCGCGGATGACGCGTTCCACCTCGCGATCCGCGGCCGTCACGAATGAGCCGTCCGACTTGCGGTCGATCGTGAGCTCGCTCCGGAACGCCCGCAGCGCCAGGGGGTCCGTTTCGTCGCAGATCGCGAGCGCGAAGGCCAGCCACTCGGCAAGTTCCGCCTGGTCGCCCCGGCGCCGTTCGGCGGACCAGGCGGCGCCGGCCGCCGGCAGGTCCTCCATCAGGACCGGATCCGCTGATTCGCCTGGTCGTACAGCGGCTCGCGCATGACCTCGAAGCCGACCCAGTCGCCGAACACGTCGATCTCGCCGCGGGTCCCGATCGGCGCGTCCGGCGGGAGATAGGCGTAGGCGATCGAGCGCTCCACCGCGTAGCCGTAGCCGCCCGAGGTCACTCGGCCGACGATCGCGCCGTCGATCCGGACAGGCTCGTTACCGAGACAGACCGAGCGTGGGTCGTCGAGCACGAGGCAGCGCAGGCGCTTCCGCGGGCCGGCCCTCTTTGCTGCGACGAGCGCCTCGCGGCCCACGAAGTCGACGCCCTTGTCGAGTGCGACGGCGAACCCGAGACCTGCCTCGAACGGAGTCTCGTCGGGCGTGATGTCGCTCGACCAGACGCGATATCCCTTCTCGAGCCGCAGCGCGTCGATGGCGCGGTAGCCGCCGGCGACGAGGCCGTGCTCGCGGCCGGCGTCCCAGATCGCGCGCCAGAGGGCGCGTCCGAACTCGGCCGGTGCGTACAGCTCCCAGCCGAGCTCGCCCACGTAGGTGACGCGGAGGGCGAGCACCGGCACGTCGCCGATCGTGATCTCGCGCGCGGTGAGGTACGGGA
>JACCVQ010000062.1 GCA_013698095.1 Chloroflexota bacterium
CGGGCGGACCGGCCAGCGGCGCGGGCGGACCGGCGGGCGGTACCGCAGGCCGTCCCGGAGGGCCGGGCGGCGGACGCGGGCCCGGGATGATGGGCATGGGCATGGGGATGCCGCCGGCCAAGCCCAAGGACTTCGGCGGCTCGCTTCGGCGGCTGTTCGGGACGCTCCGGCCGGAGCGTCCGCTCATCCTCGGCGTCATCGTCCTCGCCGTCATCAGCGTCTTCTTCAACGTGATCGGGCCGCGGATCATGGGCGACGCGATCAACACGATCTTCGAGGGTGCCCTCGGCAAGCAGCTCCTCGGCAGCGGGCTGACCCAGGAGCAGCTCATCGCCGCGCTCCGGAACCAGGGGCAGAACCAGCAGGCCGACCTCCTGGCCAACCTTCCCTTGAACCCGGCCGGGATCGATTTCGGTGCGCTCGGCGGCGTCCTGTCGTTCCTCGTCGGGGTCTACGTGCTGAGCTCCATTTTCAGTTGGATGCAGGGCTGGATCATGGCCGGCGTCACCCAGCGCGTCGTCCTGAAGCTCCGGACGGACGTCGACGAGAAGCTCGGCCGGCTGCCGCTGCGCTACCTCGACAGCCATCCCCGGGGGGACCTCCTCAGCCGCGTCACGAACGACATCGACAATATCGGCACGTCGCTCCAGCAGACCCTGACTCAGCTGATGACGTCACTCCTGACGATCGTCGGGGTCCTGATCATGATGCTGCTGATCAGCCCGCTCCTCGCGATCGTGTCCCTGCTCGCGGTGCCTGCGTCCCTGGCCATCACGATCGTGATCGTCAAGCGGTCGCAGCAGCAGTTCGTGGCCCAGTGGGCCTCGACCGGCGCGCTGAACGGCCACGTCGAGGAGATGCACACGGGGCACGCGATCGTGAAGGCGTTCGGTCGCCAGCGCGAAGCGATCGAGACGTTCGATGCCGAGAACGACCGGCTCTACGACGCGAGCCGGAAGGCCCAATTCATCTCCGGAATCATCATGCCGGCGATGACCCTGATCTCGAACATCGGGTACGTCGCGATCGCGGTGATCGGTGGCCTTCGCGTCGCGTCGGGCCAGATGACGCTTGGCGACGTCACCGCCTTCATCCAGTACTCGCGCCAGTTCACCTTCCCGATTGTCCAGACCGCGAGCATCGTCAACGTCCTCCAGTCGGCGGTCGCGTCGGCCGAGCGCGTGTTCGAGCTCCTCGACGAGACGGAGGAATCGGCCGATCCGGTCCCGGCGGCACCGCTCGACGCGCCGGTCGGAGCGGTCGCATTCGACGACGTCTCGTTCCGCTACGAGCCGGACCGGCCGCTCATCGACAACCTGTCGCTCGATGTCGAAGCGGGCTCCACGGTCGCGATCGTCGGGCCGACCGGGGCCGGCAAGACGACCCTCGTCAACCTCCTCATGCGGTTCTACGAGCTCGACGGTGGCCGGATCATGGTCGACGGGATCGACACTCGCGACCTCACTCGCGACGCCCTCCGGCGGGCGTTCGGAATGGTCCTCCAGGACACGTGGCTGTTCCATGGGACGGTCCGCGAGAACATCGCGTACGGCAAGCTCGACGCGCCCGAGGCCGACCTCCTGGCTGCCGCCGAAGCGGCCCATGTCGACCACTTCGTGCGGACCCTGCCCGACGGCTACGACACCGTGATCGACGACGACGCGACGAACCTGTCGGCCGGCGAGAAGCAGCTCCTGACGATCGCCCGGGCGTTCCTGGCCGATCCGCCGATCCTGATCCTCGATGAGGCCACGTCGTCGGTCGACACCCGGACGGAGGTCCTCATCCAGCGGGCGATGGCCCGGCTGATGAAGGGTCGGACGACGTTCGTCATTGCCCATCGCCTCTCGACGATCCGTGACGCCGACACGATTCTCGTCATGGACCGCGGCCGGATCGTGGAGCAGGGCACGCACGACGAGCTGCTCGCCCGCGGCGGCGCCTACGCCGAGCTGTATCGCAGCCAGTTCGGGGAGCCGCTCGCCGAGGCGGTCTGAGCCGCTCGCTCGGCGAACCTCGGCCACCAAGCGCCCGGCGGGTCGCATCTCCTCGATCTGGGACCGGGTATGGAGCTCGATCACGCGCCAAGGACAGGAGGTGCTCCTCCCGGCGGCGACATGCGCAAATTGGATCCGGCCGCGCTACTCGGAGAAGCGCTCTTCCTTCCAGGGATCGGCGTCGTTGTGGTAGCCGTAGCGCTCCCAGAAGCCGAGCTGGTCGTGGTCCAGGAACTCCAGGCCGCGGATCCACTTGGAGCTCTTCCAGAAATACTTCTTCGGGATCACAAGCCGGAGCGGGTAGCCGTGCTCAAGCTCGAGCGGCTCGCCGCCGAACGTGTCGGCGAGGAGGACATCGTCATCGTCGAGGACGCTGAGCGGGACGTTCGCGGTGTAGCCCTGCTCGGCATGCGAGACCACGTGGGTGGCGTTGGCCCGGACCTGGGCGAGCTTCAGGATCTCCTGGATGGGGACGCCCTCCCAGTCGGTGTCCAGCTTGGTCCAGCGGGTGACGCAGTGGATGTCGGTGTGGATCGCCTTCCGCGGGAGGGCCTTGAACTGGTCCCACGTCAGGGTGAGCGGGTTGTCGACCTCGCCGTAGACCTTGAAGTCCCACCCGGCAAGGTCCGTTCGCGGCACGGAGCCGTAGTGGAGGACGGGGAACTTGTCGGTCTTGTACTGGCCGGGCGGAATGCGCTCGGCGGTTGCGGGATCGATCTCCCGGCCGCCGAAGAGACGTTCGAACATGGGGTCTCCGAGTGGGCTGGTGCGAGGCCAATCGTGCCACAGCCGGCCGGTGGGTCGATGTCGAGCCGATGACGGAAGGCGCCGTGAGCGGCGACCCACTGCGGCCCGCCGCCGCGTCCGGATCGAGTAGGCTTCCGCCTCGTGGACCGCCCAAGCGACGCGCCCGGCTCAGGCGCCGTCGAATCCGCCCCGCCCGCCGCCCCGCCCGGGCCGTTGCCCAACGTCGTGATCGTCATGCCTGCCTACAACGCAGCGAAGACGCTCGAGCGAACGTATGCCGACATCCCCCACGACATCGTCGGCCGGATCATCCTCGTCGATGACGTGTCGCACGACGAGACCGTCGATGTCGCCCGCCAGCTCGGGCTCGATGTCATCATCCACCAGCAGAACCTCGGCTACGGCGGCAACCAGAAGACCTGCTACTCGGCCGCGATCGAGCAGGGTGCCGACGTCATCGTGATGCTCCACCCGGACTACCAGTACGACGCCACCAGGATCCCGGCCCTGATCGCCCCGATCCTCCGTGGCGAGAAGCACCTGATGCTCGGCAGCCGGTTCCTCGGCGATCCTCTCGCCGGTGGCATGCCCCGTTGGAAGTACGTCGCGAACCGGTTCCTGACGACCGTCGAGAACGTCGCCTTCGGCCTCCGCCTGTCGGAATACCACACGGGCCTTCGCGCCTACAGCCGGCGGCTCCTCGAGACGATTCCGTACGAGCTGAACAGCAACGACTTCGTGTTCGACCAGGAGCTGATCGCGCAGGTCGTGGCGGCCGGAATGGGCCGGAGGATCGGCGAGATCGGCGTCCCGACCCGGTACTTCGAGGAGGCAAGCTCGGTCGGCTTCAAGCGGAGCGTCGTCTACGGCACGTCGACGCTCCGGGTCGTCCTCCGCTACCTGCTCCACCGAGCACGTCTGCGGCGGAGTCCCCAGCTGACCGCCCGCAGACCCGATCGCGCCCCCCAGGCACCACCGCCGGCCGGCTGAGCCGGACCCGCCCATCGTGCGATCCGGGCCCGTCCTCCGTGCCGTCGTCGGCGGCCTGATCTCGATCGTGGCGCTGTGGTTCGTCCTGCGCGGCGTCGATCTGGCCCGGACCGCTGACCTCCTCGGCTCGGCCGACCTCCGCTGGGTGGCGTTTGCCGCGTTCCTCCTGAGTCTCGACCTCGTGTTCCGGGCGTTCCGCTGGCAGCGTCTCCTCCGCCCGATCGCCGCGGTCCGCTACCCGCCGATGCTCGGCTACCTGCTGATCGGCTACGTCGCGAACAATGTCCTGCCGGCGCGGCTCGGTGAGCTGATCCGGGTCCATTACCTCGGCGATCGCGAGGGGATCAGCCGCGCCTCGGCCCTGGGTACGGTCGTCGTCGAACGGGTCGTGGATCTCGTGGCGGTCGTGACGATCGGGTCGGTCGCGCTGCTCGTGCTGAGCGTCCGCGGCGTGGTCGCCAACGCGATCCTCGTCGGTGCGGCGGTTGCCGTCCTGTTCCTGATCGTCCTGGCCCTCGGGATCGTTGCCCATCGGCTGCCCGGGATGGACCGGATCGCCGCGCTGGTCGGGCGTTACCCGAAGGTCGGCCAGCTGGCGCTGAGCCTCCAGGACGGCCTCGCGGTCGCGCGCAAGCCGCGGACCCTGGCCGAGGCGCTCGTCGCCAGCGCCGCGGCCTGGTCGATGGCGATCCTCGCCTTCGCGGCGGTTGGCCAGGCGATCGGGGTCGAGCTGTCGATCGGTCAGGCGGCGCTGATCGCGTCCGGCGTCGCCCTTGCCAGTGCGGTCCCGGCCGGGCCGTCGAACCTCGGGACATTCGAGTTCGCCGCTGTCGAGATCAGCAAGGCGATCGGGGTTCCCGCCGACTCGGCGTTCGCCCTCGCTCTCCTTGTCCACGCCACGATCCTCGTCGTGACCTCGGTCGGCGGCGGAATCGCGTTCGCCCGACTGGGCTGGAAGGATCGCTCACGGGCGGTGGACGAGGCGGCGGTGGCGGCTGATGCGCCGGCTGGATCAAGCCCGAACGAGTAAGCGTGCTCAGGTCGCCCGAAGGGATGTGATCCGCGGCTTGGGATCGGGCCATGCTCGTTCGTCGCCAATTGATGCTCGGGTCCCATCACGGCCGCTCGCGGGTGCCGGCGCGGATCGCCGCTGAGCGTCAGCCACCCACGACGAGGCCGTTCGCGAGACTGAACATCGTGATCGCGAGGATCGTTGCGACCCCGATGATCTGCGCCCCGCCGAGCCCCACCAGGAGCGGCTTCGGACCGACCGCCCGGAGATCCTCGAGTCGGACATTCAACCCGACCGCGGCAAGGGCGACGAGGATCAGCGCCCGTGCGACGCCCTCCAGCGACGCCGCCAGGCCCGCGTCGATCGCACCGACGCTGCGCAGCGCGGACAGGACGAGAAATCCCAGGACGAACAGCGGGACCGCCCGGCGCAGACCGGCTCTTGTGTCGCCGGCCTCGCCGGTCCGGCGATGCCACGCCCACGCGATCCCGAGCAGGAGCGGGGCCATCAGCGCGTTTCGAATGAGCTTCACGACCGTCGCGACCTCGAACGCGCCGGCTGAGTAGGCTGAGCTCGCGGCCACGACCTGGCTCGTGTCGTTGATGGCGATGCCCGACCACAGCCCGAACACCGCATCGCCCAGGCCAGCGGCGTGCCCGATCAGGGGATACGCGAAGACCGCGATCGTCCCGAACAGGGTGACGGTCGCGATGGCGTAGGCGGTGTCGCGCGGCCGCGCCCCGATGACGGGCGAGGTGGCGACCACGGCGGAGTTGCCGCACACGGCGGCCCCGACCGCGAGCAGGACGGCGAGCCGGCCGTCGACGGCGGCCAGCCGTGACAGTCCGAGCACGACGACGAGGGCAGCGATCATCGTCGCGGCGATGATCGCTGCCGCCGGCAGCCCGATCCCGGCGATCTGCTGGACGCTCAGCTTGGCCCCGAGAAGGACGATGCCGAACCGCAGGAACCGCTCGGCGGCGACCCTCAAGCCAGGCTGTAGCGCAACGGAGCGAACGGCCGGCAGGCGCCCGACAACGAGTCCGATGAGGATCGCGATGGTCACCTCGGACACGACCGACGGCAGGAATCCTGCCGCGAGCCGGGCCACGATCGCCACCGCGATCGCGGCCGCGAGCCCGGGCCCGAGACGCGCGGCGCGGGCAAGACGCGACGGACGCGGGGCAACTCCCGGGGTTTCAGCCGCAGCCGTTGGCGCCCCGCCGGAGGGGCTGCTCAGAACGAGATCGCGGGCTGGCTCGGCAGGGGCATGGCTGGGCCGTCGATCACGAGTCCGGGGACGTCGACCTCGACCTCGGCCATCGCGACCGGCAGGATCCGATCGTACGGCTCGAAGCTGAGGACGCCACCGACCTGGCGGCTGACCCGGTGGAACTCGAGGGTGTACGACTCGTACATCTCGTCGATCAGGCTCACGGCACGGACGTGATCGGGCCGGCCGGCGGCGGCCCGGGCGTCGGCCCGAGTCTGCCACAGACAGAACGAGAGGCACGCGCCGTCGGGACCGGCGGGACCCCTGAAGTAATGGATGAAGCCGGGCGCGCCGGCCGCCTCGAGATGTGCCCGCTCGTCGAACTCGTTCAGCCGGACTTCGTCCGCGCTGGCCTTTCGGATCGAGCGGAAGACGACGAGGTACCACTCACCCGCGGCCAGCTCCGTTGCCGCCTCCTGCCAGTTGAAGGCTGCGGCGACCGGCAGGGATGCGTAGTCGGCGGAGACGGGTTCGAGCCGAGACAGCGCGTCCATTGCTCTGGAGCATAGGCGTGCCCCATGAATTGTCAAATACCGAGATGGTTCTATTCCGGATAGCGGGACTCCTGGGGCGAAAGTCCTGCTTCAAGTGCTCCGACGATCGAGCTGGCAGCACCTGGCAGCAGCCGAGCCACGCGGGTCCTCCAAGCGAGACCACACCGTGACTCCGGGCCGATGACGCCAATCGCCGCCACAATCCCGTCCTCCCGGAATATGGGAACCGCGATGGCCACGGACCCAGAAACGATCTCGCCGACGGATCGTGCGACGCCGGTGCTCACGACGTCGGCGATCTCCGACCTCAACCGATCCGGGTCGAGTCCGAGTGGGCCCGTCGCTCCCTCCAGGCCGATGACCTCGTCGAAGACGTCCTCCGGCGCGAAGGCGAGGAGCGCCTTTCCGAACGCGCCGCTGTGGAGCGGCAGGACCGTCGTGGGCGCGAGCGTGACCCGGAGCGGCTGACTTGACGGCACCTCGTGGAGGCAGACCGCCGACATCCCGATCCGGCGCACGATCACGGCGGTCTCGCCTGTTTCCTCGGCCAGGAGGTTGAGGACCGGATCGGCGGTCCGGATCAGCTCCTCGGCGGTGACGTTGGCCCCGCTCCCGATGATCAGGCGTGGCCCGAGGCGGTACCCGGCGCCGTGGCGATCGACGAACCCGAAATCGGCGAGGGTCCGGAGGTAGCGATAGATCGTCGAGACCGGCGTCTCGAGGAGGACACTCAGCTCGTCGGCCCGGATTTCGCCGCGGTCGGCGATCGTCAGCAGGACCCGCAACCCGCGCCCGAACGACGTGTCCTCCTGCGCCTCCTCGGGCGGCCGGTCACGCGCCGTCGACATCGATCTCCCTCGTTGCGCCGTCGGAGACCGGCGCGTTCGTGATGCCGTTGGCGATCGCGGCGTCTGCGGCCGCGCGGATGGCTCCGGCCCGCACCGCATCCGCCAGGCCGCCGACGTCCGGCACGAAATCGCCGACCCGCAAGAACGGCACATGCGCCCGCACGAGCGCGACGGCGCCGCCCGTGCCGCGCCCGAGACGGACGCCGCGGAGCTCCGCCGCCTGGGCGGCAACGGCGAGCTCGATGGCCGCGATCGACCCCCCGAGGGCGACCTGCTCGGCGAGGCGGCGGGCCGCCAGGGGGGCCATGGTCGTCCGGTCCTCGATGCCCTCCGCATGAGAGGTCGAGACCAGTTCGAACGACACGGGCGCGGCGAGGAGGCGGGCTTCCACGGCCAGACTCTGGGCGGCGAGGCTGAGGTACGTCAAGCCGGCCTCGTTCGTTCCGGCGATCGGAACGAGGCCCGTCGGCAGACCCGACCACGGCGCGCCGAGGCCCTTCACCGTCCGCTCGGCCGAGGCCGTCAGGACCGTCGCGAGGACGACCCGCAGGTAGTCGAGGCCGCCAGCGAGCGGCAGGATCTCGAAGTTCGCGACCGACACGACCCGCTCGTCTGCGGCCACGACGATGGGGTTGCCCTGCGACGCGTTCAACTCGACAGCGAGAATCGACTCGAGATGGGCCAGGGCGTCGCGACCGGCCGCCTGGATCTGGGGCAGGTTGCGGAAGGTCAGGGGATCCTGCAGGTTGCGCGGCGCCCCCGCGTCCCACAGCCCGCTCCCGTCGAGGAGCGCCGCGAGGCGGGCCAACGTCCGACGCAGACCCGGGTACGGCCGGACCTCCCCGATCGCGGGATGGAGCATGGACGGGTTCGCGGCGAAGCCCTCGAGGCTGAGCGCCCCGGCCACGTCGAGACTGTCGAGCAGCGTCGCCGCATCCGCCACCGCCAGCGCCGCCCAGCCGGTCGCGAACGCGTTGTTGTCGAGCAGGGCGGTTCCCTCGCCGGGCTCCAGGTCCAGGCCGGCGACGATCGGCATCGCCAGCTCGGCGAGCGGAACGAGATCCGCCGAGCCCACCGACCCGATGGAGCGGACCTCGGGGACGTCGTCAGCGTTGAGAGCGGCGAGGATCCGCTCGGCCAGCTCGGGCCGGTCGCCGGGCGAGGACTCGGCGAGATGGTTGGCGAGGCGGAGCATCGTCGCCCGAACGACGTCGCGCGGCGCGGCCGGTCCCTGCCCCACCCGGTGGTGGCCGAGCATCGATCCGGCGTAACCGCGGTCGGCGGCCGGGTCCACCCGAACCCGCTTCAGGACACCGACGGCGGTGCTCGCACCATAGATCGACTCGCCCCGGTCCAGGCTCGCCTGGACGATCGCCCGCGTCCGACGCATCCGCTCCGCAGCGGCCGGTTCGAGCGTCGCCGGCTCGCCGCCCCGGGCGACCCGGACGACCTCGGCGAGCGAGAGATCGCGACCGGTGACGATGACGGTCATTGCGCTGGCCCGGCGCCGGTCATGTGGTCGAGCTCGACCACGGCCGCTGGGCGAGGCTGTTCGGCCATCGGTGTCGGGATCCTCCGGAATGCCGGTTCGCTCGATCAATAGGAAACGCGACAGTACCGCACGGTCCGGCGTGGGCGATACTCCGCGCTGCATGAGGATCACCGCCATCCGGACCGACCGTCTCGTCGTTCCGCTTGACCCGCCGTTCCCGGCGGCCTGGGACCAGGTTCCGCGGACGCGGTTCCCGGTCACGATCGTCCGGATCGAGACCGACGAGGGCGTGGTGGGTATCGGATCCGGCGACACGATGGACGGATTTGCCGCGTTCGAGCACCTGTTCGTCGGCCAGGATCCGCTCGCGATCGCGCGCCACGTCCGGGTGCTCGAGACGATCGACTTCCATGCCGGCCGCTATTGGCCGCTCGAGGTCGCCCTGTGGGACATCGCGGGCCAGGCCGCTGGGCTGCCGGTCGCGACGCTGTTCGGCGGCGCCCTCGACGGGATCCCGGCGTACGCGTCGTGTGGCTCCCTCGTGCCCGCCGGCGAGCGGGCGGAGCGCGCGGTGCGGATGCGCGCGGAGGGCTTCCGGGCGCTCAAGGTCCGGGTTGATCCGAGCAATCCGACGCGGCTCGAAGAGGGGATGGCGGCCGTCCGCGCGACCCGCGAGGCAGTCGCTGATTCGATGGCGATCATGGTCGACATCAACCAGGGCTGGCGGATGGCCGGCGACATCCGCCGGTCGATCGACGGCGCAACGGCCAAGGCGATCGCGGAGCGTCTCGCCGAGCTCGACGTGCTCTGGCTCGAGGAGCCCCTCGACGGCTCGGACCTGGCCGGTCTGGCGGCGCTCCGGGCGGCCGTCCCCGGCATCCGGATCGCGGGCGGCGAGATGACCCGGACCTTCCGCGAGATGGAGGCCGCGCTCGACGCCGATGCCTTCGACGTCCACCAGGCCGACGTCGTGCTCGCTGCGGGCATGTCGAACGGCCGCAGGCTGGCGGAACGCGCGCTGGCCAAGGGGCGCTGGTACACGCCCCACACCTGGACGAACGGTATCGGGCTGCTGGCCAATCTCCACGTCGCGGCGGGGGTCGGCGGCGGGCCGTTCCTCGAGTTCCCGTACGACCCGCCCGGCTGGACCCCCGAGCGCCGCGACGCTTTCCTCAAGGAGCCGATCCGGCCGGGTGCGGACGGCGTCCTGCGGGTGCCGGCGACGCCCGGGATCGGGGCCGTTCTCGATGAGGCTGCGATCAGGCGATACGCGGCCTGACCGAGACGGACACGCCGGCCACGAGGCCGAAGCACGTGGGAGCGGCGACGCACTGAGATTCGCGGGTCATGCCGCCGTCGGCACCACCTCGCGCCCACCGTTGCGCTCCGCGCCGATTCCGGCCACGACGACGCACGCGATGCCGACGATCGCCAGTGCGTCAGGCTTCTGGCTGAGCAGGACGAAGCCGATGAGCAGGGCGATCGCCGGCTGCAGGCTCATCAATGTTCCGAATGCCGCCGCGGTCAGGCGCCGCAGCGCCAGGAACTCCAGGGTGACTGGCACGACTGGCAGCAGGAACGCGAGCCCGAGACCGACCAGGACCAGGTCGGGTGACAGGCGCCCGACCGTGCTCGGCCCGGCGATCACGGTGGCGACCAATGCGGCGACCGGCATCATGACCGCGAGTGCCTTCAGGCCCGCCACCTCGTCGCCGACGTGCTGGGTCAGGACGATGTAGACGCCCCAGCAGACTGCGGCAGCGAGCGCGAACGCAACACCGAGGGCATCTGCCTCGCCGGTCCACGGCTTGGTCAGGCAGACCACGCCGGCGGCCGCGATGATCGGCCAGATCTTGACGCCGCCGCTTCCTCGCCACAGCGCGACGCCTAGCGGCCCCAGGAACTCGAGGGCGCTCGCGGCGCCCAGCGGCAGACGCTCAATCGCAGCCATGAAGAAAAGCGCGGTGCCCGACGTGACCACGCCCAGGAGGGCGGTGGCGCGGAACGCGGACGGGGAGAAGTCCGAACGCCTCGGGCGCACCAGCACGAGCAGGATCACTGCGCCCCAGACGAGCCGCAGCCAGGTGGTGCCGGCAGCCCCGAGGTCATCGAGCAGGGTGACTGCGACGGCCAGGCCGACGGGCACGCACAGCATCGACGCCACGGCCATCGACGCGCCGACACGCGAGGACGTGACGTGGCGTCGGGAGAGGCTGGTTTCGGTCACGGGGTCAGTAGACGGGATGGCGAACGTCTGCGTCCACCGGCTCTGCCTCGGAGGCTGAGGCAGACGGACCGACCCGCTCGGTCTGACGACACCGTACGATGAAGGAAGTGAGCGCCGAATTCCTTCTGACCACGTTCATCATCGTTGCGACTCCGGGGACCGGCGTCCTGTACACCCTCTCTGCCGGCCTCTCGCACGGGACCCGCGTCAGTGCGATCGCCGCGCTTGCGTGCACCCTCGGCATCGTCCCCCACGTCCTGGTCGCGATCTCCGGTCTGGCCACCGTATTGTCTGCGAGCGCGCCTGCCTTCGAGGCGATCAAGTACCTCGGAGTCGGCTACCTGCTGTACCTGGCCTGGACGACCTGGACGGACCGGCGGACGCTCACGGTGGAGCAGTCGCACACCCGTCCCGCGGCTGGTCGTATCATCCTCTCCGGCATCCTCATCAACGTCCTCAATCCGAAGCTGACGATCTTCTTCTTCGCGTTTCTGCCCCAGTTCGTGACCGCGTCCCATCCGGACGCCGTGAGCCGGATGCTCGGTCTCAGCGCCGTGTTCATGCTCATGACCCTGGTGGTCTTCGCGGCCTACGGCGCGTTTGCCGCGCGGGTCCGGCGCCATGTCATCGGTCGGCCCACCGTCATGCGCTGGATCCGCCGGACATTCGCGGCGACCTTCCTGGCGCTGGGCGTCCGTCTGGCCCTGGCCGAACGTTAGGTGGACAGCCGATGAGCATCGTCGTCTTTGATCCCGACCGCATCGATGAGGTCGACTTCGCCGATCGCATGCGCCATCCGGTCACGGCCGATCCGGCCGGCGGCATGTGGCTCTCGGACACCGAGCCGCCGTACATCGACGCTAACGCGCTCCGCCAGGGCCGCTTGGCGAAGCTGAGAGCCTGGATGGCGGAGGCAGGCTACGGGGCGGTCGTCCTGTTCGACCCCTACAACCAGCGCTACGCAACGGGCTCGCGCAACATGTTCGGCTACTTCCTGCGCAATTCCACCCGCTACTTCTTCGTGCCCACCGAGGGCCCGATCGTGCTGTTCGAGTACCCCCAGAGCTACCACGTCTCGCTGGTGCTCGACACGGTCGACGAGGCCCGACCATCGAAGCTGGTGTGGTCGTCGGTGTCGAACCGCGACGATGAGGCGGCCGCGGCATTCGCAGATGAGATCGTCGATCTGCTCCGGACCCACGGCGGCGGCTCGCTGAAGATCGGACTCGATCGTTGCAACCACCAGCATGCGCTGGCGCTCGAGAAGCGCGGCGCCGTGGTCACGGACTGCCAGGCCGAAATTCTTGCGGTGCGCGCGGTGAAGACGCCCGAAGAGATTCGTTGCCTGCAGGAGAGCATGGCCGGAGCGGAATCCGCGGTCGCCGCCGTGCGCGCCGCGATCAAACCCGGAGTCTCCGAGAACGAGCTCTTCGCGATCATGTACTACGAGGTGATCCGCCAGGGCGGTGAGTTCATCGAGACCAGGCTGCTCAGCTCGGGCCAGCGCACCAATCCCTGGTTCAACGAGGCCAGCGGGCGAAAAATCCGGCCCGGCGAGTTGATCGCGCTCGATACCGATACGATCGGTTGCTACGGCTATTTCTCGGACTTTTCCCGAACGTTCCGCTGTGGCCCGGGCAAGCCGACCAAGTATCAGAAGATGCTGTACCGCATGGCCCACGACCAGGTTCAACACAACATGGGGATCGTGGCGCCGGGCATGGAATTCCGCGAGATCGCCGAAAAGGCGTGGAAGATTCCGGAGCGCTTCATCGAGCAGCGCTACACCTCGGTCATGCACGGGGTGGGCATGCACGGTGAGACGCCGTTCATCGCACACTCGATGGACTACGCGACGTATGGCCGCGACGGCGTGCTGGTCCCGGGCATGGTGGTCAGCGTCGAGAGCTACATCGGCGAGAAGGGCGGCCGGGAAGGCGTCAAGCTCGAGGACGAGATCGTCATCACGGAAACCGGAACCGAGCTGCTCTCGCGCTTTCCCTACGAGGACGAGTTCCTGGACGGCACGATCTAGACCCGATGCGGACGACGTTGTCGATCGAGCCCGGCAAGGCGGCCGCGTTGTTCGTCGACCTGCAGGAAGAGCACCGCGGGGACAGCCGCCACCTTGTCGACCGGTTCGACACGATCATCGCGAACGCGCAGCGCCTCCAGGAGGCGGCACGGGCGGCGTCGATTCCCTTGTTGCACTCGGCCTACATCGTGGATCTGGCGGCGGGTGCGGCCAAGCCGTTCCATCCGGTCCTGTCCGACGGCACCTCGGCATTCAGCGACGTGGCCGATCCTCTGACCGCGATCTGTCCCGAGGTCGCGCCTATTGATGGCGAGGCTCTCCTGATCAAGTCGGACGCGAGCAGCTTCGCCGACGGACAGGCGGCACGTCTGCTCGGGGCCCTCGGTGTCGAGTGGCTGTTCGTGTCGGGTGTCTGGACCGAGGCCTGCCTCGCTGCGACTGTGACGGACGCCACCGAGCTCGGATACCGCGTCGTCCTCGTCAAGGACGCGTCCGGAAGCGGCACCCAGGCCATGCACGAGACGGCCATTCTCAACCTCGCCAACCGCCTCTACGGCGGCGCGGTCACCGACACCGACGGCGCCACTCGGCTCATGGCCGGGGAGGCTGCGGATGTCTGGATCGTCGAGGGGTCTGTGCCGTTGCGCTTCAGCTACGAGACTGCTGCGGCGCTATACGGGGAGCTGTGACGACGGCCGCCGGCCGCGCCGTGACCGCGTGACCGCCCGGAGGTCGCTGACGGCGGAAGCCCGGGGTGTTCTCGTGCGATGCTATCCGCACGAGACGTCACCGAGCGATGGAGTCGCGCCATGACCGTGAGCGATCCGCAGCCGCACGCCGTCCGCCGCGGCCGCGAGTCGCGCCAGGCGGCGCGGCTCGCCCGGTCGTTCGAATCCGAGCCGTACCTGACGAGGCTTCTCGCTCCCGTCGAGGTCATCTCCGCCGAAGGGCTCGAAACGATCGAGCATCACGCCGACACGCTCCTCGAGCAAGTCGGGATCGAGATCGGCAACTACCCGGAAGCGCTCGAGATCTTCCGCGGTGCGGGCGCCGACGTCACGGGCAGCCGCGTCAGGTTCCCGCGGGGCATGTGCCGCGCCCTCATCACGGCCAGCGCGCCTCGGACGTTCACGCAGCGGGCACGGAACCCGAAGCGGAACGTCGTGATCGGCGATCCCTACATGGTCCTCGTGCCGTCGTACGGCTCGCCGTTCATCCACAACCTCGACGACGGCCGGCGCTACGCGACCATCGAAGACTTCCGGAACTTCGTGAAGCTGACGTACATGAGCCGGACGCTCCACCACGGAGGCGGCACGTTGTGCGAGCCCGTGGATCTGCCCGTCAGCCAGCGCCACCTCGAGATGGTGTACAGCCATATCCGCTACACCGACAAGGCGTTCATGGGCTCGGTCACGCATCCCACCCGGGCGCAGGACTCCATCGACATGGCAAAGATCGTGTTCGGGAGCGATGCGCTCGAGAGCGAACACGTGATCATGGGGCTCGCAAACGCCAACTCGCCGATGTCGTGGGACTTCAACATGCTCGGCTCGGCGAAGGTCTACGCCGAGAACAACCAGATCGTGCTGGTCACGCCCTTCATCCTCGGCGGTGCCATGGCTCCGGTCACCGTTGCCGCTTCGGCCACCCAGACGCTGGCGGAGGCGCTGGCCGGCATGGCGTTCTGCCAGATCGTCCGGCCCGGCGCGCCGGTGATCTTCGGGTCGTTCGCGTCGTCGATGTCGATGCAGTCCGGGGCGCCGACGTTCGGGACGCCGGAGCCGCAGCTGGTCCTGTTCGTGATGGCTGCGCTCGCACGCCGGCTCGGCGTCCCGTTCCGGAGCGGCGGCAACTTCACGGCATCGAAGGTCCCTGATTACCAGGCCGCGTACGAGAGCGCCGTGAGCTTCATGGCGACCGTGATGGCCGGCGTGAACTTCAACCTCCACACGGCCGGCTGGCTCGAGGGCGGCCTGTCCATCGGCTATGAGAAGTTCATGCTCGACGAGGACCAGGCGTCGATGACGTCGGCGTACATTCGCGGCGTCGACCTCAGCGATAACGGGCTGGCGCTCGACGCCATGCTCGAGAACGGGCCTGGCCAGCACTTCCTCGGATCGCCCCACACGCTCGCCAATTTCGAGAACGCGTTCTGGCGCTCGAACCTGTCCGACAACAACAGCTTCGAGCAGTGGACCTCGGACGGTGCCCGCGACGCCGCCGTGCGCGCGAACGCCCGCTGGAAGCAGCAGCTCGCCGCCTACGAGGCGCCGCCGATCGACGCGGCGATCGACGAGGAGCTGCAGACCTGGACGACGCAGCGGCGCGCGAACCTGCCCGTTTCCGACGCGTAGGGTCGCGCGGACAGGACGCGTGTCGCGACCCCGCGACCCCGCGGCCCGGCAACGTCAGGCCGGGTCGTTCTCGGCAGTAGCCTCGGCGGCCTCGAGAGCCTCGGGCGGCGTCGTCAAGACCTCGTCACTGCGACGCGCCTCCGCCTGCAGCCGGCGGAGCTCCTCGACCGGAATGTGGCAGCGCATCTGGTGACCCGGCTCGACCTCGATGAGCGGCGGCTCCGTGACCTCGCAGATGCCCTTCATGAACCGATGACAGCGTGTGTGGAACACGCAGCCGCTCGGCGGGTTGGCCGGGCTCGGAATCTCGCCGCCCAGCCGGATGCGTGCACCCGGCTCGCCGTCGACCTTTGGGATTGCCGAGAGCAGGGCCTCGGTGTACGGGTGGTTCGGCCCGCGGAACACCACCTCGGAATCGCCGACCTCCATGATCCGGCCGAGGTACATCACCGCGATCCGGTCGGCGAGGTAGCGCACGACGCCGAGGTCGTGCGAGATCAGCAGGTAGCTGGTCTTGTTCTCGACCTGGAGATCCGAGAGCACGTTGAGAATTGCCGCCTGGACCGACACGTCGAGGGCGCTGGTCGGCTCGTCGGCCACCACGATCCGCGGATCGCCGGCGAATGCGCGAGCGATGGCCAGACGCTGCTTGAGCCCGCCCGACAGCTGGCGGGGCTTCAGATCGAGGTGCTGTTGGCTCAGGCGGAGGTTCGCGGCGAGCTCGTCGACCCGCTTGTCGATGGCCTTGCCGCGGAGCCCGGTCAACTTCCGCACCGAGCGGGCGAGGATCCGGCGAGCCGTCCAGCCGCGGTTGAGTGCCGACTCCGGGTTCTGGAAGACCATCTGGATCGAGCGCTTGTCCTCGGTGGGTCGATCCGTCGATCGGCCCGCGAGCTGGTGGCTGTCGAGCTCGAGGCCGCCCCCGGCGTCGGGGCGCTCGATGCCGAGAATCGTTCGCGCCAGCGTCGACTTGCCGGATCCGGACTCGCCGACGAGCCCCAGCGTCTCGCCGTCGTGGATGGTCAGGTCGATGCCGACGAGGGCCGGCACGGAATGGCCGCCCTGGTGGAACGTCTTCGACAGGCCGGACAGCTCCAGCGCCGCCCCGCCCTGTTCGGCGTGCTCGGCGCCGGCCCGGGCTGGCGCTTCAGTGAGCTCGGGCAGCCGGTCGATGTGGTGACACTTCGACGTGCGGCCATCGCCGAGGTCGACCGGGGGCGGATCGATCGTCCGACAGATCTCGGTGGCGAGCGGACAGCGGTCGACGAAGACACAGGCGGGGAGCGTCGCACCGACCGGCGGCAGCGAGCCGGGGATGGTCGCGAGCGCGCGCTGCGACTTGCGGATCCCGTGGCGCGGAAGGGAGCGGAGGAGGGCGAGCGTGTACGGGTGCTGCGGCTTGTCGAACACAGCCGCGGCGTCGCCTTCCTCGACGATCTTGCCGGCGTACATCACGCCGACCCGGTCGCACACCGAGCGGATGACGCCCAGGTTGTGGGCGATCAGGAGGATTGCGGCATTCGTCTCGCCCTGGAGGGAACGGACGAGGTCGAGCACGCTCGCCTCGACGGTCGCGTCGAGGCCCGTCGTCGGCTCGTCGAGCACCAGCAGCTTGGGGTCGGAGGCGAGCGCCATGGCGATGACGATCCGTTGCTGCATCCCGCCCGAGAGCTGGTGCGGATAGCGCTGCATCACCCGCCGCGGGTCCGCGATCTGGACCCGCTCGAGCGCCTCAAGGGCGTGCGCCTCCGCGACGGGGCGGCTTTCGCCGAGCACGGCGAACGCCTCGATCACCTGGGGCCCGACCTTCGTCGTCGGGTTCAGGGCAGCGCCGGGGTCCTGGTAGACCATCGACGCGTGGCGCATCCGGAACTCGCGCAGGCGGTCCTCGCTCATCGTGGTCATGTCGCTGCCGTCGATGAAGATCCGGCCACCGGTGATCCGCGCGTTTCTCGCGAGATACCGGACCGCCGCATACGCGGTCGTCGACTTGCCGCAGCCCGACTCGCCGACGAGGCCATACGACTCTCCGGGCTTGATCTCGAACGTGACGCCGCGCAGCACGGGCCGCGCGATGCCCCGGACGATGTAGGAAAGCGACAGGTCTTCGACGCGCAGCGCAGCGTGGTCCCCCGGCGGAACCGGCGCACCCGGCGGAAGGTCGATCATCGTCGTCATTCGCTCAGCACCGATTGGAGCGAGTCCGCGATCAGATTGATCGCGATGACCGTGCTTGCGATCGCCAGCGCCGGGAAGAACGTCGGCCACCAGATCCCCGAGATCATGTTCGTGTACTCCTGGCTCACCGACAGGCCCCAGTCCGGCGATGGCGGCTGGAGGCCGACCCCGAGGAAGGACAGGGTGGCGACGGTGAAGATCGCGTAGCCGAAGCGGACCGTCAGCTCGACGATGGTCGGACCGAGAACGTTCGGGAAGATCTCCCGGGAAAGAATGTAGAGTCCCGACTCTCCGCGCAGGCGTGCCGCCTCGACGTAGTCGAGCTGGCGCTCGGACAGCACCGCCGAACGAACGGTCCGAGCGACGATCGGGGCAAAGAGGATTCCCACGACGAACACGACGACGATCGACGACGACCCGAGGACGACGAGGGTGAGGAGCGCGACGAGGATGACCGGCAGCGCCAGGAAGGCCTCGACGATCCGGCTCAGGACGTCGTCGACGATGCCTCGGTAAAACCCCATCACCAAGCCGAGCGAGGTGCCGAGCAGGACGCCGAGCAGCGCCGCGAGCGGGGCGACGATCAGGACGTCGCGCGATCCGACCATCACCCTGGAGAGCACGTCGCGGCCAATCCGGTCGGTGCCGAACAGGTGCTCGAGGCTGGGTGGCTGGCGCCCGAGCGAGAAGCCGTTGTACGGGTCGTACGGGGTGATCCGCTCGCCCAGGATCGCGCAGACGATCCAGAAGATCATCACGGCCGCGCCGACCAGGAAGGCGGGTCGCTTGACAAGCACGGTCAGGCGTTCCCGGCGGGCGCTCGAGCGCTGCGCCCGCGACGCGCTCAGGTCTGCTGCCGGAAGCTCTGCCGGCTGGCCCCCGGGGCCAGGCGCGAGGATCGACGTGGGCTCCATCAGCGCTCCGTCTCCAGTCGGATCCGCGGGTTCATCCAGGCGATGATCAGATCCGCGGCCAGCGTGGCGAGCATGTACACGAGGCCGATCACGATCACCCCGGCCGTCAGCATCGGGAGATCCTTGCGTTGGGCCGCGTACAGCATCGTGGCGCCCATCCCGTTGTAGTTGAAGATCTTCTCGACGGCGATGATGCCGCCGAAGAGGTACCCGATCTGGACCGCGATCACCGCGACCGTCGGGACGAGCGCGTTGCGGAGGACGTGGCGGCGCATCGTCTGCGAGGTCGTCAGGCCCTTCATCGTCGCCGTCCGGATGTAGTCGGACTGGAGGACCTCGATCGCGCCGGCCCGGGTCATCCGGGCGATGTAGCCGAAGTACACGATCGCCATCGCGACCGCAGGCAGGAGCAGGTAGCGGATCTGGGTCACGAGGTCCGCCTTCTCGGGCGCCGTGGCGAGGACCGGCAGCAAGTCGAGCTGCACGCCGACCACCACGACGAGGATGGTTCCGGTGACGAATTCGGGGATCGAGGACAGCGTCACGCCGGCGAGGACGATCGCGCGATCGGCGAGGCGATCCCGTCTCCGTGCTGCGTACAGCCCGGCCGCGATGCTCAACGGGATCGTGATCAGCAGCGCGAGCCCAGCGAGCTTGGCCGAGCGACCGACCGCGCCGAGGACCTGCGGCAGGACCGGCGATCCGCTCACGAACGAGTCGCCGAAGTTGAGCGTCACGAGGCCGATCATCGACTCGACATACCGGACGGGAAGTGGCCGGTTCGTGCCGAGCTTCTCGTTCAGCGCCGCAACCGTCTCGGGCGGCGCGAACGGCCCGAGGATCGTCCGGCCCACGTCCGTCGGCAGGATGTTGGTGATCGCGAACACGATCGTCGCGAGCAGCCACAGCGTGATGAGGCCCAGGAGCAACCGACGAAGGAGATAGCGGACCATTGGGTCGCCTACTCGACGTGCGTGGCGGTGAACCGGGGAGCGCCGCGCCGCGCCGCTCCCCGCGGGTGATGGTGGGTCAGACCTGCGACGCCTGGTTCAGGAACATCTGACCGAGCGCGCTGGTGTACACACCCGTGAACTTCTTGGAGTTGCCCGAGAGGTAGTTGTAGAAGTACGGGAGCGCGATCGGAACGTCCTCGTTGAGGATCGTCTCGATCTTCTTGCACGCGACCTTCTGGGCGTCGACGCCGACCGCCGACTGGAACTCCTTGAAGGCCGCGTCGAATTCTGGCGACGAGTACTGGGACGAGTTCCAGACGCCCTTGGTCTGGAGCGCTGCGTTGCAGTACAGGTCCGGAGTCGGCCGGTGGCCGTAGTCGACGATTCCGAACTCCGTCGCACCTGAGCACGGCGGGTCCGCGGGCTTCTCGGGGCACCACGCGGCGCCGTAGAACTGACCGTTGTCCTGGCCGTGCGGCGTGATCGTGATCCCGGCCTTCGCCGCGTTGCTCTGGAGGAGCACGGCGAGGTCCGCGATCTCGAACTGCTGGCCGTACTCGAGCGTGGCGGCGACGTTCGTCGCGCCGGCATCGGACAGGAGCTGCTTGGCCATCTCGATGTTCTGGGTCCGTTGCGGAACCGAGTCGTCGAAGTACGGATAGAACGGGGCGATGACGTGATCGTTCCCGACGATCGCCTTGTCCTTGAACAGCTGGCTGACGAGGGTCGGCCGGTCGATCGTCAGGGCGAAAGCCTGACGAACGCGCTTGTCCTTGAATACGCCGGTGTCGGTGCGCATCCAGATCTGGCGGTGGTTGGCCGTCGGCGTCGAGACGACGGTCAGGTTCGGGTCGTCGAAGAGCTGAGCGCCGGTCAGGACGTCGAACTGGACGATCGCGTCGACCTGTCCACCCTGCATGGCGGTGACCATGGCGGCGGTGTCGTCGAAGAACACCCACTCGACCGAGTCGAGCGGCGTCTTGCCGCCCCACCAGGTCTCGTTGCGCGAGAATTTCGCGCCTGACGCAACGTCGTATTTGTCCAGCTTCCAGGGCCCGGTCCCGGCGGGCTTCTTGTCGAGCGTCGTGCCCGTTGCGTAGTCCTTCGGCGTGATCAGGGACTGGGCGTTGAAGACCGAGACGAGGTACGGAAAGTTGCCGTTCGCCTGGGCGAGGTTGAATGTCACGGTGTTCGGGTCGGTCGCAACGGCCGAGCCCTTGGCGATGACACCCTTGATCGCCGCGGTTCCGGCAGTGACCATCCGCTCCATCGTCGCGACGACGTCATCGGCCGTGAAGTCGGTGCCGTCCTGCCACTTCACGCCCTTGCGCAGGTTGAAGACCCACACGGAGTTGTCCGCGTTCGGGGTCCACTTCTCGGCGAGGCCCGGAGCGATATCGGTAGCGTTCGGGGCGAGGGTGCACAGGAACTCGAAGCTCTGAGCCGTGATGCCGTACGCGGCAAGGTCCTGCATGGCGATGGTGTCGAGCTTGACGGGCTTCTGGCAGGCGACCTTGATCGTGCCACCGGTCGTGACCGTCCCGGTCGAGCCGCCAGGGGCCGTGCTTGTCCCCGGGGCGCCGCTCGAGCCGGGCGCCGGGCTGCCGCCGCCACCGCAAGCTGCGACGACCGCCACGATCGATGGCATCGTCAGACCGATGAGGAGTCCACGCCGAACAAATTCTCGTCGGCTGATCGTGCCGCGTGCGAAGGCCTCGACGGTGTCGAGCTGGAGCGGCGTCGTGGTGCGCCGTACCTCGTCGAGCGTGGAGTAGTCCATGGGGTGCGAGCCTCCAACGTGTAAAACAGGGGCGGCGTCCACGGGCGGCGAACGGACGGGCGTCGACGTGCCTTGCTCCGGCACATACGACGAACCCTCGGCCGGGACTGTCCCGAACCCTAATGGTGTGTCTTCGCAACTGTCAACGGCGACTTCCTCCGATTGGCTGGTGTTGGTGCTCAGACCGAGAGCGCGTGGGAGGCCATCCCCGCTGGGCCGTTGTTGGTCACCGCGCCGGTCGGCCCCGCGAAGGCCGGCGGGCGGTCGTAGCTCCAGCGGGAGACATTGGCGAGGATCAGGTCCGAGCGGGTCGAGCTCTCGCGCAACAGCTGGTGATAGAGGGCCTCCTCGGCCGAGCGCAAAGGGGTGCCCGCGTTGATCTGCTCGGCGGCGAGGTCCACGTTGGTCAACAGGGGAGCCATGCTCTCTCCCAGCAGATCGACCACGCCGCTACCCTCGTCGAACGGCTCCTTGTGGCGCCAGATGATGTCCGGCGGAAGCAGGTCTTCGGTCGCTTTGCGCAGGATCCACTTCTCGATCAATCCGCCCTTCGAATCGCGAACCACCTTCAACTCCGGTGGCACGCTCAGCGCGAGAGCGACGAACGCGGTGTCGAGAAACGGAACCCGCGCCTCCACGCCGTGGCGCATCGACAGGCGATCGACCCGCTGCAGATTGACGTTGTGGAGGGCCCCCACCGACCGGACCAGCTCGCGATGGAGCGTGGCCGGATCCGATGCGTCCTTGTGGTACGCGTAACCCGCGAAGAGCTCGTCGGCGCCTTCTCCGGTCAGGATCACCTTGACGTGGTCCGCCGCCAGGCGCGCGCAGAAGTCGGTCGGGATCGCGCTCCGGACGAGGTCCTGGTCGAACGATTCGAGGGCCCGAACGATGCCGGGTAGCTGGGCGACGATCTCATCGCCGCTGATGACGTGTTCGTGATGGATCGAGTCGATGTGCTCCGCGACGCGCCGGGCTGCCGCAAGGTCGCGGGATCCGGCGATCCCCACCGAGAATGTGTGGAGCTCGTCGACGAGCGGCCGGGCAAGCGCGGCAAGCACGGACGAATCGAGGCCGCCGGACAGGAACGCGCCCACCGGAACATCGCTCATCAGATGCGATGCGACGGCAGCCTCGATACCGGCTCTGACGCGGGCAATGTGCTCCTCAAGCGGACGATCGACTGGCTCGCCCGCGGGGACCTCGTAATAGGTCGTGAAGCCGGTACGGCTGTCATACCACGTCCCTGGCGGAAACTCATGCATGTCGTCGACCCAGCCCGCGAGGGGTGCCATCTCAGAGCCGAACACGAGGACCTCGACGCCGTCGGCCGTGCGTCCGTGGCCGTAGTAGAGCGGCTTGATCCCGATGGGGTCGCGGGCCAGGAAGATGTGGTCGTCGGCGCAGATCGCGAGGCTGAACATTCCGCTGAGTGCCGCTGGCGTCGCCGACCCGATTTCCTCGTGCAGATGAAGAACCGCCTCGATGTCGCTGCCCGTGACGAAGGCATGGCGGTCCTCGAGGTCAGCCCGGAGCGCGGGATAGTTGTAGATCTCGCCGTTCGCGACGATCACCCGGCCTGGTGTCTCCACGTACAGCGGCTGTCCGCCGCCGAGCGGATCCATGATCGCGAGTCGGCGATGTCCCAGGACCCCGTTGGGCTGGGCGTGGATCCCCGCACCGTCGGGGCCGCGGTGGGCGAGACCGTCTGTCAGGCGTCGCACGAGCGCCTGATCGTCTGCTCCCCAGATCCCCGCGATCCCACACATTGACGTCGCGTTCCTCGCCTGCGAAGTGCCGAGTGTGGCCCAGCATTGCGCGATACGCAATCCCCATTGCATGTCCAGCAACAGTGTGGCACCGTGCCCTCGTGCCAGAAGCGCCGGCCAACAGCCTTCGACGGGCCCTCGCGCTGCTTGACGCTCTCGCCTCCGACGAGGCTCGGGCGCAGGGTGGCTGGGGCGTCAACCGCCTCAGCGCCCACCTCGGCCGCGACGCGAGCCAGATCTCGCGGACCCTTCGCGTCCTGGCCGAAACCGGCTATGTCGAACGCGATCCCGATTCGTTGCGCTACCGAATCGGTTGGCACGTCTTCGCCTTGGCGGCCCGCGCGGTCGATAAGCGCCTCCTCGATGCGGCCAGGCCCATCATCCGCCGCCTCGCTGGTGCTGACCTCGGCGAGCGGATCCATCTGACAGTCCGGAGCGGTCCCGACGTCCTGACGATCCTGACCGAGGGACCGACGGCCCGGTCGGTGCAGGCCATGGGCTGGGTCGGACGTCTCGTTCCTGCGTGGAACACGGCGTCGGGCAGGGCCCTCGTGATCGACCTCGGGAAGGACGAATTGGCCGATCTGCTCAGCACAGCCTCGTTCAGTGGCGGTGGCCCGAATGCGCCGAACGACGTGGCAGACCTGCATGCCAGGATCGTCGTCGCCCGCCGGATCGGCTACGTCACGGTCGAGGACGAATTCGAGGACGGTCTCTCCGGGGCCGCGGCACCGATCCGCGACGTCCACGGTCGGGTCGTGGCTGCGCTCAACGTGTCGGGACCAACCTTCCGCCTGCGCGAACGGCTGACACTCGCCGGCAAGACGGTGCAGGCGGCCGCGAATGAGTTGTCCGCCCACCTCGGCTGGGAGGGCCAGGTTGGAACGGAGATCGGGCCGGCGCGTGTCGTGCCCGGGAAGTTGGCATGATGGTCGGCATGCAGCGGCCGCGGTCCACTTCGGAGCGCCTCGCGTGACAGCGGCCGACCCGGAATCCGCCGCGCTGGCCGACCTGTCGGACCCCGCGCTGGCGGCCGCCCCGCGCCGGCGGGCCGGTGGTCGAGCCGGTCACGAG
>JACCVQ010000072.1 GCA_013698095.1 Chloroflexota bacterium
GAACCGGCGCGTCGACCAGGTGGACCTGGGCCCAGCCGCGACGTCGCGAGATGAACGCGATCCGCTGCCCGTCGGGCGACCAGCGCGGGGCCGACACGCCCGCCGGATGACCGGCCACCAGGACATCGCGCGAGCCGTCGAGATCGACGACCCGGATCTCGTCGCCGCGGGTGAACGCCAGGCGCCGGCCGTCGGGCGACCACTGCGGATCGGCGATGTTCTTCTCCGACGCGGTGACCTGCGTGGTCACCGAGGTGCGGAGCGACAGCACGTACATCTGGCGAGCGCCCGCGCCCTCGTCGGTGTAGGCGATGCTCCGGTCGCGAGGGTGGACCCGAAATTCCCGCTTCGTGTCGACCGCGACGATTCGCTCGATCGTGAGCCCGCCGGTCGCTACAGAACCGGCCCGCCTCGACGTCCCGCCCCGCTCGTTCGTGCTTGCCGCCTGCCTCATTGCGTTCCCTTTCGACGCGCCGAAGCGGCGCTGGCTGGTTGATTCATTGGTGTCGGATCAGCGGTTCGGTCCGGTCGCCACCGGCGCGGGCCAACCGAACCGAGCGATCCATGGCCCGATCATCGCGTGGTGAGCGCGAACGTGTCCGTGCAGATCCTCGTACGCCCAGCTGAAGCCGTCGGGGTCGAGCCATTCGGCATCGGTCATCGCCGTGGTCGCGGCGCGCAGGCGGGCGAGGCCGGTCGTGAACTGCGCCCGCAGCTCGGCCGGCGGGGTGGCCCGGGCCGCCTCGACCTGACGGGCATTGAAGGCGTCGATGCCCTCGGCCGGGATGTCGGCCCACGGTTGGCCGGCCCGATGCGCCTCGAGCGCGGCCGCTCCCTCGTTGAACCAGCCCGCGAGATGGGCGACGTGATCGGCGAGCGTCCAGTCGCCGTCGGTCGCGAGCGTCCAGGCCGGATCGGGGACAGCCTCGATCGCCTCCCGGAACGCCGCGAGAATCGCCGCCTCGGCCGCCCAGAACCGGGTCCGCTCGGCAACGAGCCCGGCCCGCGTCGGCTGTGGATCGAACCCGAAGGGGTCGTTCCCGATCTGGCGTGACCGGAGCGCGTCGGCCCACGGCTCCAGAACGGTCAGGTGATCGAGCTCGTGGCCGTGGAGGATCTGATGGACCCAGCCCCACGCGGCATCGCTCCGGATCGTCTCGGGGGGCAGTTGGCGCGCGAGCGCGATGACGCGCTGGTGGGCGGCAGCGCCACGTGCCCGCAGATCCGCCGGCGCCACCTCGGCAAAGCGGCTCCGGCGACGTTCGTTCAGCCCGTCGAAGTCGCCGCCGACGTCAAAGTCGTCGTCGGCCGGCCAGGCCGACCCACGCAGGACTTCAGCGATGTAGTCGGTCGCCAGCTCCCACCAATCGACGACATGACCGACATGATCCAGGAGCGACCAGTCGGGCCCGCCGGCGTCGGACGGGGCGGCGCCGGGCAGCCGCCAGGCGGCATCGTCGAGCCCGGTCCAGACCGCGCTGAAACGATCGTGGATCGCCGCTTCGTCGGCCCAGTAGTCGCGGCTCGGCGACCGGAAGTCGATCGCGCGGAGGACAGGGAGCGGGTCTCGTCGTAGGTCGACGGGACGTTGGGCGAGCGACACGGTCACGGGCGCTTCGGCTTCTCGCTCGACGGGCCGACGCTTGCCTCGAGCTGATCTCCGAGCTCGATCGTCCGCCGGAACGCGGCCCAGACCGCTTCCGACAGTACCGTCCGGAGCCGGCCGGATTCGAGCTCGTGAAGCGCTGCCGCCGATGTCCCGCCCGGCGACGTCACCATGTTCCGGAGCTCGGCCGGGTGCATCTGCGACTGCTTCGCGAACAGCGTGCTGCCCTCGATCGTCTCGACAACGAGGTCGTGGGCAACGTGGCGCGGGAAGCCGAGGTGGACGGCCGCGTCGATCAGGGCCTCCATGAACAGGAACACGTAGGTCGGACCGGTGCCCGACACGGCCGTCGCCATCGCGACCATCTTCTCGTCGTCGACCTCGATCTGGGTGCCGAGCGCGCCGAGCAGCGCCGCCGCCTGTGCGCGCTGGTCCTCGGTGGTCTTGGGGGTGGCGTACCAGACGGTCACGCCCTTGCCCAGCCGTGCCGGCGTGTTGGGCATCGCCCGGATCACCTGGTCGTGGCCGAGAGTTCCGGTCAGGGCAGCCGCGGTGGCCCCGGCGAGGACCGACAGGACGACCTGGCCGCGCTTCAGGTGGGGCCCGATCTCGCGCCCGACCTTGCCGAGCATCTGGGGCTTGATGCCGAGCAGGACAACATCGGCGCCGTCGATGGCCGCGAGGTTGTCGGCGACGACCTGAATGGAGTACTCGGCGCGGAGGTGATCGCGGCGCTCGGGTCGGGGGTGGCTGGCCACGATCTGGTCGGGCGCGACCAGCTCGCCCCGGAGAAGGCCGGCGATCATCGCCTCGGCCATCACCCCGGAGCCGACGGTCGCGATCGTCTTGCCGCTGAGTGGCGTCATCGAGGCGAGTATCGCATGCGATTCGTTGCGCGGCCGGTGGCCCGCTCCGTCTCGCGGAACGCCGCGGCCGTGCCCGGCGGGCCCACCCGGCGGTGGTGCCCCGAAGACTCGTCAAACAGTCATCCGGGGACTGGTACGGCGACTTCTGGGATTGCTCGGACAAGCGGTCGCTGGGGATGGGCAGTCAGGTCGTGCTTGACGCGGCCCCCAACCGGCGCCGCGGGGTCGTCACTGGGCCACATTCACGCCGTACCAGTCCCACGGAGACTGTTCGGCGAAGAGGTGGCACGCGAATGGCGCCCCGCCTGGCGCTCGGCGAGGATCGCCGTGGCCAGGACGAAGAAGCGCCCGGTCGTGGTGACCGCGACATCGCCGAAGCCGGCCGCGTTCATGGCTGCGGCGATCTCGTCTGGCGTCCGATAGACCTTCGTGATCGTGAACTCGCGCCCGTCAGCAAGGCGGCGCACGGAGCGATCGGCGGATGGCGCCGGATGATCGACGGCCCCGGAACGGGGATCCGGCAGCGAGTCGATCAGCACGATCCGCCCGCCGGGAGCGAGCCAGCGGCCGGCGACCTGGAGGAAGTCGGCCGTCCGGGCACGCTCGACGTGGCTCAGCCAGAACCCGGCGAAGAGCGCGTCGGCTGGATCGCCTTCCGGTGGTGCCCAGGCGTCGCGAACGTGGAGATGGGCACGCAGCCCGTGGGCGACGAGCCGCTCCCGAGCCCGCGAGAGCGGGGCCTCGGCGGCGTCGTACATCGACAGCTCGGACGCTTTCGAGGCGAGGAGCGGCGACCACCAGCCGGTCCCCGCGGCAAGTTCGACGACCCGGCCCCGGAGCGGCAGGCTGTCGAGCCAGCGACCGGCCGCATCGAGCTCGGCGTTCCAGGCGGTGTCATGGATGGGTCCGTGCTCGTATCGTCCGCGACGGAGATACCAGTCGTCGTACTCCGGCGCTCGGGCGTCGTAGTAGGCGATGAGGTCCGGATCGGTCGGACCAGAGGTGACCGTCGGCGGACTCGGGTTTGCCGCCGCCCCGCGAGCCTCGAGCGCGGCCCGCAGCCGGAAACGCAGGAATTCGTTGTCGCCGGCCTTGCCCAGGCAGTCCGGGCAGAGCCTCGCCCAGCCCTCGAGATCGTCAGGCCCGCGGACCGTCCACGATCGGCCGCACCACAGGCAGGAGAATGAGGGTGAGCGAATCGCCGGTTGGCCCACGCTCAGGCCAGCGGCATCCAGCCGTCCGGCGGCGCGACGTCGCGGAACGCCTCCGGATCGAAGATCTCGGCCAGCATCTCGATCCCGTCGACGACGCGAGGTCCCGGTCGCGAGAAGTACGCCGAGCCGTCGAGCGCGATCAGGTGGCCGCGCTGGATGGCGCCCAGCTCGTCGAGCCAGTCGGGACGCGGCGTCCGCTGCCACTCGGCGACCGTTTCGTTCAGGTGATACCCGCACGGCATGACGAGAAGCAGGTCCGGGTCGACCTCGGCGACCGCGTCCCACGTCGTCGGTCGGGCCGGGCTGCCGTCCTGGCCGAGCACGTCCCAGCCGCCGGCCCGCCGGATCTGATCCG
This sequence comes from Chloroflexota bacterium, assembly GCA_013698095.1. GTDB lineage: Bacteria > Chloroflexota > Limnocylindria > Limnocylindrales > CSP1-4 > CF-46. The sequence goes on from JACCVQ010000072.1 coordinate 4,042, forward strand.
GAACCCAGTGGCCCACGCTGAACGGCGGATCGAGCCACTCGAGGCCCACGACGCGCGGCCCGACGAACCCGGCCTCGCGCCGCTCCTGCGCCTTTGCCTCGATTGCTCCGAGCCGGGCCCGGAGGCTCTCCACGAGCTCGACCGCCGCGTCCTCGGCGTCGGCCATCGCCCCGACGGTCGCGATCGTGTTCAGGATGCCTTCGACCGAGACCGGTTCGAGGGAGATGACCGTGGAATTCAGCTCGAGCGCCCGGACCGTGTCGCTGACCTCGCGATAGCCGACGGCACAGACGGCACACAGCTCCTGGGTCAGGATCAGGTCGGCGTCGGCCGCCTCGAGCGCGTTCTCGTCGAGGTGGTAGATGGCCGAACCGCCGTGGACCGCCTCGCCGACCCGGCGATGGATCTCGCGACTCGTGGCGCCGGCCAGGTCGAGGGCGTTGCTCGTCATGACCGGCAGGCCGACGACCTCGGGCGGCCAGTCGCACTCGTGGGTGACGCCGACGAGTTCACCGCGCAGCCCGAGGGCGCACACGATCTCGGTCGCCGACGGAAGCAGAGAGACGATCCTCACGCGGTCGAGTGTAGGCCGGGGGCGCGTTCCGGACCGCTCCGGGCCGGGTCGGGCGCTATGTCGCCGGTTTGAGCTCGTCAACGGCGGCCCGGGCGGCCGCCTTGTCGGTGTACCAGACGACGTCGATCTTGGCGTAGTTCGCCCACTCGGCCGGCAGCGACTCCTCGGGGAAGATCGCATTGACCGGGCACTCCGGCTCGCACGCTCCGCAGTCGATGCACTCATCGGGGTCGATGTAGAGCTTCCGATCAGAGCCTTCCTCGTAGTGGATGCAGTCGACCGGACAGACCGAGACGCACGACACGTCGAGGACGTCGATGCACGGCTCGGCGATCACGTAGGTCATGGGGCTTGGTTCTCCTCGACCCGCACAGCAGTTCGTCGATCCGCCGCAGCGGCGGGGCTGAATCCTAGCACCGAGCGAGCGCGTTCAGCCGTCCGACGACGCGATCCGGACGCCACCCTTCATTCCCTTTGCCCAGTGGCCCGGAATGTGGCAGCCGAATACGAGCCCGGCGACGGTTGCCGGGTCGGCTGGGACCGTCCAGACGACGTCGACGCGCCGGCCCGACGGGACCACGACACGGAGCCCGGCGACGTCCGGAGCGACGCTGACGATCGGTGTCGGACCCGGCGGTGGATCGGCGCCAGCGGCCTCGGCGATCTCCCATGCGTCCTGGACCGCCTGGTCGCCGACCACGAGCTCGTGGATCTCGAGACCGCCGTTCACGACGTGGAGGAGAACCGTCTCGCCGGGAACGACATCGACCGGGTCGGGCAGGAAGACCCAGTCCTTCAGGACGATGTTGACCTCGCGCGGGGCGCTCGACGAACCGGGGACGACCGGCGGAGTCGGCGCCGCCGGTCCGGCGTCGCAGCCACTGACGACCACGCCGACCAGGAGTGCGAGGACGGGCCCGAGGGCGAGACTGAAGCAGACCGACGCGGATCGCATCCGGCGAGTCTAGGGAACCGGGCGTTCCGGCCGGTCCGGCGGCGTGGTCCCTCGTCCGTTCAGCCACCGGGTGGCGACGCTCCCTCCCACGCGGGGAGCTCGGTCCCTTCCACCCCGCGCGACGGCCGCCCTGCCGTCTTGACACGCGCCCGAGCCGAGCGACAGAGTGCGGCATCGCTCCGAGCCCGGAGCCGTCATCGATCCCGATCGCGATCCCTCCGGACCCAGACCGAGGAACTCCTTGGCGCTCCTTCCCCTGCCCGCCGCGACCGCCAGTCCAGCACCGAGCCCGTCCGCCGACCGCGCCGGGTCGGAGACGCCGGCCGTCCGCCTCGAGAACCTGGCCAAGTCATTCGGAAGCGGCCCGCTGGATACAGCCCCGACATTCGCGGTCGATCACATCGACCTGGATGTCCGCGACGGGGAGTTCTTCTCGATGCTCGGCCCGTCCGGCTCGGGCAAGACGACAACGCTCCGGATGATCGCCGGCTTTGAGCTGCCGACCGCCGGCCGGGTCCGTCTCCACGGCGTCGATGTCACGAATCAGCCGCCGTTCGCGCGCGACGTGAACACGGTCTTCCAGGACTACGCCTTGTTCCCCCACATGAGCGTCGGCGATAACGTGGCCTACGGCCTCGTGGTCCGGAAGGTCGCGAAGCCGGAGCGCGTCCGGCGCGTTGCGGACGCGCTCGACATGGTTCGCCTCGCCGGCTACGACGCCCGCAAGCCCGGCCAGCTGTCGGGCGGCCAGCGCCAGCGAGTCGCCCTCGCCCGAGCCCTCGTCAACCGGCCTCGGGTGCTCCTGCTCGACGAGCCGCTCGGCGCCCTCGACCTCAAGCTCCGCGAAGAGATGCAGATCGAGCTGAAGTCGATCCAGCAGCAGGTTGGGATCACGTTCATCTACGTGACCCACGACCAGGAGGAGGCGCTCACGATGAGCGACCGCCTGGCCGTCTTCAACCGCGGCAAGATCGAGCAGGTCGGAGCCCCGGCCGAGGTCTACGAGCGCCCCGCGACCGCGTTCGTGGCGGGATTCGTCGGAACGTCGAACCTGCTCCGTGGCGCCGTCGCCGAAGCGATCGTCGGGCGGAGCGGCACCTTCACTGTCCGGCCGGAGAAGATCCGCCTCGGCGACCCGGACAGCGCCGCCGGCGAGGATGAGACATCGGCCCTGGGAACGATCCGGAGCGTCGTCTACCTCGGGCCGGACACGCGGTTCGTCGTCGCGCTCGACGCCGGATCGGAACTGGTCGTCACCCAGCAGAACCTGACGACCTCCTCGATGGAGGCGCTGGCCCTGCAAGGCACCGCAGTCCGGCTGACGTGGAAGCGGCAGCACAATTTTCCCGTCGACAACGACGGATAGCTCGACGCCGCCGGGCGGCGCCGAAGGAGGAGGAGAATCATGCGGATCCGTTCGTTGGGGACAGGCTTGGCGCTGATCGCCCTGGTGGTCGGAGCGTGCTCCAGCTCGCCGGGCGGCAGCGCGCCGGCCAGCGCCAAGCCGAAGCCGAGCGTCCCGGCAGCGATCGGGGCCGGTGAAGGCGCGTTGAAGCTCGTCGCCTGGACGAGCTACGTCGTCGGCGGCAGCGGCGGCGAGAAGATCGAGGGCGCCCCCGACTGGGTGACGCCGTTCGAGACTGAAACCGGCTGCAAGGTCACGGTCAAGGTCGGCGGCGGCAGCTCCGAGATGGTCGAGCTGATGAAGACCGGCGAGTACGACGGCGTGTCGGCCTCCGGTGATGCGACCCTGCGTCTGATCGCGGGCGGCGACGTCGCGGCGGTCAACACGGACCTGATCCCGAACTACAAGAACGTCTTCTCGGGTCTCAAGCTCCAGAAACACAACAGCGTCGATGGCGTGGCCTACGGGGTACCCCACGGGCGTGGTGCGAACCTGCTTCTCCTCCGGACCGACGTCGTGCCGGAGACGACCGACAGCTGGAGCGTGGTCTTCGATGGCGGCGACAAGTACAAGGGCAAGGTCACCGCATACGACTACGAGATCTACATCGCCGACGCGGCCGTCTACCTGATGGCCACCAAGCCGGATCTGAAGATCGCCAATCCGTACGCCTTGGACGCGACCCAGTTCAAGGCCGCGGTCGACCTGCTCAAGGCGCAGCGCGCGAACATCACGACCTACTGGTCGGCGGCTCAGGCCCAGATCGACGCGTTCACGAGCGGCGACATGGTCGTTGGCACGACCTGGCAGTACCAGGCCAACGTGCTCGGAGCGGCCAAAGTGCCGGTCAAGGCCGTCAAGCCGAAGGAAGGCACGACCGGCTGGTCCGACACGTGGATGATCTCGTCGAAGGCCAAGAACCCGAACTGCATGTACCTGTGGATGAACTACATGGCCTCGCCGGTCGCCAACGCGACCGCGACGGTGTGGTTCGGCGAGGCGCCGACCAGCCCGGAGGCGTGTGTCGAGGCCGAGAAGCAGAGCCCCGGCCACTGCGACACGTTCCATGCGACCGATGAGGACTACTTCAAGGACGTCTGGTACTGGAACACGCCGTCGAAGGAGTGCCTCGATGGGCGCGGCCCCATCTGCACCGAGTTCTCGGAGTGGACCAAGGCCTGGACGGAGATCAAGGGCTAGCCCTGGTCGAGCTCCGGACCGAACCGACCCCGGCGCCCGTGCGGGCGCCGGGGTCGTGACCGCTCGGATGACGACGTCCGCTCGATGACCACCACCTCGGCCGCGCCGGCCGGCCGCGCGCTGCGGCGTCGCCTCGCGGCGTCGCTCTGGCGCCACCCCCGCGTCCAGCTGTCGGCGCTCCTCGCG
>JACCVQ010000089.1 GCA_013698095.1 Chloroflexota bacterium
TCCCGGTGCCGGGGCGACCGCCGGTGGCGGGTCTGCCGCGGGCTCCGGGCCGCCTCCCGGCTCGGTCGCCTCGTCGGGCGCCCCGGGATCGACCGGTGCCGTCATCGACCGAACGTCTTGAAGTACAGCTCCATCAGGTCCCCGGCCAGCGGCGCTGCGCGCTCGCCGCCGCGGCCGCCGCGCTCGACGATCACCGCGACCGCGACCTTCGGGCTCTCGACCGGGGCGAAGCCGATGAACCACGAATGCGGCGCGCCGCTGCCGCCGAGCTCGGCCGTCCCGGACTTGCCCGCCGTCGGGACTCCCGCAACCTTCGCACCGCTCGTGAACTGGCGCCCGATCGAGCTCTCGACGGCACGCTGCATCGCCGCCGCGATCGCAGCCGCGTCATCCGGGGCAATGACCACATTCTGCTGCTCCGGGCCGATCGTCCGGCCACCGTCGCGGCCGGTGGTCGCGATCACGATGTGCGGCTTCATCAGGATCCCGCCATTCGCGACCGTCGCCGCGACAAGGCCCATCTGGAGCGGTGTGACGAGCGTCTCGCCCTGGCCGTAGGACGCATTGGCGAGCTCGGTGTCGTCGCTGAAGCCGCCGGGCGCGCTGCCGTCGCCGTTGGTGACCTGGGACCGTGCCGTCGGCAGATCGAAGGGAAGCTGCGTGCCGAAGCCCATCCGCTCCGCGAACTTGGCGAGGTTGTCGCCCCCGGTCCGGAGGCCGGTGAGGGCGTACCAGATGTTGGATGACCACTCGGTTGCCGATGCGACGTTGAACGAGCGGGCGGGCACCCCCGCATGCTCGCGAACCCGGAAGCCGCCGACGACGAGGCCGCTCGTCTCGGCCTTTGGCTGCTCTGGATAGGTCGTCGACGGCGTGATCTGGCCGGACCCGAGGCCGGCGATCGCAGTCACGATCTTGAACACCGAGCCCGGCACGTACTGGCCCTGCGTCGCTCGGGTCAGGAGCGGTTTGGAGGCAGCGTCGCGGACCGCGGCGAAGGCGTTGCGCGAGGTTTGGGGGTCCGTGATCGCGCTCGTGTCATAGGTCGGGGTCGAGGCCAACGCGAGGATCACGCCGGTCGTCGGGTCGAGCATGACAACCGCCCCGCGATCGTCGCCAAGGCCGGCGACGGCCGCCCGCTGGAGCGCAGACGAGATCCCGAGGGTGAGCTTCTGGGGGTCGTACGGATCGGTCTGGAACTTGCGCAGGAGGTCGCCGATCGGATTGCCGTTCGAAACACCGGTGAGCTGGGCGTTCCACGAGCGCTCCAGGCCGGCCGTCCCGAACTGCGGCGTCGCGTAGCCGATCACGGTGCTGAACGCCCGGTCGCTGTAGACCCGGTACGGCTCACCGGTCCCGGCATCGCGCTTGTTCGTCGCGAGGACCTTGCCATCGCGATCGACGATCTGGCCACGGACCACGTTCCGGGCGGCGGCGATGACGACGGGGTTGTCGGGCGCGTTCGAGAGGTCGGGCGAGCGGATCACCTGCCAGTACCCGGCGCCCAGGGCGAGGCCGGCAAATGCGACGGTCAGGGCAAGACCGACATGGGAGATGGCCCGACCGATCGGCTTCAGCCGCGGCGCGCCGGCGGTCGTCATGTGCGCCCCGCGGGCCGGCCGGCGTCGGGCGTGGCGAGGCGGGTGACCCGACCGGTCAGCCGGGTGAGGCGGCTCCGCGGCTTCGGCGGCGGCGGCGGCTCCACGCCTCGATCGGACAAGGCCAGGAGCAGCCCGACGATGATCCCGTTCACGAGTAGGGACGAGCCGCCATAGCTGATGAACGGGAGCGTGATCCCGGTCAGAGGGATCAGCTTCAGGTTGCCGGCCGCGATGATGAACGCCTGCGTCCCGATGACCAGGGCAAGGCCTGCCGCGAGCAGTGCCCGGAAGTCGTCTGCGGCCGAGGCGGCGATCCGGAGGCCACGCTCGACGACGACGAGAAACAGGCCAAGGATGGCCATCACGCCGACCAGCCCGAGCTCCTCGCCGAGGGCGGCGAGTGGGAAGTCGGTGTGGACGGCCGGGATCGGGAGGTTGCCGCCGACCGTCGGCAGCCCGGCTCCCAGTCCGGTTCCAATGAGCCCGCCGCGAGCGAACGCGTAGAGCGATTGGACGATCTGGTAGCCATCGCCGGTGGGACTCTTGAACGGGTCGATCCAGATGTCGACCCGGGTCTGGACGGTCCCCACGAGGCGGTACATGACGAACGAACCGGCGAGGAACAGGATCACGCCGACGATGACGTAGCCGGGCCGCCCGGTGGCTGCGTAGAGCATGAACAGGAAGACGGTGAAGAACAGGAGCGCCGCGCCGAGGTCGCGCTGGACGATGACGAGGCCAAGGGCGATCGCCCACATCGCGGCCATGGGCGCGAGGAAGGGCAGCGGCGGCAGCGAGATCGGTCCCACCTTCGTCGACTCCTCGACGAGCAGCGGCCGGTACTCCGACAGGTAGCCGGCGAGGAATACGACGAGGATGACCTTGAGGAGCTCCGCCGGCTGGCCGCTGATCGGGCCGAGGCTGAGGCTGAGGCGCTGGCCGTTGATCTCGTCGCCGAGGAAGTACGTCGCGACGAGAAGGGCGACGCCGGCAGCGGCCCACGTGTATTTGTAGAGGCGGAGCCAGCGATCGCTCCGAACCGTCACCGCGAGCGCCGTCGCGAGGCTGAACGACAGGATCAGCCAGGCGAGCTGGACGTCACCGAGGCCGAGCTTCCACGGCCCGACTGCCTGTGACACCAGTGTCTGGGGCAAACGCTCCATCAGGAGCAGGCTGACCCCGCCGAGCATCGCGGTGGCCGGCAAGAGGACCTGGTCCATCCGCCTGCCCGACAGGATCAGGACGAGATGGGCCAGGCCGATGAGGCCAAGGTAGACCGCGATGTGGAGCGGGTTGGCGAGGCTCAGGCCCTGCGACACTCCCGGATCGGCGACGCGCGGGGCGAGTTCCAGGGAGACACTGCCGGCGAGGATCGTGATCGCGACGACGGCAAGGAGCTTCGTCTCCCGTCCGCGGGGCCTCGGCCGGATGGGGCCGAGAATCGACGGCAGGCCGGACGTTGCGGCGGTCAACGCCGTGACCGATCGGCTCGTGGACGCTCGAGACGGAGCCGGACCTGGCCGACCTGGATGACGTCGCCGAAACCGAGCGGCGACACGCCCTCGACCGGGGAGCCGTTGACGAACGTCCCGTTGGTGCTGCCCAGGTCCTCGATGTACCAGGCCCGGCCGCGGAAGGTGAGAATGGCGTGCTCGGCCGAGGCGAACATGTCCTCGACGACGATCGCGTTGTTGACGTCGCGGCCGATCGTCGCGATCGCATCGAGCGCAAGCGACGTTCCTTCCTCCGGCTCACCGGCCGGCGATTGCACGACCACGAGACGACCGAGCTCGGCACCCGGCTCCCGGGCGGCCGCCCTGAGGTCACCCACCAGGGCCTTCGCGATTCGGAACAGGAACAGGTACAGCAGGCCGAGGAACAGGAGCCGGACGACCCAGACCGTCAGCAGGAAGGGGTCCATCAGCACCTGCCGCCTGCGTCGCCCATGTCGCCCGCCGGTTGGTCCGCGGGCTCGGCGGCGGGCTCGGCGGCCGGGACCTCGACTGTGTCGCCCTGGTGGACGGCCTCGACGATCAGGCTCGTGGTCCCGACCACGATCCGGTCCCCCTCGCCCAGCGCGATCGACTCCACCCGCCGGTCGTTCACGAACGAACCGTTCGTGCTCCCGAGATCGGTCAGCACGAGCGAGCCGCGCCGGCCGTCGATCCGGGCGTGATGGCGGGAGGCGCGGCCATCGCGCAGGACGAGGCCGTTGTCGGGCGCCCGCCCGATCGTGATCGGCCGGCCGTCAAACGAGACGGTCCGGCTCGAACGGTCCGGTCGGATCTCGCGGATCGTGGCACGTGGGCCGTCGGCGCCCGGGATCACGAAGACGGCGGTGTGGTCGACCGTGGCCGGAGTCCGTCGGTCGACCTGGGCGGCGGCCTCGGGGGCCGCGGGCCCGGCGTTCGCGACCGGCTGCGCTTGACCGGCGCGTTCGGGCGCGGAGGCCGGCGTCTCAGGCTCGACCTCGACGGAGCCGGCGGCGACATCCTGGTCCGGATCGGGCTGATACGGGTCGGCGGCGTCCACGACGATGTCGCCGGCAGCGACGGTCTCGTCGGGCCGGAGCGTGACGACGGGTCGATCGAGCAGGGCGTAGCCGTGGCTTCGGGCGAACGCCAGCGCGGAGTCTGCCAGGGAGGAGGCCAGCTCGGGGCTGGCGGTGCGGAGCGCCGTGAGCTCTTCGGGGACGATCCTGATGAGGAACCGATGCGGGACGACCGTCCGAGCCCCGTCGCGGGTCCGGTTCGCCTCCATCGCCCGTTCGAGGCGGCGTTGGACCTGGACCGGGCGGATCGCGGTCCGGAAGAGCCGCGCCGACTGGCGCTCGAAAAGCCGTTCGAGGAACCGTTCGACGGCTTCAATGGGTCCCATATCGGGGGCGGAGTCTAACAGAGGAGCCTGACTGGGCCGGAGCCGGCCGCCGAGGGCCGGGGGCCGGTGGGCCGGGGCCGGGGGGCCGGTGGGCCGGCCGCGGAGGGCAGGGGCCAGGGTCGGGATCCTCGCCCAGCGAGCACAACGAACCAGAAAACCTTCAGGCGAGCCGTCGAACCCCCGAATCTGCGCGAAATCCCCGCCCCCCGAGCGCCGCGCGACATCTGGGCCCGAATCGTGCTCGATACGCTCGCCCGGCGAGAATCCGGGCCCTCCGGCGGGGTCCGAATGGCAAGGCGAACCGCGCCCGGCGGTGCGCCGATGCCGCCGCGCATCCGTCCTGTCGATTCCTGAACGATCGTCCCGCCCGCGCCCGTACGAGCGATGGGGGCATTCGAACAGGGCTGCGTTATACTCTCGGCCCTGTTCGGCTGGCCGTCCGCTGAATCAGTCCACCGCGAACCTGCCGGGGGCAGAATGCCCGAGATCCTGACCGAATCTTTCTGCGAGCGCTGCGGCACGCGATACACGTTCGAATCGGCCGCGCCCCGGAAGACTCGTCGCATCGGCAAGATCAAGACCTTGTCGAAGGGCATGAGGAACTGGGTTCTCAGCGACGACACCTCGCTCGACGAGGCGATGGCCGCCGCCCGCAACGACGAAGAGCGCGCGCTGACCAGCCATCAGCTGGACGCCTTCCACTCGACGTTCAACTTCTGCATGACGTGCCGTCAGTACACCTGCGGCAATTGCTGGAATGCGGCCGAGGGCCGCTGCCTGACCTGCGCACCGAACCTCGGCCACGAGATCCTGACGGCGCCGTTCCCCGATCAGGTCCAGTTCGAACCGATGCGGATCGAGGCCGAGTCGTGGCCAGAGGTCGACCTGACCGCCGCGGCCGGTGAGGCAAACGGGAACGGTCACACCCACGACGGAGTTGACAGGGTCGATTCGCTCGACCCGTGGGCGTCTGCCGGGGCAACCGGCCTCGATGACGTGCCCGAGTTCGACGCGGCGGCGCGTCTCGCGTTCCTGTCGGGCGAGGAGCCCACAGCAGCACCGGTCGAGCCGGTCGAGGCGGTTGTGGAGCCGGTCGAGGCGGTTGCGGAGCCGGTCGAGGCGGTTGCGGAGCCGGTCGAGGCGGTTGCGGAGCCGGTCGAGGCGGTTGCGGAGCCGGTCGAGCCGGTTGCGGAGCCGGTCGAGGCGGTTGCGGAGCCGGTCGAGGCGGTTGCGGAGCCGGTCGAGCCGGTTGCGGAGCCGGTCGAGCCG
>JACCVQ010000101.1 GCA_013698095.1 Chloroflexota bacterium
GGGGGAGGCGTCGGGGTCGGAACGGGCGTGGCGACCGGTGTCGGTGCCGGCGTGGCCGGCGGTGTCGCGGTCGGCGTGGGCACCGGTGTCGGGGTCGGCGTCGGGGCCGGGGTTGAGCTCGGCCGTGGCGTCGGCGTCGGCGTTGGGGCCGGTGTTGCGCTCGGCCGTGGCGTCGCCGTCGGCGCGGGCGTCGGCGTCGGGGTCGGTGTCGGAGCCGGTGTCGCGACCGGCACGCCGGGCCGGATCGGCTGGACGATCACCCAGCGGGCGTACCACTCGGACGGCGCGTAGGTGACCGAGCTTCGCTTCCAGCCGGCGGAGTACGGATCGTCGAGCGGGCTGTCCGATTCGCGGTACGAGCGGAATCGGAAGCGCAGGTTGCCAATTTGCAGCGTGAGACGGCCGAGGTACTTGTTCACGATCGCGTTGGATCGAAGCGGATCCGACAGGTACAGGCCGTTCACGACGAAGTTCGAGGAGGTCGCCGGATCGTCGCCCGTCACGATGTAACCGGTGATCACCTGGGCGTGGCCGCCCGCCCAGCCGAGCATCCCGACCGGCTTGCGATACATCGCTATCGCCCGGACGGCCGCCTTCGTCGCGCTGTCAAAGCTCGTGTAGGCGCGGTCGTCGTACACGCGCTTGGCCGGATCCGTCATCGCGGCGGCGCCCCAGCCGTAGTAGTTCAGGGCGTTCCGCCAGCCGTGGGCGTCCGAGCCGGGCCGGCCGAGGGCGAGGGTGTCGTGGGCCCGGGCGTAGTAAAGAACCGACGTCATGTCCCGGATCTGGGCCTTGTCGGGGCTGTTCTGGGTCCGGTAGATGGTCCAGCGGAAGCCGTTGCCGCCGGTGCCGGCGAGATCGGCGAAGTTCAGCATCATCATCGTGGCCGCGGCCACGCACGCGGTGTAGTAGGGATCCTGGTAGAGGAATCCGCCGCTCCGATACAGATTCATCTTCCAGACGGTGGCGGCGCCGGCCGTCGTCGGGATCAGGGCAGACAGGAGCAGCAGGATCGAGGCCAGCGCGAGTGTGGGCCGAGGCCGCCTCAAAGTGATCGATTTCCTCCGGACGCGACCGGTGACCGGCCGAGTCATCGAGGGCCGCGGTGACACGGCCGAGGGTCCCAGCATGCGCGCCGGCAGACGGACGGCCAATGGATCGATGGTACGGCACACGTGCACCGCTGGGCAGTCCCGATGGGCGTTGCTGATAGGCGCCGCGATCCTCCCCGTCACGCGCTATTTCCGAGAAGGACTATTGGGCGATAAGTCGGCGTCCTTGGCGCGTTATTCAGGCATGCGGTGAATAGTCGGCTCGGAACCGGATCACATCCATGCTCCCTGATGGCTTCACTGCATGGATCGGCTGACTCGACTGCCGGAGATGGCAGATAGTCCTTCCTGACATACGCGCCGAGGATCCGCTGCCTTGTTGGGCGATCGCCTGGGGCAGGCAGGCGCCTGATCGAGGTCAGGCGGTCCGGGCGGCTCCCCGCTCGTCCCGAACGATCAGCCCGGCCTTGGCCACGACGACCGGTCGCTCGAGCTCCGTGACGTCGGCAAGCGGATCGCCGGCGACGGCGACGAGGTCGGCGAACCGGCCCGGAGTCAGCGATCCGACCCGATCCGACCAACCCATCAGCTCGGCGGCGGTGGTCGTGGCGGTCCGGATCGCGGCGATGGACATCATCCCGGCCCGGACGTAGGACGTGAACTGGCGGGCGTTCTGGCCGTGGGGGTAGACGCCGCTGTCGGTCCCGAACGCAATCCGGACGCCGCGCCCGATCGCCGTGGCCACGACCGCCTCGGCCGACGTCTGCGATTCGCGCAGCTTGCGCATCGTGTCCGCCGGCCAGTCGGTTGGGCCGTCAGGGCCGAGGGCCCACTCGCCGTCGTACAGGTCGACGCTGAAGAAGGTGCCCGTGTCGGCGAGCATCGCGATCGCCTCGTCGTCGAGGTACGAGCCGTGCTCGACCGAGCGGGCGCCAGCCCGGATCGCCCGCTTCGCGCCCTCCGCTCCGTGAGCATGAACGGCGACGTGGGTGCCATACCAGGCCGCCTCCTCGACGGCCGCCCGGATCTCGGCCTCGCTCAGCTCCGGGGCACCGGGCACGCCGCCCCGAGTCAGGACGGCGCCCGTGCCGATGCACTTGATCATCGTCGCGCCGCCGATCAGCAGCCGCCGGACGCGCTCGCGGACCTCGTCGACCGAGCGGACCACCCCGAACCGGAGCTCCTCGGGGAGGACGATGTCGCGGGCAAGGCCCACGACGTCGCCGCCGCCCGACGGCGCGGTGATGAATGCGCCGGCGCACTGCATCCGCGGCCCGACGACGTCACCGCGATCGATCGCGTCGCGCAGGGCGCAGTCGGTGAAGGCTCGGAAGCTGCCGAGATCGCGGACGGTCGTGAAGCCTGCTCGGATGGTCTCGCGGGCGTGGCGGACTCCGATCAGCACCTCCTCGGCGGCCGAGGTCGTTGTCGACGGCACGCCCGCGGTCTGAACGTCGCCGACCAGATGGGTGTGGACGTCGATCAGCCCGGGCAGGACGGTCAGGCCCGAGAGGTCGAGCTCCTCGGCCCCGTCGGGCGTCCCGTCCGGGGCCGCGGCGACGGCCGTGATCCGCCCATCGCCAGCGACGTGGAGGACGCGATCGTCGACGAGCATGCCCGCCTCCACGTCGAGCAGCCGGCCGCACCGGATCGCGATCGGTCGGCCGTCGGCGTGCTCGGTCATCGCTGCGCGGCGGCGGGCTCGCCGCCACGGGTCCAGCCGCTGCCGAGGAGGGGCACGGAGCCGCCGCTGGTCGCCCGGATCCGGGCCTCCAGAGTGACGGCGCCCGCGTCTCGGTCGCGGCCCAGGGCCCGGGCGTCGATCCGGGCGAGCGGCACCTTCAGGCGGAAGATCCAGGGCTGGCCGGGCGGGGACGCCGAACGACACGACAGGTACAGAAATGGGGCGATCGCGGTGCCGTGGACGATCGGTCCGCGCAGGCGGAGCATGCCGTCGGGTCCTGGGGTCGCCCGGACCTGGCCCTCGAACCGGAGCGAGCCGTCGGGCAGCGTCAGGCCGGGCTGGAGGTCGCCTGCCTTGTCCTGGAGCCCGAACTCCACCTCGGCGCCGGCGCGCACAGTGGGCGGCGGCTCCTCGCAGGTCAGGCGCAGTCGGACAGTCAGCTCGCGTGTCGGCATCGGGGCCATTGTCCCAGTCGCGGCGCGGCTGCGCGGGCCTGGCGCTCCGGGTCTGTTGGCGGGTCGGCGCGCGAAGCATGCCGAGGAGGACTATTCGGCCCGACGCACCAGTCGAAGCGTGCGAATCATGCCCCCCGGGCATATTCCACGGCTCGGGGGCAACGATCGTTCGCGAAACATGCCTCGCATGCATGAACCGGGCCGTGGGCGACGAAAACGGTGCCGCATAGACCTTCTTGACATATCGCTGACGCCCCCAAAGTCAGAACGGCCCCGGTCGCGTCGGCGTGACGGACGTAGAATCCAGCCATGACTGACACCAAATTCGGCGTTCTTCTCTGGAACCAGGCCACCGACTGGCCGTCATACGCCGCGGCGGCCCGCCGCCTGGATGAGCTCGGGTATGAGCACATCTGGGCGTGGGACCACCTGTACGCGATCTTTGGCGACCCGTACCAGCCGATCTTCGAGGGCTGGTCGAGCCTCGTCGGCGCTGCGGGGATCACCAAACGGATCCGGCTCGGCCTCCTCGTCGGCGCGAACACATTCCGGAATCCCGGTGTCGTTGCCAAGACCGCCGCCACCCTCGACCACGTCAGCGAGGGCCGGGCGATCCTTGGCATCGGCGGCGCCTGGATGGAGCCGGAGCACACGGCGCACGGGATCGAGTTCGGCACCGGCTTCGGCCAGCGGCTCGACTGGCTCGACGAGTCGGTCGGCGCCATGCGCGCGCTCCTCGACGGCGAGGAGGTCACCTCCGAGCCGGGCGCCCATTACCAGTTCGACCATCTTCGCCACCAGCCGCTCCCGATCCAGAAGCGCCTGCCGATCATGATCGGCGGCTCGGGCGAGAAGAAGACGCTCCGGACGGTCGCGAAGTACGCCGATCTCTGGAACGCGATGGGCACGCTCGAGAAGATGCGTCACAAGGTCGAGGTCCTCCGCGGCCACTGCGACGCGGTCGGGCGGGACATCGCCGACATCGAGTTCACGCTCGGCATCAAGGCCACGATCCGCGACTCCGCGGCCGAAGCGGACAAAGTCTGGAAGGCGGCAATGGAGCACAACCGGACGCCGCTGGCCAATGTCGCCGACGACGACACGTTCTGGAACGGGACGCCGGAGCAGCTCGCCGAGAAGCTCGCGCCGTACGTGGAGCTCGGCTTCCGGACGGTCATCTCCGAGCAACCCGCGCCGTACGACGACGAGACGCTCGAGCGACTGATCGGCCAGGTCAAGCCGCTCGTCGAGGCAGGCTGAGCCGGCACGCCGTCCGCGTCGACGTCACTCAGCTGGAGGCGGCGGCCTGACGCCGGGTGAACAACAGGTGCGTCACTCCGCTGGGCGATAGCCTACTGGCGCCCGTGGTCGTCGACGGCAGCTGGGCGGCATCCTGCGCTACGGGGCGACAACCACGGGAACCGGGGTTCCCGTCAGCAGGTCAAGCACGGCTCGATCGCCGAGCGCGGCAGCAAGGGTGGCTGTCGCGGTGCGCCGTGCCCCGACGGCCGAGCACGCTCCGCCGAGCAGCCCGGGCGGATGGGGATGTCTCGTCACGATCACAACGACTGCGAGCTCGGACTCGACGGCTTCCGCGGTGTAGTCCTCGCCGCACGGCTTGTCCCCGGGATCGGGGGCGCCGATGAAGACGACCGCGAGTTCGCGCCCACCGACCGTCCCGCTGGCCGCGTCGATCGCAAGCCCGAGCTGAGAGTCAGCCCCACCTGGAGAGACGACGACCGGATTGGCGATAGCGACGCGGGTCACCTTGACGGCCGAGCCCTGCACGCTGAATTCCCAGATCGGCGCGGTTGCGGCGCCGCGCGTCGTCTCGATCGGCCCTGACGTCAAGCGAGGCTTCGTCACCATCACGGGCGCACAGTCAAGGCATGGCGAGGACACCGTGGACCCGATCGCAACGAGCGCGTCCTGCGCCGAGAGCAGGGGGACCGTTGTCTTTGTCCCGTCCTGCCAGGCAACAATTCCGTCGGGCGGCGTCGCCTCGGGCAACGGCATGTCGGTGAGGACCAGCCCGGCCATGAGGGCACGCTTGTGGTTGTCGCCCACGGCGGGCTCCCAGTCGCCACGCTGGCCCGTCAGGTCGCCGACGGGAACGACTCGAGGGGCGGCGTCCACGGCAGCGACCGCCTCGGCCCACGCCCCGACGACCGCCTGCGCGCGTTGATGCGCCCCGGCCGGGTCCGTGGCACCAGCGCCCGCGAAGGAGTTTGTCCAGCTGCAGGCCGCCAGGGTGACCACGATGACAAGGAACCCGAGCCCGCGCGTCCAGGTTCTGGCAGGATCGATCCGTCGTCCACGCTCAGCAAGCGTCATCTGGACTCCCACGCTCGTCGCGCCGAACGTGTTCCGTTCCGGTTCGGCGGCCAGGTCATCCACTCAGCTCGTCGCAGGCCCACGAGAGCGATCCGAAAAGGAATGCTCCAACGCCGGCCAGTTCGAACGCCGCACCTTTGACGAATGGCGGGCGAAACGTGTGTGATCCGCGAGCGCGGTCGGGCGTCTGTTGGACCTGGTCAGCAGGAACGCCACCGCCGTATTCGCCGGTGGGGTCGTATGAAGGTCGCGCCGGGCCCGCTTGACCGAGCGCGATGACCACGTTTCCGGGAAAGTCGAGCTGGAGGACCGTCCAGACGGTGTGATCGCCGAGGGGTCCGACACGCGGTGAACGGAGATGCGAGACCAGTGCGTCGTAGGCGATCGCGCGCAGATCACCGCGACGTCTTTCCAGTGGACGCCCGGCGCAGCCGTGACGGACATCGTGAGCGTTCCTGCGATTTCCACCGCGGGTCCGACCCGCGGCTGCCTGATGATCCAGACGACGAGGATGAGGACAGACAGAGCCACGAGACGAAGGTGATCGCCCGCGTTCGCGTCGGACCCCGCAGCGCCGTCCCCGGAATTTCACGACTGGCATCCGCCGCCGGTTGTTGATCTGGATTGGTTAGCTGGGCAGAGGGTAGGCGACCCTGCCATCACTCGAGACGTCGTCGGTTAGCGTCCCGCAATGTCACCTGAGGAGGGGCCGGCCGCCGGTCGGCTGCTTGACGTCGACCTTCTCGATCACGTCATAGTGCCCGGGACGGATGGGTCTCGCTCCGGGACCGCGTCAGCTTCGATCGCCAGATCCGGCGGCAAGGTGACTCGATGGCTCGCGCGATCAGGTCGACCCCGTTCGTGGCGTTGGTGCTAGTCGTGGTTGTCGCGTGCGGCCCGATCGCCCCGGTCAAGTTGCTGACCTACGACGGGACTGGTTGCCATGTGGCTCCTGCGGCCGGACAGCTGGTCGTTGATCCGAAGTACGGCACGGCTATCTGGTACGAGTTCGGTAATGATCCGCAGTCCCCTCGTCTATGGCCCGTTGCATGGCCGCCTGGGTTTAGCGGTCGTGACTCCGGTGGTGAGATCGAGGTCGTGGCTCCCGATGGCCGCGTGGTCGCGGTGACCGGGAGGCGTTACGCGCTTACGGGTGGCGGTGTCCCGGTCGACGGCATCACCGGAGGTGCGTTCTGGGCGTGTGCTGGGGACCCCATGCCGCAGTAAGCCCCTGGTACGTCGCAGCCAAGCGAGCACCATTCGGAATCACTGTGCTCGACGCTCCGGGCCGGGACCTACCTGTGACAGCTAGAGTCCCGGCCGACGGCGGGCGCCGCCTTTCTGAATCGGATACCGCGTTCCGTTCATCGGACTCGCCGCGCGGCAGGCGATCGCTCGCCACGCCGAGTCCGGGGTCCTAACGCCGCCGTCCCACAGCGTCATCTCACCTGGGCCAGGATGCCTCGGATGTCCTCGCGGGTCGGGATGCGGGGGCTGTTGTTGATCGCGGCGTCCTCGAGCGCGTCCTGGGCAATCGTGTCGTGGATGTCGGGACCGAGACCCTGAGTTGTCAGCGTCCGGCGCTGGCCGACGCGTCTGAGGAGGACGCCGATGCCGTCGATGGCCACGCGGGCGGCGTCGGCCTCCGGGTCGCGAGGGTCGGCGAGGCCGAGCGCGACGGCGACGAGGGCGAGCTCGCGATCGCGGACGCCGAGGTACGTCTCGAAGACCTCCGGCATGACGGTTGCGAGCGCCGTCCCGTGCGGCAGCCGGCCGCGCGTCCCGATCGCGTGGCCGATCGCATGAACCGCTCCAACGCCCGTCCCGCTCTGCTGGCCGACGCCGGCGTAGTGGGCGGCGAGGAGCATCCGACTGCGCGCCTCGAGGTCCGAACCGTCGTCGACGGCCCGCGGTAGCCACTCACCGACGGTCCGGATCACGCCGAGCGCGATCGCCTCGGCGAACGGGTTCGGGTTCTTCGACAGCAGCGACTCGAGCGAGTGGGTCAGGGCGTCGACGCCGGTCGCCGCGGTCGGGCCGGGCGGCAGCCCGACCGTCAGCTCGGGGTCGAGGATCGCCACCCGCGGCAGGACGCTCTCGTGGCCCACATATTCCTTCCGCCCGATCGCGTCGTCCGTGATCACGCCGTAGGTGTTGGTCTCGGAGCCGGTGCCCGCCGTCGTCGGGATCGCGATCACCGGCTGCCCGGGCGCAACCGTTTCATCGTGGTAGCCAAGTGACATGGCAGCACGCTGATTGGTGACGTGCAGGGCGATGACCTTTGCTGAGTCCATCGCCGAGCCGCCGCCGAGCCCGATGACGACCGTGTCGGCCAGCCCGCCGCCGGCCCCGAAAGACCGGAGCGCCGCGGAACCGGTCTCGATCGAGGTGCACCCCGGGTTGGGCTCGACGCCATCGAACATCTCGACCCGGATCCCGACGGCGCGAAGGAGGTCGATGACTCGGCCGGCGACGCCGGCACTGACGACGCCCGAATCGGTCACGACAAACGCGGCATGGCACCCGAGCGAGGCGACCACCGCCGGGAGCTCCACGACGACGCCGGCGCCATACCGGGCCCGATCGCGAACCCCGATTTCGAGACGACGAGACGCGTAGCCCTCGCTCACCGGACCTCCAGGACGCGATCGACGCTCGTGTCGCGCCGGACGGTCAGCCACCGCCTGCACCCGGCCGCGTGGAACCAGCGCTCGGTCGCGACCCCTGCCGGGTTCTCGAACACCCAAACGTCGTCGAAGTCGCGCTCGTCGGGATCGGTCAGCCAGTCGGCCGTCGGGCGGCGCTCGCCGCCGAACGTGAACTCGTCGAGCGGCCGGCGGCCGCAGCGGGGGCAGTCGAGCGTGTGCATCAGCGCGTCCCCGCCGACGCCTGGTCGGCCATCGCCAGCTCGTTCCGGAACCGGTCCAGCCCGAACGGCGCGATCAGGGCAGGCGTTCGGCCGGTCGCGATCCGCTCGGCGAGCGCCTCGCCGCCGGCCGGGATCGCCTTGAAGCCCCACGTCCCCCAGCCGGTCGTGATCAGGAAGCCGTCCACCCCGGTCTCGCCCATGATCGGGCTGAAATCGGCCGAGATGTCGCACAGCCCGGCCCACGTCCGGAGGATCCGCATCGAGCGCAGGAAGGGCAGGAGCCGGGTGATCTTGTAGGCGTAGCTCCGGAGCGCGTCGAACGACGAGAGCCGCGAGAACGACGGCTGGCTGTCGAACTCGGCCCCGATCAGCATCTGGCCGCGCTCGGTCTGGCTGACGTAGCACGCGAGCTCGGTCGAGGCGACGATCTTGGCGAGGCCCTGCTCGAAGTCGTTGGTCACGAACGCGTGGAGCGGGTGGGTTCGCACGGGCAGCCGGACGCGGGCCATGGCGGCGAGCTGCGAGACACGCCCGCCGACGGCCGACAGGACGATCCCGGCGTGGATCGGCCCGGCCGCGGTCTGGACCCCGAGAACGCGGCCGCCCGGCCCATCCCGGAGCAGCCCGGTCACCGGTCGGTGCTGGATGACGTGGACGCCACGGCTCGTCGCCCCGGACGCATACGCCCAGGCGACCCGATCGTGACGGGCCGTGGCCGCCTCGACGTGATGCGACGCGCCGAAGACCGGGTAGCGGCCGCCGCCGGTCAGATCGATCTGGGGGACCAGTGCCTTCACGCCGGCCGGACCGAGCAACTCGGTGTTGACCCCCATCGCCTGGTTCATCAGGACGCGCGCCCGCTCGGTCCGCATCCCCATCTCGCTGTGGGCGAGCCAGACGTGGCCCTTCTTGCGGTGGAAGATCGCAGCGCCGGTCTCGGCCTCGAGGCCCTCGTACAGCTTCATCGAGTGGTCGTAGAACCGGATCGCCTCGGGGATCGCGTAGTTGGCCCGGATGATCGTCGTGTTCCGGCCCGTGTTGCCCGACGCGATGTAGTCGGCCTCGACGACGGCGACGTTCGTGATCCCGTGGCGGGTCGCGAGGTAGTAGGCGGTGGCGAGGCCGTGGCCGCCGCCGCCGACGATGACCACGTCGTACGAATCCCGCGGTTCGTGCCAGACGATCGGCTGAAGGGAGGCGACCGCCTCGGTCGCGCCGAACGCCGCGACCGCGCCAGGGTTCACGACGACCACCCCAGTCGGTCCGCCAGCTCGCCGGCGTATGCGGCATGGGTGACGAGGAGACTCGGGTCGCCGATCAGCAGCTTGGCCGGCACGCCGGCGACCTTGCCCTGGGCCAGGGCCGAGGGGTCGGACGGCAGGGACCAGTCGACGCGGGCGATGACGTCCGCGAGGTCGGCCGTCGAGAGGACGGCGCCGACAAAGCCGGCCTCCGACTCGTCGATCGCGTGCTCGTCATCGAGCTCGACCGCTGTCGCCCCGATCCCGAACGCCTCGTCGGGGGCGAGGCGGAGAACGACCACGTCGCGGCCGGACCAGATCGCCGCGTCGAGGGCGTCAGGATCTCCGATGACGCGGCGCCCGACGAGCGGCTCAAGCGCGGGCACGGAGGCCCTCCCGGTCGTAGAACGGGGTCGCGGTCACGACAGCCTCGCGGCCGTTGATGACGACGCGGTCCGGGAACGGCGTGCGCTTCAGCCAACCGAGAAGCAGGGCCCGGCCGAGCAACGGCGAGGTCCACGACCCGGTGACGTTGCCGATGATCTCGTCACCATCGCGTCCGAGGATCGGCGAGCCCTCCGGCGGCGCCTCCCCGTCCATCGCAAATCCGACCCAGCGCCGTGTGTCGGGCAGCCTGGACGTCCGCTCGAGCGCCGCCTTGCCGATGAACGCCGGCTTCTCCATCCGAACCGCCCAGTCCATCCCGAGCCGGTGCGGGGTCGTGTCGAGCTCGGTGTCCATCCCGACGATGACGTGGCCCTTCTCGAGCCGCAGCCCGAACAGCGCCTGGAGCCCGTGCGGCCGGATCCCGAAGTCCCGGCCTGCATCGAGCAGCGCCCGCCAGAGCGTCACGGACCCGTCGACCGGGTGGTGGAGCTCGAACGCTGCCTCGCCGGTGAACGAGAGGCGCATCACGTGACAGGGCACGCCGGCGATGTCCGCCTCCAGGTGACCCAGGAACCGCGGCGGCTCCGCCAGCCCGAGCCGCGCAAGGAGCTCCTTGGCGTGCGGCCCCGTTACGTTGATCGCGGCAAGGGACATTGTCCGGTCCATGACGTGGACGCGAAGGCCCCACGTGTCGACCCAGTCGCGGATCCACATCTCGGCGTTCGCGGCACCTCCGGACGTGAACGACAGTACGAACCGTGACTCCCCCGTCCGCAGGATCATCCCGTCGTCCATCACGTGGCCGCGCTCGTTGAGGAGTAGCGCATAGCGCGACCTTCCGACCTTGATGTCCGCGACGTGGCACGGGTAGATCCGCTCGAGCGCCTCGACGACATCGGGACCACTGACGACCAGCTTGCCGAGGGTCGACACGTCGCCGATCGAAACACCCTCGCGAACCGCCCAGTACTCTCCGACGACGTCGCCGTAGTGCCACGGCCGCCACCATCCGCCGAACCGGTCCATGCGGGCGCCGAGCGCCAGGTGCTCGTCGTGGAGCGGCGTCCGCCGGAAGGCATCGATCGTGGTGTCGGCCGCAGCTTCGGCGAGGGTGATCTGGCGCGATGCCGGACGGGCCGTGAAGGGCTCGGGTACCGTGCCCGTCCGGGCCGCGATGAACGCCCGGACGTGGGGCAGGCACGCGCCTCCCTGGCACGGCCCGAGACCCGCCCAGCTCGCCCGCTTCAGGAGCTCGAGCTCGGTGTAGCCGGCATCCCAGGCGGACGCGAGGTCGTCGACCGTCGTCCCCATGCAGCGGCAGATCTCGCCGGCGGTCGGTGCGGCCGGCAGCGGGTGCTCGTCCGCGACCGAGCCCACGAGCGAGATCGCGTCGTCGCCGGTCATCCGGGCGAGGACATCACGGGGCGCGCGCCCCAGGCCGACGATTGCGGTGTCGCAGGCGGTCGTCATCTCGGAGCCGTCCGTGTTCGTGGTGACCACCGACCGTAGTCGCCCGGTCGCATCGCCCTCGAACCGGATGAGGCGCCCGTCGAGGACGGTGCACGCCACGCCAGACGGCGGCGACCCGATTGCGACGGCGACACCGAGTCCGACCCCCGCGGCCTGCAGCCGCTCGGCGGCGCCGGAGGTGACGATCCCGGCCAGGTCGTTGCCCGGGCAGACGGGCTGGATCTCGGCCGAACCCGTCGCCACCACGATCTCGTCGGCCCGGACATGAAGCATTCCGGCCGGCTCACGGGCGACGATCGAGCGTCCCGGGTAGATGGCCACGACCTCGGTTCCGCTATCGGCGTCGAGGACGAGGACGTTCCCCCCGCCCGCCGCGGCTGCCGCGGCTGCGGCCAGGCCGCTTGGGCCACCGCCGATCACGGCGATGTCGACGTCGATCCGTCGAACCCCGAGCTCACGGCCGATCGGCGTCCTCGTCAGGTCGCGGCCGTCGACGATTGGCAGCGGCGGCTTGCCATGACCCGGATCGCCCGCGACGGCGGTCCCGGGCCGCGCCTCCACCTCGCACGTCCGGACGTGGGCGACGCCGTCGACGGTGGCGAGGCAGTTGCCGCAGTCGCCGGCCAGGCAGAGCGTACCCCCACCGCCCGGGACCTTACCGCTGCGCATGATCGCGATCGCGACCGAGTCCCCGGCCGCGAACTCGATCGGCCGCCCGTCGACGACGATCCGACCGCCGGATCCCGAAATGGAGCCGTCGGTCACTGGCGCATCCGAAGACCCTGCGGATCGTGGACCGGTTCGGGCTGGAGGCGGGCCGGCCGGCGCCGGCCGATGATCTCGATCTCGAACCCGTCGCCGCCGGGGCCGTCGGGCGAGGCGAGCTCCGTCGGCACGTAGCCCAGAGCGAGCGAGACGCCGGCGCTGTGCCCATAACCACCGGACGTGACCCAGCCGACGACCTTCTCGTCGTGCCAGATCGGTTCGTCGCCGATCACGTCCGCCGGATTCTCGGGCTCGGGGTCCACGACCAGCATCACGAGCTTGCGCTTCGGGCCACCGGCCGCGGCCTCGGCCTCATGTGCCGCTCGCCCGATGAACTCGTGGTCGAGCCTGACGTAGCGTCCGATCCCGCCCTCGAGCACGGTGTAGATCGGGCGGTATTCGCGGAACCACGTGCCATAGCTCTTCTCGAGCCGGAGCGACATCAGCGCCCGCATTCCGAACAGGCGCAGGCCGTGTGCCTCGCCGACGGCCACGATCTTGTCGAACAGCGCCCGCTGGTGCTCGGGCGCCACCCACAACTCGTAGCCGAGCTCGCCGGAATAGTTGATCCGGCCGACGAGCGCCGGGTGGACTCCGAGATCGACTCGCCGGAACGTCATGAACGGGAAGGCCTCGGTCGACAGGTCGAGATCCGGCGCGACGGCGGCCAGGACGTCCCGCGAGCGCGGACCGGTCAGTGACAGGCCGACGAGGCTGAGACCCAGCACCTCGAATGTGACCGAGCCGTCGCGGGGCAGGTGGTGGCGGAACCAGCGCGAGTGGTGGGTCTCGGCCGGGAGCGAGCCGAACAGGTGGAACTCGTCGGCCTCGGACGCCCGGGCGACCGTGAACTCCCCGACGATCCGGCCCGCGTCGTTGAGCATCGCGGTCAGCGTGATCCGACCCGGCGCCGGCATCCGCGCCGTGAGCAGCGATGACAGCCACGCCTCGGCACCAGCTCCCGTGACCCGGTACTTCGCGTAATTCGAGATCTCGGTCATGCCGACGCGCTCGCGGACGGCCGTGACCTCCTCCGCGACGCTCTCCCAGGCGTTCGAGCGCCGGAAGGTGACGTCCTCCTTCGGCTCGAGGCCTTCCTTCTGGAACCAGAGCGCATGCTCGAGCCCCGCGGTCGCGCCCCAGACGGCGTTGGCGGCGGTCAGCCGGTCGTGGATCGGCGTGGTCAGGAGCGGGCGGGCGGCCCGCAGCTCCTCGTTGGGGAACGTGATCCGGAACCGCCGGCGGTAGTTCTCCTGGACCTTCGCGTTCGTGAACGCGAGCGTCGCGTAGTCGCCGTAGCGGGCAACATCCATCGCCCAGATATCCATCCCGGAGTCGCCCGCGTCGCCGGCGGTCATCCAGGCTGCCAGCGCGAGGCCCACCCCGCCGCCCTGCGACAGTCCCGCCATGACCCCGCAGGCGACCCAGTAGCCGCGCAGCCCGCGGATCGGCCCGACAAGCGGATTCCCGTCCGGCGCGAACGTGAACGGCCCGTTGACGACCTTGCGGATGCCGGTGTCGCGCATCGCCGGGTAGTGCTGGAACGCGACCGACAGCTCCGGCGTCAGGCGATCCAGGTCCGGCTTGAGGAGCTGCGACCCGAAGTCCCACGGTGTCTCCCTCGGGGACCACGGCACGGCCGCCTGCTCGTACGTCCCGAGGAGCATCCCCCGCCCTTCCTGGCGGATGTAGATCTCGCCCGCGAAGTCCATGGCCATCGGCATCTCCTTGCCGGTCGTCGCCACGTTGTCGATGACCTCGGGCATGTCGACGGTGAGCAGGTACATGTGCTCCATCGCGAGGACCGGCAGCTCGATCCCGACCATCCTGCCGACCTCGCGCGCCCACAGCCCGCCGGCGTTGACGACGTGCTCGGTGTGGATCGATTCGCCGTTCTCGAGCCGGACGTCCCAGGTGCCGTCCGGGCGCTGGCTGAGCCCCACCACGGGGGTGTGCTGGTGAACCTCCGCCCCGAGGAGCTGGGCGCATTTCACGTACGCCCGGGTCACGCCGCTCGGGTCGACGTGGCCTTCCACGGGGTCGTACATCGCGCCGACGAAATATTGCGGGTCGAGGAGCGGGAAGAGGTCGCGCGCCTCGTTCGGGGTGATCAGGTCGAGGTCCATCCCGAGATAGCGGCCGCGGGCCTGGGCCATCCGCAGGAAGTCCATCCGGACCTCGGTGTCGGCCAGCATGATCCCGCCGTTGAGGTGGATCGAGCAGTTCTGGCCGCTGATCCGCTCGATCTCCTCGTACAGCTGGATCGTGTACTGCTGGAGACGGGCGACGTTCGGGTCGCCGTTGAGGGTGTGCATCCCGCCCGCCGCGTGCCACGTCGAGCCGGCCGTCAGCTCGCGCCGCTCGAGGAGCATCACGTCGGTCCAGCCGGCCTTCGTCAGGTGGTACAGGACGCTGGCGCCGACGACGCCACCACCGATGACGACGACCTGGGTGGATGTCTTCACGAATGCCCTCTTCTCTGTTTGCGGATCGCGGCCGAAATGCGCAGGGCGGCGGTGATGGCGACGGGTCAGCGGTCGGTGAGGGTCGTCAGAAGTCGGTGGGGACCCCGCCCTCGGCGACGCGCTGGGCCACGAAGGCGTCGAGCTCCTCGCGAATGGCGAGGTCCTGCGGCGGCGGCTCGTAGGCGGCGAGGAGCTGCTTCCAGATCTTGTTCGCCTTGGCGGGGGCCTCGGGCGAGCCCGCCTCCTCCCAGCTCTCGTAGTTCCGCCAGTCCGACAGCAATGGCTTGTGGAACGCGGTCTTGAAGCGAGCCTGGGTGTGGGCGGTCCCGAAGAAGTGCCCGCCCGGGCCGACATCGACCATCGCGTCGAACGCGAGCGTGTCCTCGTCGACGACGACCGGCTCGAGGAAGGCCTCCACCATCCCGAGCAGCTCGGCGTCGAGGATCATCTTCTCGTAGCCGGCGTGGAGCCCGCCTTCCATCCAGCCCGCGCCGTGCATGAGCAGGTTGACCCCGCCCATGATCGCGCCCCACAGCGAGAACACCGACTCGTACGCCGCCTGGGCGTCAACCGCGTTCGCGGCCGACACGTTCGATGACCGGTACGGGACGTTGTAGCGGCGCGCCAGCTGGCCGCCGATCATCGCCGTCCGCATGTACTCAGGTGTCCCGAATGCAGGCGCGCCCGACTGCATGTCGACGTTCGAGGTGAAGCCGCCGTACACGACCGGAGCGCCCGGCCGGACCACCTGGGTCAGCACGATCCCCGCGAGCGCCTCGGCGTTCTGCTCCGCGAGCGCGCCGGCCAGCGTCACCGGCGCCATCGCGCCCGCCAGCGTGAACGGCGTCATCACGATCACCTGGTTGCGGGCGGAGAACTCGAGGATGCCGTGGAGCATGGGCGTGTCGAGCCGGAGCGGCGACGACGAGTTGATGACCGTGAAGATGGACGGCTCGCGGTCGAGGGTCACATCGTCAAGTCCGCGCGCGATCCGGACCATCTCGAGGGCGTCAAGGTTCCGCTGGCGACCCAACGAATACGCGTGGATCGGCTTGTCGGCCAGGGTCAGCAGGTCGTGGATCGCATGGAGATGGCGGACTGACGCGTGGATGTCGATCGGCTCGACCGGGTAGCCGGCGAAGAAATGGACGGTGTTGAGCATCTGGGCGAGGCGGATCAGGTTCTGATAGTCGTCGCGGTTGCCGACCCGCCGGCCGCGGTCCAGGTCGGCCACGTTCGGCGCGCTGCCGACGGTCCCGAACGCCGTCCAGTCGCCACCGATCCGGAGCGACCGTTCCGGATTCGTCGCGTGGAGCATGAACTCCGACGGCGCAGTCTTGATCCTCTCGACGACCATCCCCGGTTCGAACCGGACCCGCTCGACGCCGTCGCGGACGTCGGCGCCGGCCGCCTTGAGGAGCTCGCGCGCGCCCTCGTCGAGGAAGTCCATTCCGATCTCGGACAGGACCCGGAGCGAGGCCAGGTGGATCGACTCCAGCTCATCCTCGGACAGGACCGCGGTCGGCTGGTAGCGGATCCGGGGCTGGGCGATGGGCCGTTGCTGGGGCAGGACGTGCCGCTCGTGACC
>JACCVQ010000106.1 GCA_013698095.1 Chloroflexota bacterium
GCGGCGGCGGCAGCGAACGACTCGACGAAACGCAGCGGGAAGCCACGCCGGGCAGGCGCGATCACCACCAGGCGGTTTGCGCACAGCGACCGTCTCGATCCTGCTGATATCTCGCCGCGCGACACCAGCCGGTCGAGCCAGTCTGGATCGGCTGTGATGTAGAGATCGGCGCGGGCGCCGTGTTCGATCTGGCGTGCCAGGGTGGAGCTGGCGGCGTAGTTGACGATGGCGCGGCCGTGGCCGGCGGCCGTCCAGGCGGCGAGGAAGCCCGCCCCGAAGGCGTCGCCGGCGCCGACCGAGTCGACGACAACGACGCGGGGTACGTCGACCGCCGTGACCGCGCCGGCCGTGACGATCCGGACGGGCCGGCCACCGTCGGTCACGAGAACGGTCGGAGGACCCGCGGAGACGAGAACGCGGGCCGCCGCGACGACATCGAGGGCGGGCTCGAGCCAGGCGAGATCGTCGGTGCTGACCTTGACGACATCGATGCGGGCGAGCACCCGACCGAGCCGGGCGCGGTAGGCAGGCTCGTCGCTGATCGCGGATGGCCGGCAGTTCGGGTCGGCCATCACCAGGACGTCGGAGCCAGCCCTGGCGACCAGCTGCTCGATCGTGGCCGCCATCGGCTGGAGGACCAAGCCGAGCGTGCCGACGTGAAGAACCGTCGTCGTCGCAGGCAGACCGGCCGGCAGGTCGCCAGGCACGAGCCCGACGGCCGCTGTGCCCGTCGTGTGGAACCGGTAGCCGGCGGATCCGCCCGCGTCCAGCTCGGCGACCGCGAGGAGAGTCGGGTCGTCGGTCGTGGGCGCCATCGTCAAGCCGACGCCATCGGCCACGAGGCGTTCGCGCAGGATCCGACCGAACCGGTCCGTTGAGATCCGGCCGAGGAAGGCGACGGGCCGACCGAGCCGACCCAGGGCGCGGGCAACGTTGTACGGCCCACCACCGGGCGTCGCCCTGACCGAGCCGTCCTCGCGGACGAGGAGATCGATCAGGCTCTCGCCGGCGACGACGATCACGCGCGCGGACGGAGCAAATGGAAGGGACCGAGCGGAACGCGGGTCGGTCGAGTCGCCATGCTCGCTAGTTTCCAGCATCGGCGGTCGGTCGGGCGGCTCCATCAGAGCGTCGCTAGGCTTGGTCGATGAATCGCCTGACGGGTGTCCACGAGCTGCTCGACGGACCGCTCGACGATCCCGCCGCCCTCGTGACGAACCTGCGCGACCTCGTCCGCCTGAACCGGGTCAGCGGCGGAGCGAGCCTCTCGCGTCGGGCAATCGACGCTCTCGGTTCCGCCGCGGACCGCCCGGCCACCACCATCCTCGACGTGGGGACCGGCGGAGGCGACATCCCGATTGCACTGCTCGCCCACGCCGCCCGCGTCGGCACGGACCTCGCCGTGACCGCCACCGACAGCCGACCCGAGGTCCTGGCCGCGGCGCGCGTCGCGCGGCCGGCCATCGATCGCATCCCGGGCCTCACCCTCGAGGTCGCCGACGGACGAGGCCTCCCCTACCCCGACGCCGCGTTCAGTGTCGCCCATGCTTCGCTCGTGGTCCACCACCTCGAGCCGGGCGACGCCGTGGCCTTCCTGCGCGAGCTGCGCCGGGTGGCGCGGGACGGGATCGTCGTGAACGACCTGGTTCGCGGCCGAGTGGCGTGGCTCGGAACCTGGCTGGCGGTCCACACGCTGGCGACGGGCAGTTACACGCGGCACGACGGCCCGCTGTCGGTTCGCCGGGCGTACAGCCGGGCGGAGCTCCTCGACCTGCTCAGCGACGCCGGCCTGCACCCGATCGCGACGGTCGTCGGGCTCGCCGGTCACCGTGTCGCGATCGCGGCCCGCTGAGATGGCGACAATCGACCAGCGGGCGGACGTCGTCGTCGTTGGCGGTGGACCGGCCGGCGCCGCCGCCGCGATCGGCCTCGCCCGACGTGGGTGGCGCGTGATCGTGCTCGAGCGGGCCCCGGTCTGGCGCTGGCGAGCGTGCGGGGTCTTCACGTCACCGGCCACGGTGGTCGCTCTCGGACGGCTCGGCGTCGTCGGCGCAGACCTGGATCAGGTAGCCAGGCGGGTCCCCGCGATGCGCGTCGAGACGGCAACAGGCACCCGGTTCCGGTTGACTTACGGCGACGACGGGTCGCTCCGGACGCCCGCCGTTGGCCTCGATCGGTCGCATCTCGATCCCCACCTGCTCGATCTCGCGCGCGCGGCCGGCGCCGAGGTCCGGCTCGGGGTCGCGGTCCGGAGAGTCCGCGACGGGACGGTGACGCTCGCCGACGGAGCCGCGATCGTGGCCCGTGTCGTCGTCGGGGCCGACGGGTTGCGCTCGATCGTTGCCCGCGAGGTGAGCGTCGTCCGGCGTCCGCCCCTCGGCGATCGGCCGGCCTTGACGTTCCATGTCGAGGATCCGGCGCCCGACGCGATTCGCGACGCTCGGATGATCGTGTTCGACGGCGGCTACGTGGGGCTCGCGCCGGTGCCGGGCGGGCGGGTCAACGTCGGGATCGTCCTTGCGAGTGAATCGTGGCGGCGCCAACTCCGCGTGGATGGCTCGGAAGCCGTCGCGCGGACCGTCATGGCCGCGATTCCGGCGGCCGCCGATGACCCGGTGCCCTGGGCTGCGCCGCGGATCTGCGACGAGATCGCCGGGGCGGCGCCGGTCGGGAGCCGCGTCAGCCGGCGCTCCGGACGCGACTGGCTGCTCGTCGGCGACGCGGCCGGCTTCCTCGATCCATTCACCGGCGAGGGCCTCCATCGGGCGCTCCGCTCAGCCGAGCTGGCCGTCGCCGCCATCGATCGATCGCTTCACGGCGATTCGGGCGCGCTCAACGCCTACGACCGCGCGCTCGTCAGCCGGACGCGGAGCAAGGACCTCGTCAGCCTCCTCGTCCAGGCGTTCCTCGCCGTTCCGCCCGCGTTCGACTACGCCGCCCGCCGCCTGGCTGATCGTCCGGCCGTCCGTGAGACGATGGGCCGCGTGATGGGTGACCTGGCACCGGCCTCGCTTGTGTTCGATCCGCGGTTCCTCGCCGCACTCCTCCGCCCGTGACCGGCGGTCCCGGTCCCGAATCCGGCCTGACGCCGGAAAGCCCCGACGGACAGGCCGCCGGGCCCGCGCCGCGGACGCGATTCGGTGCCTACGCCGTCACGCTTGACGAGGATGGTCGGATTCTCCTGTGCCGGCTGTCGGCCGACGAGGTCGAGGCCGGCGCCTGGACGCTACCCGGCGGCGGGGTCGAGTTCGGCGAGCACCCCGACGAAGCCGTTCTGCGCGAGCTCGAGGAGGAAGCCGGGCTGACCGGCCGGATCGACTCGGTTCTTGGGATCTTCTCGCGGGTCTATCCCCGCTCCCGCGCTGCCGGCGGCGCCGACATGCACTTCATCGGCTTCCTGTACCGGGTCGCAACAACGGGCGGCGAACTGCGCGACGAGGTCGATGGCTCGACCGACACGTGCGCCTGGTTCGGGCCGGACGAGCTGCGATCGCTCCGGATCGTGGGCGTCGCCCATCATGCGATCGAGCTCGCCCTGCCCGGCGCGGCGTTGCCCGCTGCGGCCCTGCCCGGACCGCTGGCGTGACCGTCGGTCGATGAGGACCACGATCGGGATCGACATCGCGGCGCCGGCCCAACTCGTGTTTCTGCTCGCCCGCGACGTGGAGCGCTGGCCGGATCTCCTGCCGCACTACGCCTCCGCGACGCGCCGCGCCGACCCGGATCACGCCGGACGACTCCTGGTCTCGTTCGTCGCTCGCCGGCCCTTGATCGGCGTCCTCGGGCTCGGGTTGCCGGTCGCGTGGCGATCCCTCACGTGGTCGGATACGACGACGCGGACGCTCCATTTCGCGCACCGTGGCGGAGCGACGCGCGGAATGACCGTGACGTGGCGGATCGTCGACCGGCCGGGCGGAGCGTGCCGCGTCGACATCGAGCACGACTTCCGACCCCGGGTGCCCGGCTGGGCAGCCCTGATCGATCGGCTCTTCACGGCCCCGATCGCCGGCCGAACGCTGGCGACGTTCCGGGCGATCGCCGAAGCCGTCGCGGCGGCCGAGCCGGTCGAGCCGGTCGAGCCGGTCGAGGCGGCCGAGAAGTCCGGCGGGGCCCCGCCGACGAATCCCCGAGCATGAGGACCAACCAGCGCCGCGTCTGGATCACCGGGATCGGGCCGCTCACCGCCATCGGCGCCGGCAACGACGCCTTCCGGGCCGGCCTCCGGGCCGGCGTCTCGCCGATCAAGCGGATCGACCGCTTCGACCCGTCGCCGTTCCGGAGCAAGGTGGCCGCCCAGGTCGACGACTTCGATCCGGCGGCCTGGATGCCGCCGAAGACCGCTCGCCAGCTCGATCGGTTCAGCCAGTTCGGGCTCGTCACCGGGCGGCTTGCCCTCGACGACGCCGGGCTCCGGCCCGGTGAGGGGGGCGGCGCGTCGCCGAACCGGATCGGGATCTATCTCGGCAGCGCCCTGGGCGGGATCGCCTACGCCGAGGAGCAGCACGAGCGCTATCTCGAGCGCGGGATCAAGGCCGTCGCACCGAACCTTGCGTTGGCGGTGTTCGGTGGGGCGGCGCCTGCCAACCTCGGGATCGCCCTCGGCGTCCGCGGCCCGATCCTCTCGACCGCGAACTCGTGCGCGTCGGGAGCAGTCGCGCTGGGCGAGGCGCTCGGAGCGATCCGGGCCGGCGATATCGACGCCGCGATCGCCGGCGGCGCCGAGGTGCCGCTCAGCTCGCTCGCGTTCGGGGCGTTCGACATCATCAGGGCCCTGTCGCCGGGCCGGAACGACGACCCGGGCCATGCTTGCCGCCCGTTCGACGCCGGCCGCGACGGTTTCGTCATGGGCGAGGGTGCGACCCTGCTCGTGCTCGAGGCCGAGGACGTCGCCCGTGCCCGCGGAGCCGAGCCCTACGCCGAGCTGATGGGCTACGCCGCGACCTCGGATGCGTACCACATGGTCCAGCCCCGGGCCGACGGTCGGGAGGCCGGCCGGGCAGCGTTGGAGGCGTTGGCCGACGCGGGTGTCGCGCCCGACGAGATCGACTGGGTCAGCGCCCACGCGTCGTCCACGCCCCTCGGCGACATCGCCGAGGCACGGGCGATCGCGCTGGCGCTCGGCGAGCGGGCAACGTCCGTGCCGGTGAGCGGCACGAAGGCGCTCTACGGCCACCCGCTGGGAGCGTCGGGCGCGATCGAGGCCGCGATCTGCGCCCTCGCGGTTCGCGACGGCTGGGTGCCGGGGTCGGCGAACCTCGAGACGGTTGATCCGGACGTTGCAGCGCTCCTGCCGGGGCTGCTCCGTGACCGCGCGGGCCGCGACGGAACCTACCGCCGGATCCTGTCGACCTCGTTCGGTTTCGGCGGTCTGAATGCGGCGCTCGTCATCGGCGCAATCGACGGGTAATCGGGCAGGCGTAGGATCAGCATGTCGCCGCGCACAGGAGACTGATCCCATGGCCGTCGCCGCTCCCTCCACCTTCACCGGCTTCCGGCCAGAGGCCGTCCAGTTCCTGGCAGACCTCACGGCCAACAACGATCGGGCGTGGTTCCAGCCGCGCAAGGCCGAGTACGAGGGGTTGCTGAAGCACCCGCTCGAGTCACTCTGCGTCGCCCTCGCCGAGGAGTTCGCGGCGCGCGGCCTGCCGCTTCGGGCGGACCCCGCGAAGTCGCCGTTCCGGATCTATCGCGACGTCCGGTTCGCAAAGGACAAATCGCCCTACAAGACGAACGTCGGGGCGAGCTTCCCGTGGACGGGCGAGGACGACGCGGCCATCGAGGGCCGATCGCACACGGAGAACGTCCACTCCAGTGGCGGCTACTTCCACCTCTCGCCGGGCGAGATCTACGTCGGCGGCGGCTACTGGCATCCGGAGAGGCCGTGGCTCGCCGCGTTCCGCCATCGTGTCGCCGCCGATCCTGCCGAGATCGGCGCACTGCTCGAGGAGCCCGCCTTCGCGGAGATGTTCGGCCCGCTCAGCCGCGATGGCCACGTCCTCCAACGCGTCCCAGCCGGCTACGCGGCGGACCATCCCGCGGCGGACATCCTGAAGCTGAAGGACGTGGTGTTCGGGCGGCGCCTGTCAGACGCCGAGGCGGAATCGCCGGACCTGCCGGTCGTCATCGCCGAGACGCTCGCCGCCGCCAAGCCGCTCCTCGCCTGGCTGGCCCGCCTGCGCTGAGTCCGGCTCTCAGGCCGCCGCGACCACCCGGTCTCGCCCGGTCGACTTCGCCGTGTAGAGCGCGGCGTCAGCCACCCCGATCAACTCCGTGGCGGTCGCCCCGTGGCGGGGGAAGGCGGCGACACCGAGCGACAGGGTGAGGCGCTGGCCGTCGGCAACCACGAGGGCCGCGGCGGCCGCGCGGAGCACCTCGGCTCGGGCCTGCGTTTCCTCGAGGCTGGCGTTCGGGAGCAGGATGGTGAACTCCTCGCCGCCGTAACGGCAGACGATGTCCTCGGCCCGAACGCTCGAGCTGAGGAGGGCCGCCAGCGAACGGAGGACCTCGTCGCCCGCAACGTGGCCGGATCGGTCGTTGAACGCCTTGAAGTGGTCGAGATCGGCCATGACGACGCCCAGCGTTCCCTCTTCCCGGGCGGCGCGATAGAGCTCGCGCTCGAGCGAGTCTTCCATGTAGCGCCGGTTGTACAGCCCGGTCAGCGGGTCCCGCGTCGACTGAGCGTGGAGCGTCTCGCGCAGGCGGAAGTTGGCGAGGGACAGCGCCAGCAGCTCGGCGACCCACAGGCCGAGGCTCCGAGCGCTCTCGGTCAGGCGGACGTCGGCGGTTCGGAGTTCGGCGTCCACCGCGGTCGGCTGCGCCGTCGCCGTCGCCGTCGCCGTCGCGGGACCCGGGCTCGATGGAACATCGGCACTGGCGGGGGCCACATCGGGCCAGTCCTCGGACAGGTGGAAGACCCCCAGCGTCGCGCCCTGAGCGGTCAGGGGGATGCACATGTATGGGATCGCGTCACCGCCCCCGACATGGCCACAGGTCGGCCCGGAGTCCGGTCCGTCGACGATGAACAGCCGCCCCTGGCGCAGCGCCCAACAATCGTCGGGCCGGTAGATCCGCTGGGTATCGGGCTCGACACCCCACGTCGCCACGCGCTCGACGACGAGGCGGTTCGGGGGCAGCACGTAGAGCGCCCCCGACAGGCCCGGGAACAGGAGTCGGGCGCCACGGGCGATCACTCCGTAGGCTTCATCCG
Organism: Chloroflexota bacterium; assembly: GCA_013698095.1. GTDB lineage: Bacteria > Chloroflexota > Limnocylindria > Limnocylindrales > CSP1-4 > CF-46. The sequence continues at coordinate 7,208 of JACCVQ010000106.1, forward strand.
CCGTCTGGCTGACCTCGAGCAGGCTGCCCATGTGGCCGACGAGGGTCGCCTCGCGGTTCCGGAGCTCGAGCTCGTCGACCTGGCGGAGAAGCTCGCTGTTGACCCGCTTGACGGTGTCCTGGGAATCGGACAGCGCCGTGTTCGCGGCCGACATCCGGTTCAGGGCGAGATCGAGGCGGCTGCTGAACTGCCAGAGGAGGAAGATCGCGAACGCCAGCCCGACCGCGCTCTGCACGATTCGCAGGATCGCCACGACCGCCGGCGGTGCATTCGTCCCGACCTCCGGGCTGACCTGGAGGAGGACGACGATGCCAAGCCCGGCCAGCCAGGCTGCGATCGCGAGCCCGCCCAGACGGGTTCGTGACACATAGGTCATCGCGAGCGCCACGAGAACGATCGGGGCGATGAGGACGAGCCCGCGGGTAGTGGGGACGAACGCCGCAAGCGCGACCGCAACCGCGATCAGGCCACCACCCGTGAGCACGATCGCCGTCCGCGGTTGGTCTCGTTGCACCGCGACCCAGCCCGCGGCCAGGACCGCGAGGTAGGCCAGGATCAGGACAGCCCCGATCGCGTTCGTGACCGCCCCGTACGCCAGGAAGATGACGAGGTGAAGCACAGCCAGACCGACCGCAGGCGGGGCTGCGGCGATGAGCAGGCTGCGCGGGGCGACCACGTCGATCGCCTGCTCTCCCTGACCCGCCACCCTCGTCGTCATGGACCAAGCGTAGGAGCGGCCCGCGCCGTGGGGTGCCCGTCGGGCTCGCGGGGCGTCGCGGCCGCATTGCAATCGATCGTGACGATGCCGAGGACACCTCGGTCAGGCCGAGAATGACGGTACGGCCGTCCCACGCACGCGCCCGCGGCGGTCAGTCGAGGGTGAAGTGGTCCGGTCCCTGGTAGCGGCCGGTCCGCTCCTTCTCGATCTGCATCAGGACGTCATTCAGGAGCGATGAAGCGCCGAAGCGGAACCAGTCGGGGCTCATCCAGCGCGGACCGAGGGTCTCGTACAGGACCACGAGATACTGGATCGCCTCCTTCGACACGCGGATCCCGCCGGCCGGCTTCATGCCGACCTGGCGCCCGGTCTGGCGCTCGAAGTCGCGGATCGCCTCGAGCATCACGAGCGTCACCGGCAGCGTCGCGGCCGGGACGACCTTGCCGGTCGAGGTCTTGATGAAGTCGGCGCCGGCCGCCATCGCGAGGACGGACGCGCGCCGGACGTTGTCGTACGTCTCGAGCTCGCCTGTCTCGAGGATCACCTTGAGATGGGCGTCGCCGCAGGCCTCCTTGACGTCGACGATCTCCTCGAACACGGTCAGGTAGTCGCCGGTCAGGAACGCGCCGCGGTCGATGACCATGTCGATCTCGTCGGCGCCCGCCTCCGCCGCCGCGCGGGTCTCGGCCAGCTTGATGTCGCGGAAGGTCTGGCCCGACGGGAAGCCGGTCGCGACCGAGGCGACCTTGACGTTCGAGCCCGTGAGGGCCTCCTTGGCGTCGGCGACGAGCGACGGGTAGACGCAGATCGCCGCGACCGACGGGATCGACGGGTCGCCGGGCTGCGGCGTCATCGCCTTCTGGCACAGCGCCCGGACCTTGCCCGGCGTGTCCTTTCCCTCGAGGGTGGTCAGGTCCATCATCCGGATCGCGAGATCGAGCGCCCAGAGCTTCGACTGCTTCTTGATCGAACGCTTCTTCAGCGCGTCGACCCGCTCCTCGACCCCGACCTGGTCGACGCTGCTGACCCGCCCGAGCAGGCTGCCGAGCGCCCCCGGCCGGCCATCCCACGAGCGCACGAGCTCATGGGCGCGTTCGCGCGAGAGCGTGTCGGGGCGGGTGGAAGTCGCCATCGGACGGTGAGGATACACCGGGCTCCGGCGGGCTCCGACGCGGCCGGGGTGGGGGGGGGGTTGCCCGGCGGCATCCCGTCGCGGCCGCCGAGAACCGACACGTCCTGCGCGGCGTAGCGATGGTTGTCCGGGCAGGTGCGAGGGAGGGTGGCGATGACCAGACGATCGATCCGGGGGCGGCTCAACGTGTTCGCGGTCAGTGGCGGGGTCGTCGTCGCGCTGCTCGGCGGCGTGGCCACGGTCCTGGCCGCGGACCACACCGTCGACATCTCGGGCTTCGCGTTCGCGCCCCGGACGCTCACGGTCGCGGTTGGCGACACCGTGACGTGGGCCAACGCCGACGCCCAGGGTCACACCGCGACCGCGGACGACGCGGCGTTCGACACGGGCACGATCGCGGGCAACTCCTCGAAGTCGGTGACGTTCACGACGGCAGGCACGTTTGCCTACCACTGCGCGATCCACACGACGATGACCGGGACCTTGACTGTCACCGCGGCCGCGGCGACTGCTGCCCCGACGAACCGGCCGGGGTCCACCGTTCCGCCGACGGACGGGCTTGCGGCGCCGCTCGCTGTCAACTCGACCGGACCAGGCGCCGCGACGGCGATCCTCCTCGCGCTTGCCGCGTTCCTGGGGCTGGCGATCGGCGGGCGTCGGTTCCGCCCGCGCGCCGCGGAGCGCTGACCGGGCGGCGCAAGGATTGGCGGGGCAACACCCCGGTTCCGCGCGGTTCCATGCTCGTGACGGACCCCCGAGCCGGCGCGATCCGGTTCGTGGCACTGGGAATCGGCTCGCTGTCGCGAGTGTGCCGATGCCCGGCGTATTCGTGTCGGGAATCGGCGAGGACGCGGCTGGCGAGCTGGACGTCGTGGCCCGGACGCGGCTCGGCCCGCAGAGAAGCTCGGCCAGGTCTTCCGGGTCGTGCCCGGCGGCTGACCGTCAGCGCGGCGCCTCGCGGCCCGGCAACCCTAGCGGCCGGCCCGGATCTTCGGCAGCGGCGGCAGGCGGCGCTTGCCGTCGACGAGGAAGTGGCGGAACCAATCGCGCACGACGACAAGGTTCTCGGCCCGCCGGAACGGCGTCCCGGATCGCGTCAGCTCGTGGGTCTCCTCGGGGACGCGCAGGAGGCGGACCGGCCGCTTCTTCGAGCGAAGGACCGTGAACAGCAGCTCGGCCTGGCCGACCGTCGTCCGGATGTCCTTCTCGCTGTGCTGAATCAGGAGAGGGGTCCGGATCGCGTCGGCGTAGCTGATCGGGGAGATCTCGCGGAAGTAGGCCGGGTCGTCCCACGGCAGCGCCCCGAACTCGTAGCTCGGCCAGAAGCCGCTGCTCAGATCGCCGGTCAGGAACAGCATCGACATGTCGGACACCGAGCGACACGTCATGGCGGCGGCGAACCGCTGGTCGTGACCCAGGATCCAGTTCACCAGGTAGCCACCGTACGAGCCGCCGGTGACGCCGAGCCGATCCGGGTCGGCGAGGCCGTCGGCGACGAGGGCGTCGACGCCGGCGAGCACGTCGCGCATCGGGCCCGGGCCCCAGTCCCTGATATTCGCCTCGTTGAAGGCGCGGCCGTAGCCCTCCGATCCGCGCGGATTCGAGTAGAAGACGCCGATCCCCTCCGCCGCGAGGAGCTGGAACTCGAGAACCGGCGCCCAGCCGTACAGGGTGTGCGGGCCGCCATGGATCTGGGTCACCACGGGCGCCGGACGGGCCGCCGCGGTGGCCTTCCGTGGCGCGACCGGCGCGACCGGCGCCAGATACCAGCCCTGGATCCGTCGCCCGTCGACGTCGGCCCAGCGCTCGACCGGCTCGCGCAGCTCCACGTCGCGCAGGATGTCGCCGTTGAGGTCGGTCAAGCGCCGCGACGCGCCGTGCACGCCATCCCGGACCCAGAGGTCGGCGAGGTCGGTCGGTGACGAGCGCAGCCACGCCGTCCGCGTCCGGCCCCGCCCGAGGTCGGTCTGGTCGAAGCTCGAGATGTACTGTCGGCCGTCGGTCAGCTGCTCGATCGATCCATCGGCCGTCGCGGCTCGCCAGAGCTCGCC